>DALYJJ010000016.1:0-64019 GCA_031969915.1 Bryobacteraceae bacterium | reverse complement strand
CCCCGCCCCACTCCCCTGCGGCCTTGCCGGCTCCGGTAGATGTCGTGAGAGGAATGTAGAACTCCTCGATCGAAAACTGGTACGCGCGGTGGTCGCCGAACCTGAGGCCTTGCACATCGAAATGCGACGTCTCCTCCTGCAGGCTCCGCAGGTAGCGCCCAGGGTCGCCCGCGGGTGGCGCCGCGGTCTTTCCGCTGGTAGGAGGGTGGCGGGCAATCAGGTACTTCTCCAGATAGTCCCGGATCTTCTTTTGAAAATCGTCCGCGCCGTCATAGTCGAGGAGAAGCCCGGGGATCTCCTCCCTGAACTCCAGCACTCGCGTCTTCTGCTTGGACTCCGCTATGTCCTTGGGGTTGTAGGGTGCCTGGTTGAAGCAGACCACCACCTCGGGACGCTTACCCTTTCTCCACCCGGCGATGGCTTCGCGGATCTCGTGCTCGGTGCCGGTCTTCCCGCCCATCTCCGGCATCGGTTGGCCAAGCCTCGTCCACAGAATGCCCACCACGATGTCGCACTCACTTACCGGCAGGTCTTCGTCAATCGGCCCTTGCGCGCCCTTTTCGTCGACCCGGGGACGGACATCGGTTTTCCATCCAAGCACTCTGAAGTGCACACCGTGTTCAGCCGCAAGGTTGCGATTCAGGGCCTCTGCCTCTTCGGCCACGTGATTCCTCTCCGTGGCGACATCTCCGGGAGAAGCGACGAAAAGCCTGACGATTCGAACCGTGGCGGGCATGATGAAGGACTTTATTCTATCCCGCGTAGGGAGCCTCAAGCGCCCCAGCCTCGATCGGGTACACTACTCCAATGCCGCGCGCCGTGGGTGACACTCTGGGCCCCTACGAGATCCTCTCGCGCCTCGGCGCCGGCGGCATGGGCGAGGTTTTCAAGGCGCGCGACTCACGCCTCAACCGCTTCGTCGCCCTCAAAACCCTGCTGCCCGCCGTCGCCGCCGATGAGGCGCGCCTCAAGCGGTTCCTGCTTGAAGCCCGGGCCACCTCCTCGCTCAACCATCCCAACATCGGTCACCTCTACGAAATCGGTGAGGACGGCGGCACTTACTATCTGGCCCTCGAATATGTCGAAGGCCCCACGCTCGGCGCGCATTTGCAATCGGGTCCCCTGGCCTTGCCCGAGTTACTCGACTTAGCCGTGCAGGCCGCCGACGCGCTCTCCGAGGCTCACTCGCGCGGCGTGCTCCATCGAGATCTGAAACCCGACAACCTGATGATCGACCGGCGCGGCCAACTCAAGGTGCTCGACTTCGGCCTCGCGCGCATTCAGGCCGCGGCGCCCACCGAGGCATCCACCACGCTCACCCAGGAGTTGACCGCTCCGGGTGTCGTGCTGGGCACGCCCCGGTACATGAGTCCGGAGCAGGCGCTCGGGCGCACCGCCGATGGACGGTCGGATCTGTTTTCCCTGGGCGCGGTGCTGTACCAGATGGCTACGGGCGCGTTGCCGTTCCATGGCGCCTCGGCGCCGGAGGTGATGGACGCCATTCTCCATCAGGCGCCCACGCCGCCCGTCCGGTTGAACCCGCGGGTACCCGCCGAACTGGAGCGGATCATCCTGCGATCCATCGAGAAAGACCCGGCGCTGCGCTATCAAACCGCCGCGGACTTACTGGCGGACCTGAAGCGGCTGAAGCGCGACCTGGAGACCGCCCCGCCGCCGCCGGCGCCCCAGCCCCGCCGGCTCTGGATCGTCGCCGCGGCTCTCGCGGCCGCCGCCGCCGCGGCCTTCCTGATCTTGCGCCCAAAGCCCGATCCCCCGGTGCAGCCCGCCGCGGAAATGGTCCTGCGCCCGATCCTCACGTCCAACACCCGCGAGGTCCAACCCTCCATCTCGCCGGACGGTAAGACCGTGGCCTATGCCTGGGAAGGCGAAGGCGGCGGGAGTCTCGATATCTTCGTCAAGCTGATCGACGCCGGCAGTCCGCTGCGGCTCACCGTCACTCCCGAACCGGAAAGCTGGCCCCTCTGGTCGCCCGACGGAAAGTACGTCGCCTTCCAACGCGAAAAAGGAGATCTGCTGCAGGTGTTGGTCATGCCCAGCCTGGGCGGCGCCGAACGCCTGCTTCTCGAGCAGAAGCGAGGGGGGCTGCGGGAAGCGGAGTCCTCAGGCTTCCGGGCCTTGTATGGCTGGCATCCCGACGGCAGGAGTATCGTCTATGTCGCCTCCGGGGATTCCGAGCCGCTCGGCCTGGTGATGCTCGATGTCGAGTCCGGCAGCCGCCGCCGGCTTACCACCGCCCCGCCTGATACTTATTCGGTAGCGGCTCCCGTGTTTGTCGCGGGCGGGTCTCACTTAGCGTTCATTCGCTTTCCGCAATTCCTGTCCGGC
Source organism: Bryobacteraceae bacterium (assembly GCA_031969915.1). Lineage (GTDB taxonomy): Bacteria > Acidobacteriota > Terriglobia > Bryobacterales > Bryobacteraceae > DALYJJ01. The sequence goes on along the minus strand of DALYJJ010000016.1, from coordinate 61,673 downwards.
TCGGTGGACTTACTCGATATCAAGGACGGGACCTGCCGGACCGTCATGGCGAACGCAGGGAACCTGCGCGCCATCGCCGCTGTGCCCGGCGGCCAGGAGCTGTTACTCACGCTCGGCTCGAGTGAGCCCGGCTTCCGGCTCCGGCTGGATACCAGCGCGGTGAGCCCCATACGGCTGCCGCGCGGGGCGTCGTATCCCTCGTTGTCCGCGGACGGCGCGCGGATCGTGGTGGAGCAGACGACGCTCGACACCAACATCTGGCACGCCGCGCTCACTCAGCCTCGACAGGCCGCCCCGCCCTCCCAATGGATCGCCTCCACCTACCCGGACTTCGACCCCCGTTACTCGCCCCAACAGGATCGCATCGCGTTCGTTTCCCGCCGCTCTGGTGAGGCCGCCCTCTGGATCGCGGACCGTGCCGGCCGCACCCCTCAACAGGTTCCAACCAAGGGCCCGATCGGCGCCTCCCCAAACTGGTCGCCCGATGGACGGCTGCTCACCTATGACGTCCGCATCGGCACCGCCGCCCAGGTCATGGTCCTCTCCACGCAGGGCGGCACGCCGCGGCAGATCACCCACGATCCGTTTGAGAACATCGTCCCCAGTTGGTCCCGGGATGGCCGTTGGATCTACTACTCCTCCAACCGGACCGGCCGCCATGAGATCTGGCGCATTCCCGCGGAAGGAGGCGCCTCGGAACAGGTGACCACAGCCGGTGGCTTTGAGCCCGAGGAGTCATCCGATGGCAAGTACCTCTACTTCTCCCGCAGCCGGGAAGCGCCCGCCCTGATCCGCCGCACCCCGAATGGCTCCGAAGAAACCCTGATCCCTGATCTCTCCGGGCGTTTTTGGGCTCTCGGTAAGGAGGGCGTCTATCACACGAACGCGGCCAGGGATCAACTGCTCTACTTCGATTTCGCCTCGCGCACAACCCGCAAGCTGCTGCCTCTCACCAAGCCGGTCCTTTTGACCCAACGGCACATTAGTGTGTCCCCCGATGGCAAGGAGCTGCTCTGGGTGCAGACGGACTCGCAAAGCTCCGACATCGCCCTGGTCGAGTATGTCCGCTAGGAGGCCCGCCCGGCGGGCACAAGCGAGTTTCATCCCCGATAGTCCTAAAATCCCCAGGTACTAAGGCAACTCCTAAGGGGGTTCTAAGGTGTTTCCCGCTCGCGGCGGCCGCGCGCCGCTCGTACAATAACCCTAGATCAATGGATCTCTTCGGCGCACTCGAAATCCGCATCTTCCTCGCGCTCGCCGTGGTTTTGGGCGTCGCTTTCGTCGCCCTCGTCTGCGACGTGCTCAAGCGCAGCAATGAACAATTGCGCGACGTGAACACGGAGTTGCGGGCCAGGATGGAGGAGCGCGAGCGGATCCGGAAGGAAATGGCCGCCTCGTCCGCGCCCACGCTTCAGGCCGCCCCGCCGAAGCCGGCGGCGCCCGCGCTGCCGGAAGAGCGTTCGAAGCGGCGCCGGGCGGCCCGGGCGCCCCGAAGGCCCGCCGCGCGCGAAGCCGCGCCGCCTGAACCGGCCTCGGCGCCGGCCCCGGAAGCCCCTCTTCCGAATGCCGGGATGGACACCGAGAGCCAGATCCAGGCCGGCATTCACGACCGCGCCACTTTTGACGCCCTGATCGAGAGCAACGCGCCGCTCGACGGCCTGGCGCTCTCCCTGTCGGTGAACGAATCCGCCGCGCCCTCGCCGTCGGAGATGTCCCACGTCGTGCGCCACTTGCTGCATGAAGAGGACATCGCCTTCCATTACAGCGACTACGAGTTCATCCTGCTGCTGCAAGGCGAGACCGGCGCCCCCGGGCAGCGCCGCCTGAAACAGATCGGCGAGTGGCTCTGGGACTACCAGTTCCGCAGCGTGGGCATGTATTCGATCCTCTTCAGTTGGGGCGCGGCCGAATCGCGCGGCGAATCCGTGGCCGCCGCCGTCGCCAAAGCGCGGGAGGACATGGAGCAGACGCGGCGCAACCGCAAAATGATCCCCATCGACGCCCGCCGCCGCCGCGGCGCGTAGCCGGTCTATCGCATCCGCAGCGAATTCGCCACCACGCTCACGCTTGAGAGCGCCATCGCCGCCGCCGCGACCATCGGCGACAGTTCCCAACCGGTCCACGGATAGAACACACCCGCCGCCAGCGGAATCCCGATGACGTTGTAGAAAAAGGCCCAGAACAGGTTCTGCCGGATGACCCGGAGCGCCCGCCGGGACAGCGCCACGGTCGCGCCGAGCAGCCGCAGGTCGGCGCGCATAAGCGTGACGCCGCCCGCCTCCCGCGCGACGTCGGTGCCGCTGCCCATCGCAATGCCCAAGTCCGCCTGGGCGAGAGCGGGGGCATCGTTGATCCCGTCGCCGGCCATGGCCACGCGCTTTCCTTCGTTCCGCAGCCGTTCGATCTCCCTCGCCTTGCCGTCCGGAAGAACCTGCGCCATCACCTGATCGATGCCGGTCTCCCGCGCCACGGCGTCTGCGGCGGCTTGGTGATCGCCGGTGATCATGAGCACGGCCAGGCCCAGGCGGCGTAATTCGGCAACCGCCTCGCGCGCTTCCGGCCGGGGCGAGTCGGCCACCGCCAACCAGCCCGCCGGGCGGCCGTCCACGGTCACCGCCAGGGGCGCGGGTCCTCCCGCGCCGCCGAAGGCAACGCGCACCGTACGTCCCTCCACCTGGGCCTCCACGCCCCTGCCCGGAACCGCCAGAAACCGCTCCGCCCCGGGCAGGGCAAGCCCGTCCGCGGCCCGCACAATCGCCTTGCCGTACGGATGTTCGCTGTATTGCTCCGCAGCCGCGGCGACGCGCAGCAGGCTTTGCCGATCGAAGCCGGCGGCGGGAATCACTTCCGTGACGACGGGTTCGCCCGCGGTCAGCGTCCCGGTTTTGTCCAGCACCATCGTGTCGATCCGGCCCGCCGCTTCGAGCGCCTCTCCGGAGCGGAACAGAATCCCGCGCCGGGCCGCATTGCCGGTGGCCACCATCACCGCCGCGGGCGTTGCCAGACCAAGCGCGCACGGGCAGGCGATGATCAACACCGCCACGAAATGCAGCATCGCGCGCTCCGGCCCGGCGGTGAACCACCAGGCGGCCAGCGTGATCAGCGCCACCCCCATCACCAAGGGCGTGAAGTAGCCGGCCACCACATCGGCCATCCGTGCGATGGGCGCTTTCGAGCCCTGCGCCCTCTCCACCATCTCGATGATCTGCGCCAGCATCGTGGCGGCGCCTACCTTCTCCGCCCGGAACCGCAGGCCTCCCTCGCGGTTGATCGTCGCGGCGAAGACCGCCGAGCCGGCGCGCTTCTCCACCGGAACGCTCTCTCCCGTGAGCATCGATTCGTCCACCGCCGAGACGCCGTCCGACACCGTGCCGTCCACCGGGATCTTCTCGCCGGGCCGCACAACCACCAGATCGCCCACCGCCACCTGGTCCACGGGCACCGCCACTTCCCGTCCGTCGCGGACCACATGCGCCGTCTTCGGCTGCAGCGAGGCAAGCTGCCGGATGGCGTCCGAGGTGTGCATGCGGGCGCGCGATTCGAGCATTCGGCCCACCAGGATCAGGGTGACGATCACCGCGGCGGCCTCGAAATAGAGCGGCAGCGTGTGGCTGGTCAGGGTCGCATACACAGAGTAGGAAAACGCCGTCCCGGCGCCCACCGCGATCAACGTGTTCATGTCCGCCGCGCCGCGCCGCAGCGCCTTGGCGGCCGCGGTGAAGAACGCGCCGCCCGCTCCCAGCACAACCGGGGCGGTGAGGAGGAGTTGTGTCCAGCGCGCCCACGGCTCGTGGAATACGGTGTGGAGCATGGCCAGAGTCATCACCGGGAGCGTGAGGGAAGCGGCGGCCCAGACGCGTCGCCGGTAGCCGGCGAATTCGGTCCGCTCGAGCGCCCCGAGGTCCTGCGTGTCTGCCACCCGATAGCCGGCCTGGCGGACGGCGGCGGCCAGCGTGTCGTACTTCGGTCGCCGGGCGCCATAGCGGACGGTCGCCCGGCGCGTGGCGAAATTCACGGTCGCCTCCAGCACTCCCGGCACGCCCCGGAGCGCTTGCTCGATGGTCAGCGCGCAGCCCGCACAGGTCATGCCGCTGATCGGCAGGTCGATGGCGGCGCCCTCAGGCGAGGATGGCGGCGGCGCCGGCGCCGGAGCAGCCGCGGCGGCGGGTTTCATCGCGGGCTGCAGGATGGCGAACGGCCCGGCCGGCTTCCCCGGCGCGCGCGGCGACGCCCGGTAGCCCGCCGCGGTCACCGCCCGAATCAGCGACTCCTGATCCGTTCCCGCGGTCACCCGGGCCGCCGCGGCGCCGGCGGCGTGGTCGACCGTCGCTTCCAACACGCCAGGCGTCGCCAGCAGCGCATCGGTGACGATCTTCGCGCAGCCGCCGCAAGTCATGCCTTCCACGGACAATCGGACGATGTCCGCTGCCGGATCGAGTGCCGAACTCACAAACCAGACTCCTTCCTCCCCATTTTGGATGCAATCGCCCGTCTTGAGGTGGCGCGCTCACAAATCGGCGCCCCTCAAGCCCGCCCCCTGTACCGCCGATCATTCTCCTATGGGGTGACCCGCGCCCGGGTCCCGGAACCGCTGATGTACAATGCGAAATGGCGAGGAATGATCTCGATTTCAAGAAGTTACGGATTGTCTAGCAACTCGTTGGAGAGGCTCATGAGACCCGCACTGCTCGCGCTCCTGCTGCTCGCGCCCGCCGCCTGGGCGGCCGCCCAACAGCCTCCGCCCGAACCGGCTAAGCCGAAGGACTCGATGCCCCTTCCCGAGCGCGAGCTGGCCGAACTCGCCAAAGTGCCCGGTGCTCCGGTTGACCCTAAGAACTACAAGATCGGCCCGGAGGATATCCTCCTGATTCGAGTTTGGCGGGAACCGGAACTCACAGGACCCGTCGCCGTCAGGCCGGACGGGAATATCACGCTGCCGCTGGTTGGAGATATTCAGGCCGGCGGCCTGACACCCGATGATTTGACGAAGGCCGTGGTGGAAAAGCTCTCAACGTTGATTAATGCCCCGCAGGTGATGGTCTCGGTGCAGGCGGTGCGCAGCAAGAAGTACTTCGTGTCCGGCGAGGTGAACCGGCCAGGGCTGTTTCCCCTCATCACGCCCGTGACGGTGCTCGAGGCGCTGAGCCAGGCGGGCGGGTTTCGTGAATTCGCCGACACCAAGAACATCCTGATCATTCGCGGCACCCAGCGCCTGAAGTTCAACTACAAGGAAGTCGTGAAGGGCAAGAAGCTCGATCAGAACGTCAGCCTGGAAAACGGCGACCACGTCGTCGTGCAATAAGATGCAACCTCTCGATCAGTACAGCAGCGTGCAGCGCCGTCCACTTGACGTTGAGGACTACATCGATATCCTCCGCCGCCACCGCAGTTGGATCCTGGGCCCGTCGTTCCTGGCGCTGGTCGCCTCGGTCGTCGTCGCCTTTCTCTGGCCGGACACCTACGTATCCACTTCGCTGATTCGCGTCGTGCCGCCGCAGGTGCCCGAGCGGCTGGTTCCCTCGAACATCAACCAGGAACTCTCCCAGCGCATCAACGCGATGGCCCAGGTCGTGACGCGGCGCGACAGCCTGGTGAACATTGTTCAGACCTACGGTCTCTATCCGCGCGACCTGAAGCGGATCTCGATGGAAGACATCATCGAGGAGATGCGCAAGAAGGCGATCAAGATCAGCCCGGTGCAGACCACCAGCGCCGGCAACCGGGGAAACGTGTCGGCGTTCCAGATCTCCTTTGCGTATGAGAACCGCTTCATCGCCCAGAAGGTCTGCGCCGATCTGGTCACAAAATTCATCGACGAGAATATCCGCGCGCGCTCCAGCGCGAGCGTGATGACCACCGAGTTTCTTTCCGACCAGCTTGAGCAGGCCAAGCGCGACCTGGAAGCCTTTGAGAAGAAGCTCACCGAGTTCCGGCTGAGCAACTTCGGCCGCCTCCCCGATCAGTTCCAGGCCAACGTGCAACAGATGACGGCTCTTGAGCGGCGCATGGACACCCTGAACAGCGGTCTCAACCGCCTCGCCCAGGAGAAGCTCATGATCGAGGGGCAGATGCGGATTCTGAAAGAGCAGCAGAACTCGCTGCTCAACGCCTCCGCCCCGGGCGGGAGCGCTCCCGTCAAGAGCGAGCAACTGCAACAGGCCGACCGGGACATCCTGCAGATGGAGACCGCTCTGGGCGCGGCCCGCGAACGCTACAAGGAAGCGCATCCCGATATCCAGCGCCTGCAGTCGCAACTTGCCGTGCTGCGCCGGACGCGCGACAAGATCGCCGAAGAAGAGAAGTCGCGGGCGGCGGAAGGGAAGCCGCCCGAGATGTCTCCCGGTTCCGCGCGCGAGCTGCGGGAAATCCAGGCCGCGATTTCGCGCTCCGAGACGTTGCTGCGAGCCAAAGACGCGGAGGCCGCCGAGACCCAGAAAGAGCTCACCCAGGCGCAGAACGTGGTCAAGGCGCTGCAACAGAAAATCGAGGCCAGCCCGATCGGCGAGCAGGAGTATACCGAACTCGTTCGCGACCGCAACCTCGCCAAGCAGAAGTACGAGGATCTCAACGTACGCAAATCGCAGTCCGCCATCGCCACTGACCTAGAGAATCGCAAGCAGGGTGAATCGCTCGATATTCTCGACCAGGCCTCGCTGCCGGAGACTCCCACCGAACCCAACCGGTACATGATCGTACTCGGCGGGCTCGGCGCGGGCATCATGGCGGGCCTGCTGTTGGCCGGCGCGCGTGAGGTGAAGGACGCCTCGCTCAAGAACCTGAAGGACGTGCGCGCCTACACCAAGCTCACCGTTCTGGGCAACCTCCCGCTGCTCGAAAACGACCTCGTGATCCGCCGCCGCCGCCGGCTTTCCTGGCTCGCGTGGTCCACCGCCTTCCTTCTGGGCATCCTCGTCATGTCCGGTTCTGTGTATTACTACTTCGCCAGCCGCATCTAACCCCGAGGAGCAGGAGACCCATGAGCCGAGTTCACGACGCGCTTCGTAAGGCCGAACAGGCTGCCGCCCAGCAGATCAACACGCGCCCCGCGCCCATCGCTGCGGCCTCCGCTCAAACGGTGCAGCCGGAGTTCTCCAGCGCCCAGGAACTGCTCCAGTTCGTGCGAGAGATCCCTTTCAACCCGGCGCCCGACGGGCACATGATCGACGCGACCCAACCGCACGAGGCGCCCACCGAGGAGTTCCGCACGCTGCGAACCCGCCTGAACCACTTGCAGAGCCTGCAGCCGATCCACTCCATCGTCGTCACCAGTCCGTCGCCGGCGGAAGGCAAGTCGTTCACCGCTGTGAACCTGGCGCTGTCGGAATCCCACCTGGCTGGGAATTACACGATCCTCGCCGATTTCGATTTCCGCCGTCCCATCATCCACGCGCTCTTCCAGACCGAGCGCACACCCGGCATCACGGATTACCTGGTCGGCAAGTGCCAGCTTCACGAAGCCATGCGCCGCGTGGCCGGCACCAACCTGTTCCTCCTGCCCGCCGGCGAGGCGGTGATCAATCCGCTCGAATTGCTGAACCTGCGGGAAGTGAAGATGCTCCTCGATCAGCTTTCGAAGATCTTCAACTGGGTGGTGATCGACAGCCCTCCGCTCCTGTTCGCCGCCGACGCCAGCCTGCTGTCCACGCTGAGCGACGGCGCCATCCTCGTGGTGCGCCTCGGCTCCACCACCATCGATTCCGTGACGCGCGCCATGCAGTCTCTCTGCAATAACAACGTGCTTGGAATCGTGGTCAACGGCGCGCGCCGCGGTGAACTCTACAGCAAATACACCTACTATCACAGCTACTACTACGGCAGCTCGCAGCCGTCCAGCGAGTAGGCGCGCCCGGCTAATCCCCGCGCCGCAAGAGCAACGCGCTGTTCTTGCTCCCGAACGCGATGCAGTTGGCGATCGCATGTTCGATGTGCATCTTCCTCGCCTCACCGGGAATGTAGTCCAGGTCGCACTCCGGATCGGGCGTCTCCAGGTTCTTCGTGGGCGGTGCGACTCCATCCCTCATGGCGAGCAGGGTCGCCGCCACGCCCGCCGCGCCGCACGCTCCCTGCGGGTGCCCGATCAGGCTTTTCAAGGCGGATCCCGCCACCCGATAGGCATGGTCCCCGAGCGCCAGTTTCATCGCCCGGGTTTCAATCCGGTCGTTCAGTTCCGTTGACGTGCCGTGATAGTTCACGTACTGCACGTCTTCGGGTGCAACCCCGGCCTCCCGCATCGCCAACCCGATCGCGCGCGCCGGTTCTTCGCCACACTCCTCCAGGCGCACGCGATGGTAGGCCTCGCAGGTTGAGCCCCAGCCTCGGATCTCCCCGTAGATCCGAGCCCCGCGCGCCAGCGCTTTGTCCCGGTCCTCGAGCACGAAAAACCAGGCGCCTTCGGAGAGGACAAACCCGTCCCGGTCCTTGGAAAAAGGGCGCGATGCGCGCTCCGGTTCCGCGTTCCAGGACGTCGTCAACGCGCGCAGCAGTTGAAACCCCCGCAGGATCAGCGGCGCCAACGGCGCATCCACGCCGCCCGCCACCACCGTGTCGATGTCCCCCCACTGGATCTGCCGGCAGGCGTAGCCCAGCGCGTCGGTCGACGACGTGCAGCCGGTCGAGACGATATGGCTGAAGCCGCGCAGTCCGAACCGCATCGACACTTCGCTCGCCAGCGTCCCGATGGTGGAAGTCGGAATCACATACACGCTGCACTGCTTCTCTTTGCCCTCGTAATACAGCCGGTATTGGTGCTCGGAAAACTCCTGGCTCCCTCCCCCGGAACCGGTAATCACGGCCACGCCGCGCCGCTCCTCCATGGTCATCCGGGCGGGCTCCAGCCCCGCATCCTCCAGCGCCTCCTGCGCCGCCGCCACCGCCAGCGGCGTGGCCCGCGAAACGTGCTGCCGCTCCTTTCGGCTGACGTACTTCAGCTCGTCGAAGCCCACGACTTCACCGGCAATCTGCACGCTGTGTTGCGAGGGGTCGAACGACTGAATCCGGCGGATCCCGCTCTCTCCGTTTCGCGTCGCGCGCCAGAACGCTTCCCGCCCAATGCCGTTCGGGCTCATCGCCCCAATCCCGGTGATCGCCACGCGTCTCTTCATGCCTCCGCTAGTATAGGCTGTATGGCCCCAGAGACGCCGGAAGAGCTGCCCGCCCCACCCGCTCTCCGCGTACTCGCCGGCCTGGAAGTCGGCGTCTTCGGCGGCATCCTCATGATCGCCTGGTTCGTCCTCGACGCCTGGCTCCGCCATGAGTTCGTCTGGAAGGTCCCCAACCTGATTGCGTCGTCCGTCTACGGCCAGTCGGTCTTCCGGCGGGCCTTCGGGATGCCCGCGGTCACCGGGATGGCGATCCACACCATCGCTGCCGGCTCCGTGGGTATGCTCTTCGGTCTGGCCATGGTTCGGCTGCCGGGAGCCGCGCGCCGAACGCTCTTCGCGTTCGGCGCCTCATTCGGCTGGTACTGGATCGCCCGCGCGTGGTTGTGGGAGGCGATCAGCCCGCTCCTGCCCTACTACACCAACCCCGCCACTCTCTTCATGGGCCATGTTCTGTTTGCGGTTTCCCTGAGTAGATTCTCCTCGCGGTTGGAGCGGTTGCAACTCCACGTGTCGCCTGGTGCGCGGCGCGCCGCTGTGCCCGCCCTTCTGCCGCCGCCTGCCGGGGAGTTGTCCGCCGTCGAGCCGCCGGTCCCCGTCGCCGAAGCTCCCCTGCGGCCCGTCGACGGCCCGCCCCCTTCCGAACCGGCCCCTTCCTTGCCGGCCGAACCCGCCGGGCAGTCTGGCCCCATAAATGCCCCTCCCGCGGCGTGAGCATCGCCGCAAACCGTGAACAGCCCCGGAGACCTGCGGCGGAGCCATGCCTCTGCCTTCTGCAAGCCGGTGTGGGTGCTTGCCTTACCGCCGCAGCGGCTCCAACCCCGCGCGGCGCGGGAAACCACCGCTTGGCTGCACCCCCTGTGCCAGTTCCGCCCACCGGGCGGGCGCGAAGACAGCTCCCGCTTTCCGCTACAATGGGAGTTTCAACCGCGTGTGCCGTACGCCGATGTGGGGAAACCAGCAGTGACGCCCGGACGTCAGCAGTTAGGCGCAGAGTAGAAAGGACCCGCGTTCGATGATGTTTTGCAGGCCCGGGCGCCTCCAGGCCTTGTCAGTCTACCTTTGTGTTCTCCTGACAGGGAGTGTTTCCCGCGGGCTCTTCGCGCAGACGCCGGCCCCGGCTCAACAGCCGGAACCGGCCAAAGCGCAGCCTCCCAAGCCCGCTGAATCCAAACCTCGCAATCCTTTTGAATCCGTTCCTACCGCCGAGCAGTCCCCCGCAGCTCAGCCACCCAAGCCGGCCGAACCGAAGAAACCGGCGAACCCGTTTGAGACCGTTCCTACCGCACCCGCCGAGCCGAAGCCCGAAGCCCCTAAACCGGAGCCTGCCAAGCCGGATGCCGCGGCCCAACCGGGCGCGGCCAAACCCGGCGCTACAGCGCCGGCGGCCCCGCCCCGCGACATCATCGAGGCCATCGAATTCCGCGGCTCGCGCCGCGTTCCGCAGGATACGCTCCGCGCGCTGGTGATCAGCCGCAAGGGCGACAACTACGATCCCGAGACCATCACGCGCGACTTCATGGCTCTCTGGAACAGCGGACGGTTCGACGACATTAGCGTGGAGCGCGAAGCCGGCCCCACGGGCTGGATCATCCGCTTCCTGGTCACCGAGCGCCGCGTGGTCCGTTCCATCAAATACGAAGGCAACAAGTCGATCACCCTCTCGGAGATCCTCGACCGGTATAAAGAGCGCCGTGTCGGACTCACCGTGGAAACGCAGTTCGACCAGAACAAAGTGCAGCGCGCCGCGGTTGTGCTGAAGGAGTTCCTTTCCGAGCGCGGCCGCCAGTACGCCACCGTCACCCCGGAAGTCCGCCAGATCCCGCCCTCTTCGCTCGAAGTCCTCTTTCGCATCGATGAAGGCCCCAAGGTGAAGGTCGGCAACATCGACATCGTCGGCAACCAGGTCTTCAGCGACCGCGTGGTGCGGCGCGCGATGAAGAACCTCAAGCCCATCGGCATTCCGCGCTCGATCATCCTCGAGAACATCTTCTCGAAGACCTTCGACACCTCAAAACTCGAAGAAGACAAGGAGCGCATCCGCCAGTTCTACATGGAGCGCGGCTACTTCATGTCGCGCCCCGGCGAACAGACCATCACCATGCGCGACACGGGCGGCAAGGGCTTCAAGATCCCTGTGTTCAAGCCCAACAAGCCGGGCAAGCGCGCCGATATCTCCCTGCCCATCGACGAGGGCCGGCAGTTCACGCTGACCAAGATCAACTTCGTTGGCGTAAAGCTGTTCCGCACGCCCGATGTGCTGATGCGCCCGTTGTTCCAGATGGGCGAGGGCGATATTTTCTCCACCGCCAAACTGCGCAAGGGCCTCGACGAACTGCGCAAGTACTACGGCCAGTTCGGCTACATCGACATGGTCCCGGAGCCGGACTTCGACCCCAACCCGCGCAACGGGCAGATCACCCTCACCCTGAACGTTGACGAAGGGAAGCAGTTCTTCGTCCGCCGCATCGACTTCGCGGGCAATTCCACCACCCGTGACAAAGTCATCCGGCGCGAACTGCTGATCGACGAAGGGGACATGTTCAACACGCGCCTCTGGGAAGTCTCCATCCTGCGCTTAAACCAGCTTGGCTACTTCGAGGCCCTGAAGCAGGACGAGTCCGCCACCATCACGCGCGACACCAAGAACAACACCGTCGACATCAGCCTCAAGGTGAAAGAGCGCGGCCGGAACTCGGTGAGTCTGAACGGCGGCGTGTCGGGTATCGCCGGCAGCTTCGTCGGCTTCGGATATTCAACCAACAACTTCCTCGGCCTGGGCGAGACGCTGAGCATCAATACCGAACTGGGCGACCGCGTTCGCAATGCCACCTTCGGCTTCACCGAGCCCTACTTCCTCGACCGTCCCATCCAGCTCGGGTTCACCGTCTACACGCAGCGGTTCAACTTCGACCAGGGCCGCGAAGTCTCGCTCTTCAGCGGCCGCAACCTGCTGCCTTACTTCGACGCCGTCGGCCGCGACAACTTGTTAAATTACGTGTCCAACGGGTACGGGTTCACCACGTTCGTCTCCTACCCGCTGCGGCGCAGCTTCGCGCGCCTCGGCTTCACCTACGGGTTCGACACGCAGAACATCCGGACGCTCAGCGGCGCATCCCGCCAGTACTTCGAGTTCATCAACTTCCAGGGCCTCGACGGCGCCAACCAGTTGAGCGGCATCCGCACCAGCCGGGTCATCCCCAGCTATCAATACAACACCATCGATCACCCGATCACGCCCAGCCGCGGCCGCAGCATCTTCGCCTCCATCGCGTTCTCCGGCGGTCCTCTCGGCGGCAACGTGAATATGGTCGAGCCCACGGTCACCGCCACCTGGTTCCGCGCCGGCTTGAAGAAAGGTCACGTCATCGGTATGCGCGGTCTCGGCCGCTACATCAGCGGCTTCGGCGGACGCACCGCGCCTCCCTTCAACCGGGTGTTCATGGGTGGCGAGCAGGACGTCCGCGGCTTCGAGATTTGGGGCATCAGTCCGATCGCCTATGTTCCGAGCGAAGCGGAGGTCAACGTTCTGAACGACGACTTCTCCGTCCGCCAGCAGCGCGTGATCGTCGACGGCAGGGAAGAGATCCGCCCCGTCACGCAGCGCATCCCGGTCTATCAGTTGATCTACCCCGGCGGCGACACACAGGTCATCACCAACTTCGAGTACCGGATCCCGATCTTCGGCCCGGTGACCCTCGCCGCCTTCTTCGACGCCGGCGTCAACCGCATCACCCGCCGCGACCAGTTGCGCATCAACTCGGGCCGCGTGGCCGAATTGAACGACCGCTTCCCGCAGGCCAACTTCGACGCCAAGGCCATCGTCGCGCCCGGCACCGAAAAGATCCGCACCTCCACCGGTCTCGAACTGCAGGTGATGATGCCCGTGGTCAACGCGCCCTTCCGTCTGTACTGGGCCTACAACCCGACGCTGGTCCAGCAGTTCCTGGAGCCGCCCATCGTGGCCGACCGTTCGCAGTTCCCGAACCAGGCGACGTTCATCAACTCCATCGCCTCCTTCGGCCAGGCGCGTCCCTTCTTTGAGCGCCGCCGGATGTTCCGCTTCACCATCAGCCGTACGTTCTAGCGCGCGCCGGGAAGCCATGCGAACCGCCGCCCTCCTCCTGATGGCCGCCGCGGCCGCCGCCGCGCAGACCCATCCGGCCACCGGCCTGGAAGCAGTGGTCGCGACGGAGTTCGGAGAGTTTCGAGTCGAGTTTGAGCCCGGCAAAGCGCCGCGCCACGTCGAGCAGTTCCTGAAGCTCGCCCGCGAGGGCTTTTACGATGGCGGTGCGTTCCATCGCGTGGTCGCCAACGGCCTCATCCAGGGTGGCGATCCGCTCCTGAAGGACCCGAAGACGCCGCGTGCGCAGTGGGGCTCGGGCGGCCTCAACCTGATTGCGCCCGAGTTCAGCGATCTCAAGCATGAGCGCGGCGTGGTCTCCACCATCCGCATCGGCGACAAGCTGGACAGCGGCGGCGCACAGTTTTTTGTGTGCCTTTTCCCGCAGCCGGCGCTCGACGGCAAATACTCGGCCTTCGGCCGGGTCACCGAGGGCATCGAAGTGGTGGAGCGGATCTCGCGCGTTCCCGTCGATGGAAACGGCCTGGTTGAGACGCCCGTGCGAATCACCAGGGTGACGATCGAAAAGAAGAAGGTGGAGCCCTTCCTCGACGCCACCGTCGATGAGTTGCGCCGCGTCGTGACGCTCAAGACAACCCTCGGGACCATTCGCATCCAGCTCGAACCCGATTGGGCGCCCAACCACGCCCGCGCCTTTCTGAAGCTCGCGTCCACAGGCTGGTACAACACCACCGTCTTTCATCGGATTTCGAAGGGCTTCGTCGTGCAGGGCGGCATGCCCGAAGGCCGCGGCTCCGGCGCCGCGCACCCGGCCGACCGCTGGGTCCGCCCCCTCAAGGGAGAGTTCCGCGCCGATGTCAAACACGAGCGCGGCATCGTGTCCATGGCCCGCACCGACGACCCCGATTCCGCCACCACGTCGTTCTTCCTCATGCTCGCTGCTTCTCCCCACCTCGACGGCAAGTACTCCGCCTTCGGCCGCATCATCGAAGGTTTGGAAGTCCTGGAGGCGTTCGAGAAGGAAGAAGTGGAGGGAGAAACGCCGAGGCGCCGGCTGGAGATCCTCGAAGCTTCGGTGGACCGTTAGTCCGCCAGTTCACACTCGTTTCGGTTCTGCTAGTCTGAGTGGACCCTGACATGCCAGTACGCGCTTTTGCTCCGCTCCTGTTCTGCGGCTTGACCGCCTTGGCGCAAGTTCCCTCCGTTGCCGACGACGCCGAGATCCGGCGCGTAGTCGCCAGCTATCTCGCCGCTGTTCGTAGTGGTGACGATGCTGCGGCGATGCAACACCTGGCGCCGCGGCGCACGCGGTATTCGCCCGCGGGAACCACCCTCGGATTGGGCCCCTCCGCCGGGATGACAGCCCGGTTTCGAGACACGTCTTTCTTCATGCGCCACGTGCATTTTCTGAACGGCGATGCCGCCTCAACCATCGGCCTCTGGCGGAACGCGAAGGCCAAGCCGCCCTTCGATGCGGGCTCGCTCGACTTCGGCATGGTGCGCATCGAAGGCGCCTGGAAGATCGCCAATGCGCACGAATCGTATCTGCACTCACCCGAAGCAACGGCGCCCACCGTGTCCGAGGCGAGCGTGAACCCCGACGGCATACTCACCGCCGAGGAGCAGGCCGCCGGCTGGCAGGCTCTGTTCGACGGCCGGACGAACGCGGGCTGGGTGACCATGACCGGCGGTACAGAGCTTCCCGATTGCTGGCGAATCGTCGAGGGCACGCTCGGCACGGTCTCCGGCCGCCCACCCAACACGGCGCTTCGCACGGCGCGCGGCTATACCAGCTTTGAATTGAGTTTCGAGTGGCAGGCGGCGGCAAAAGCCAACTCCGGAGTGAAATACCGCCTGTACGGGACCGAAATCTGGGCCGGCGGCCGCGGCGGCGACGCCGGCGGGTTCGAGTATCAGGTGGCCGACGACGAGGGCGATCCGGGCGCGAAGCGCGATCCCAGACAGCGCAGTGGTTCGCTCTACGGCGTGGTGGCGGCCGCGCCGGGGGCGGCGAAGCCGCCCGGCGAGTGGAACGAATCGCGCATCGTGGTCACCGATGAGCGTGCCGAGCACTGGCTGAACGGTGTGAAGGTCGCTGAGTTCGCGATCGACATACCCTTCGCAAGCCCCATCGTGCTGCAACACCATTCGTCGGAAGTGCGATTCCGACGGCTCAAGATCCGGCCGCGGTAATCCACGCCCAGTCCCGATGCCGCAAGCCCCGGTCAGAATTCCAAACGCAGGGCGAGCTGCCCCTGCCGCGGTTGATTCGCCTGGCCGGTGATGCGTCCGAACAGCGCGTTGCTGACGTTCGCCTGCGGGGCGGAGAAGATCACCCGGTTGAAGGCGTTGAAGATCTCCGCGCGGAACGTTGCGGTCACCCGGTCTGCGAAGGTCACGCGCTTGAGCAGACCGAAGTTCTCGCTCAGGTTCGCCGGATTGCGAAGGTCGGTGTAGGAGCGCGCGGAGGTGCCCAGGCGTAGCGGGCCGGGGGCCGCGAAGGCGGCGCGGTTGATCCAGTTGTGAATCGCCGGATCGAAGTCGCCCTCAAACTGTTTCGTTGCCCCGGCGTTGGCGTCCGGCCGAAGCACTTGCGTGAAGAGCGGCAGCGTATTGTTCGCGGTGAGGACAGTCGGCGTCCCGGCCGAGTATTGGTGAATGCCGGTGAACACCCATCCGCCCAGGATCTTGCCCGCGGCGCCCTTGGCGTTTAAGAAGCGCTTTCCCGGTCCGACGGGCAATTCGTAGCTGTAGCTGAGCGCGAAGATATGCGGAATATCGGTGGTGGCGATGGCCTTCTCCAGACCGCGGTTGAAGGTGGTCTGGCCTGTGGGGCCGCCGCCCGCGAGAATATCGGCGTCGGAGATCGTCTTCGCCCACGTGTAGGCCATCTGCACGTCGAGGCCGTTCCAACTCCGGGCACTCAACTGCGTCTGGAGGGCGTGGTACGTGGAACTGCCGGCGGGATTCGCGCGGTTCCACACGGCCTGCATGTGAGGGTATGGGCGGAGCGACTGAGCGACGGAGCCACGGAAACCGGCGTACGGTTCGCGAATGTTGGCGGCCACCGCGGCCGGGGAGTTGAACTGCTGCGTGAGCAGCGTGCCGAGGCTGAGGAACGAGGGATTCAGCTCGTTCCAGTGCACCAGGCCATTGCCGATGCGCGTGCCCTTGGTTCCGAGGTAGGTGGCTTCGAGGTTCACACGCGCGGCGAGTTCACGCTCGATCGTGAATGACCAGTTCTGAAAATACGGAGCGCGGCCGTCGCTCCGCAGGATCATGCGCACGTCGGCGCCGTTGCCCGCGGCGGGATTGATGAACGGCGGGCGGGCGAAGCTCTGCGGAAAGCCGCCGTCCCAATTGAAGCCCGGCGTCACGCCCGCGTCGGTGGATTGGAAGACGGGCTGAGCCACGAAGCCGACCGAGGACTGGAGCGAATCCCTCAGACCGGCGTTCGCGTTGCCTTGCGCGAAATAGATGCCGTAGCCGGAGCGCAGCACCGTCTTTGCGCTCAGTTGATAGGCCATGCCCAGGCGCGGACCGAAGCCCTTCCAATCGATATCGGCGAGCCGCTGCAACCCGCTGCGGCCCTCACCCTCACCCAGGAACACCATGGCGCCAGGCCGGTTTCCCGCGGCGGGGTTGGGAAGGTTCAGGTCGAACGTCGAGAGGTTGTCGCGGCGCTCGTAGCGGGGGATGAAGACGTCGTAGCGAAGGCCGTAGTTGATGGTGAGCTTGCGCGTGGTCTTCCAATCGTCCTGCGCGTAGCCGGCGTAATACTGA
This sequence comes from Bryobacteraceae bacterium, assembly GCA_031969915.1. Classification (GTDB taxonomy): domain Bacteria; phylum Acidobacteriota; class Terriglobia; order Bryobacterales; family Bryobacteraceae; genus DALYJJ01. The sequence continues at coordinate 44,708 of DALYJJ010000016.1, read as the reverse complement.
TACCGGTTGCGCGGGAAGTAACTGAAGACCTGAAGCTGGCCCCGGTTGACGTTGCCCAGGAGGAAGCTGGCGATGGCGTTGCCGGTGTTGGCGGTTCCGGGGAGAGCGGTTTCGAGCGCGTTGAACTGGAACCAGCCCATGGTCCGCCAGGGGTCGATGCCGTTGGTTTCCATCCAGCGGTAGTCGACGCCGAACTTGAAGTTGTGGCTGCCGCGCACCCAACTGAAGCTGTTGCCTACCTGGAACGCGTTGTTGGTCTGCAGCACGCGGCTATTGCAGTTCTGGTCCCCGAGGCGCGAGAAGCCGGAGGCGATGAACTCGATGCAGGGGAAAGTGTTGTCGGGGCCGCGATTCACGCCGGTCAGTCCGAGTTGGGTGGGCCAATCCTGGTTCAGCGAATAGCTGGCGATGCGGACCGCGGTGCGTGTGTAGCCGACCAGCAGGTGGTTGAGCTTGGTGGGCGAGAGAACGGTGTCGTAGGTGACGCGAGCCCAGTTGTTGCGGCTGGTGGTGGAGCGGTTCGGCGTGGTGGGGCCGGGCACGAGGATGGGGTCGCGCAACTCGTGTTTGTCGTTGTAGTAGTAGCCGCTGACGCGGTTCCGGTCATTGAAATTATGGTCGGCCTTGATGTTGTACTGGTTGCTGTCGGCCTGGCCGCGGCCCTCGCTCAGGAAGTTATTGAAGATCGAGGTGTTGTTCGGTGTGGGGAGCTGCGGGATGATGTTCCGCGAAACCGAGCTGAAGCGGTCGAGCGGGATGCGGTTGTTCGGGAACTGATCGCGGACGATGGCGTTGCCGGAGGCGCGGTTGGTGCGCGGATCGTAGATCGGCGCGGCGCGGGAGAAATCGCCCTGGCGAAAGTCGAGCGGAATCAGGCTCTGCAGCGTGTTGGGCGAGCCCTGCCGGAAGCGATAGCCGCTATAGACGAAATAGAAGAAGGTCTTGTTGCGGCCGTCGTAAACCTTCGGAATGAAGACCGGGCCGCCCAGCGTGGCGCCGAATTCGTTCTGCCGGTTGACCTGGCGCGTCCGCTGAAAAAAGCCGCGCGCATCGAGCTTGTCGTTTCTCAGGTAATTGAAGGCCGCGCCGTGAAGCTCGTTCGTGCCGCTGCGCGTGGTGAAGATCTGAACGCCGCCGCCCGTGCGGCCATACTCGGCGTTGAAGTTGGCGCGGACCAGCTTGAACTCGCCGATCGTTTCCACTGAGGGCCGGCCGTTGCCGGCGATGACGCCGCCGCTTTCGATGCCCGTGGACGCGACGCCGTCGATCAGCACTTCCTTGGCGCGGCTGGGGGAACCTGAGATCTGCGTGTTGCCCGTGTCGCCCGTGACGCCGGGCGCCAGGAAGATGAACTGCTCGAGGTTGCGCACGTTGCCGCCCACGAACAGCGGCAGGTCCATCAGCTTGTTGCGCTGGATCGTAGTGCCCAGGTCGGAGGTTGACGTCTGGAGCGTGCCGAGCTGGTCGGTGACCTCGACGGCCTGCTCCACCTGGCCCACTTCCAGGCGCGCGTCGACGGTGAGCGTTTGCGCCACGTTGAGTTCGATGTTCTTGCGGACGTAGCGGCGGAACCCGGCCGTCTCGACGGTGATCTCATAGAGGCCAACGGGAAGCTGCGGGAGCACGTAGTTGCCGGCCTCGTTGGAGATGGTCTTGTACACGACGCGCGTGTTGGTGTTGGTGGCGGTGACCGCGGCGTTGGCGATGGAGGCGTCGGAGGGGTCCAGAACACGGCCCGTAATGGAGCCGAGCACGGTTTGGGAGTTTGCGGGAAGGGCGAGTGCGAGGCAAGCGAAAAGCGCCGACAAATAAAGCTTCATGGATCTTAAGAACTCCTGAGAGCAGTTGCTAGTAGGTTACTGTACGGGGAAGCAGGGGCGCAAACGAAGCGCGCCAACAAAGCCCCGACGAAGCGGCGGCGTTCGCCGGCCGAATCTGCGATAACAGGAAGGAAGGCCAAACGAAACCTGCTGCCGCCGCCGCATGCGGCCGAGTAGCGCCGCAAGGGATGCTCAAGCTCTATTTCAACCTGATGGCGCTCGAAGACTGTGCGACCGCCCCCGGCGCGCGCGATCCCGAGCGGTTGTGCGCGGCGCTCCGGGAATCGGGTTACCAGGGCGTGCAATTCGTCGAGCCGTTGACCGCGGCGCAGGACCGGGCGGCCCGCAATCATGGACTGGGACGGTGCGGCCTCGGGCGCGTCAATCGTCCGGAAGAGGCGGGGCCCCTCGCCGGGCGGTTGGCCGATGAAGGCATGGAGTGCGCCACGCTGCACGTGGGTTGGGGGGGTGAGGACGACGACCAGGGCGCGCGCCTGCTCCAGGCGGTGCTCGCCGCTTCGGAGCGCTTCCGCATTCCCTTGCACGTGGAGACGCACCGGGCAACGCTGTTTCAGGATCTGTGGCGCACCGTGCAGTTCGTCAAGCGCTTTCCGGATCTGACTCTCAACGGCGATTTTTCGCACTGGTACACGGGGCTCGAAATGGTGTACGGCGGCTTCGACCAAAAGCTCCGCTTCATCGAACCGGTGTTTGAGCGGATTCACTTTGTGCATGGTCGCATCGGGTCACCCGGCTGCATGCAGGTGGCGCTGGAGGACCTGGACGCGCCCTACGTCGGACACTTCCGCGAGCTATGGAGGCGGTCGTTTGCGGGCAAGGCGTCCATGTACTTCGTGCCGGAGTTGTTGAGCCCGCGGATCTACTATGCCCGGAGTTTCCAGGGCGCCGAGGAAGGCGACCGTTGGCGCGACGCGCTCACGTTGTGCGGCATGGCGCGGGAGTGCTGGGATAGAGTACAGGGCACTCGCACATGACACTCGCGGAAGGCACGAAGCTGGGACCGTATCAGATTGTGGCGCTGATCGGAACGGGTGGCATGGGCTCGGTGTACCGGGCGCGCGATACACGGCTGTCGCGCGAGGTGGCGCTCAAGGTCATCCAGCACGATGCCGTGAAATCGGGGCGGGAGCGGCTGTTGCAGGAGGCGCAGGCCGCCTCCGCGCTCAGTCACCCCAACATCGTCACGGTGCTCGACATCGGTTCGGAGGGCGGCGTGGACTACGTTGCCATGGAACTGGTCTCGGGCCAGACTCTCGCCGCGCTCCTGGCTAGGGGCGCGATGCCCTGGCGCGAGGCGGCGCGCATCGGGATGGCGATCGCCGGCGCGGCGGCGGCGGCGCACGCGCTGGGGATTGTGCATCGAGACCTGAAACCGGGCAACGTGATGGTGGGCGACGACGGGCGCGTCCGGCTGCTCGACTTCGGCTTAGCCAAGGTCGACCCGGCGCTGTTTCCGGCGGGCGACGAGACGAAAACCATGCGGCTGCAGACCGCTGCGGGCGCCGTGTTGGGAACCGTCTCCTACATGTCTCCAGAGCAGGCGGAGGGCAAACCGGTCGACGCCCGCTCGGACATTTTCAGCTTCGGTGCGGTGCTGTACGAGATGTTGAGCGGGCGGCAGGCCTTCGCGGGAGACTCCGGAGCATCGACCTGGTCCGCGATTCTGCGCGACGATCCGGCGCCCATCGAGGGGATCCCGGCGGCGGTGCGCCGGGTGGTGGCGCGGTGTTTGCGGAAAGATCGCGGGCAGCGGTTCCAGCACATGGCGGATGTGCGGATCGCGATCGAGGACGCGCTGGAGGAGCCATCGGTTTCGACGGTGTCCGCGCCGGCCAAGCGGGCGCGGCGAAGGTGGGTGCCGGTTGTGGCGGCACTCGCCGCGGCCGGTTTGTTGGGCGGGGCGTACTGGCTCTGGAAGCGGGCCACGGCGGCGCCGCCGCCGTATGATATGACGCAGTTCACCTTCGACGACGGACTCACCTTCGCGCCGTCCATTTCGGCGGACGGCAAGCTGATCGCGTATGCGTCGGACCGCGCCGGCGACACGGGAATCGACATCTGGGTGCAGCAGACCGTCGGGGGGAGCGCGATCCGGCTGACCCAGGAACCGGGCGATGAGCGCGATCCGTCGATCTCGCCTGACGGGAGCACGGTGGTGTATCGTTCGGATCGGGACGGCGGCGGACTCTACGCCGTGCCCTCGCTGGGCGGTGAGGCGCGCCCGCTGGCGCCGGGCGGACACGATCCCCGCTTCTCGCCCGACGGCACGCTGATCGCCTACAGCACGGCGCCGGCGGGCGACGGTGAGTTCATGGGGGTGCGGCGTTCGGAGCTCTGGGTGATGGAGCCCACGGGGGACCGCGCGCGGCGTTTGCATGCGGACTTCGAGGTAGCCCGCCGGCCGGTGTGGGCGGAGGACGGGCGCCACCTTTACTTCGTGGGAGAACCGCGGCGCAGCGGGCGGCCGAGCCCGGCGCTCTACTATTCGAGTCTGGATGCGAGCGCGCCCGTGAAGCTCGACGTTCTGCGTCGCGACTCCTTCTCACTGGCGATGTGGAGTCCCGCGCACGATCGGTACCTGGCCGGGCGCCGGCCGGACCGAAATCTGTGGCTGGTCGATCCGGATCCGTCGAAGGGCCGGTGGGCGCGGCCTCCCGAGCGCCTGACCTTGACCTCGCAGCGGCAGGATCGCCCTTCGGTATCGACCGCGGGCCTGATCGTATTCGGTGAAGTCGCGGCGACGATCGACCTGTGGGAAATCGATCTGTCGAGGCCCGCCGCGGAGCCGCGGCGGTTGACGCGCGACATTGCGCCGAAGTCGTCTCCGCAGGTGAGTCCGGACGGCAAGTCGGTGGTTTACGTGACCAATCAGTTCGGCTCGCCGGACGTATGGACGGTGGATGTGGAGTCGGGCAAGACGCGGGCGTTGACGCGAACTCCGGCGTTTGAGAATCACCCGATCTTCGTCGACGGCGGCATCGCATTCGGGTCGCGGCCGATAGACGGGCCGCCCGACCATTACGTGCTGCCGCTCGGGGGCGGCGTGCCGGAGAAGATCTGCGAGCGGTGCGGCCGCTTGGACGACTTGACGCGAGATCTGCGGTACGTGGTGTTCACGGGTCCCCCGAACGATGGGGTGCAACTGGCCGACCGGAAGACGGGCAAGCGGGTGACGTTGCTGAACGACCCGCCGCGCTCCCTCTATCAGCCGCGCATTTCGCAGGACGGCAAGTGGGTGGTGTTCGTGGCCAAGACAAGCGACCTCGACGGCCGTATCTACGCGGCCCCTTTTCGGGGGGCGGAGACGATTCCCGTTTCGGAGTGGCTGCCGCTGACCGAGGCCGGCGACGACAAGCCGGTGCTCACGGAGGACAACTCAGGCCTGTACTTCACATCCCTGGCGGACGGCTCCCGGTGCCTGTATTTCCAGAAGCTGAATCCGGCAACGATGAAGCCGGCGGGGTCGCCGGTGGCGGTGCGGCATTTCCACTCCAATCGGTTGTCGTTGGGAGGAGTGTCGAACGCCCAACTGGAGATCTCGCTTGCGGGCGGCAAGCTGTATCTGAATCTGGCCGAGACGCGCGGGAATATCTGGCTGCTCCAGCCGTTCCAGAACCGGGACGAGCCTCGCTAGAATCGTTACTATATGCCGCGCTGCATGGTTGGCCTCCTGTTGTGTCTCTCGCTGCTGTCCGCGCAGGAGCGGAAGCCGTTCACAGTGGACTCGCTGTTGTCCCTGGTGCGGATCGGCGAGCCGCAGGTCTCACCCGACGGCAAGACGGTGGCCTTCACGGCCCAGACGATTGACGTCGGAAAGAACACGCGCCCGCGGCAGATCTGGACCGTGCCGCTGGACGGGAGCGCCGCTCCGGTTGAGATCACGAAGGAGGGCAGCAACAGCCGGCCGCGATGGATGCCGGACTCGAAATCGCTCGTCTTCGTCTCGGACCGCGGCGGGTCGTCCCAGATCTGGCGGATGGATGCCGACGGCCGGAACGCAAAGCAGATCACTTCGATTGCGACCGAGGCCTCCGGCGTTTTGGTCTCGCCCGACGGAAAGCAACTGCTGTTCACGAGCGACGTGTATCCGGACTGTCCCGACGAAGCCTGCAACAAGCGGCGGCTCGAGGAAGAGAAGGCAAGCAAGGTGAAGGCGAGGGTCTACACCTCGCTGCTATACCGGCACTGGAACGAGTGGCAGGGCCATCGGCGGCGGCACCTGTTCGTCGTCCCCGCCGAGGGCGGTGGGCCCAAGGACTTGACGCCGGGACCGCGCGACGTGCCTCCGTTTTCCTTGGGCGGGCCGGACGACTACGCCATCTCTCCGGATAGCAGCGAGGTGATCTACGCCGCCAACGCGGACCCCGAGTTGGCGACCTCAACCAATTCGGATCTGTTCTCGGTTCCGATCGGGGGCGGGGAATCGAAGAAGATCACGTTGAACACGGGCGCGGATCAATCGCCCGCGTATTCGCCGGACGGTAAGTACATCGCCTTCCGGTCACAGCAGCGGGCGGGGTATGAGAGCGACCGCTGGCGGCTGATGATCATGGAGCGGTCGTCCGGGCGTTCGACGAACCTGACCGAGACGATCGACCGGCCCGTGACTTCGTTTGCGTGGACGCCCGATTCGCAGCGGATCGCCTTCACCATCGAAGACCGCGGCCGTCAGATCGCGCAGTTGATTCCGGTGAGCGGCGGCGGAGCTCGGGGCTTGATTCAGGGGTCCGGGCACGTCGACGACCTGCAGTTTGCAGCGGATGGGAAATCGCTGCTGTTCACGGAAAGCACCGGGACGGCGCCCGTGGAAATCTACAAGATCGCCTCCACGGGCGGCGCGCCGCTGGCATTGACGAAGTTGAACGAAGCGTTGTTGGCGAAGCAGGCGATGAGCCCGCTGGAGGAGATCTGGGTGGACAGCACGGACGGCGCAAAGGTGCACGCCTTCCTGGTTAAGCCAGCCGGGTTCCAGGCGGACCGGACGTACCCGGCGTTGTTTCTGATTCACGGTGGGCCGCAGGGAGCGTGGGGGCAGACCTGGTCGTATCGTTGGAATCCGCAAGTCTTCGCCGCGGCCGGCTACGTGGTGGTGATGCCGAATCCTCGCGGGTCGATTGGATACGGGCAGAAGTTCACCGACGAGATCAACTCCGACTGGGGCGGCAAGGTCTACGACGACATCATGGCGGTGGTGGACAAGGTGGCGGCGTTGCCTTACGTGGACAAGGACCGCATGGCGGCGGCCGGTGGTTCCTACGGCGGGTACATGGCGAACTGGATGTTGGGGCACACGGACCGGTTCCGTGCGCTGGTGTCCCACGCGGGGGTCTTCGATCTGCGCAGCATGGCGGGCGAGACCGAGGAACTGTGGTTCCCGGCGTGGGAGTTTCGAGGCATGCCGTGGGACAACCCGGAGACCTACGCGAAATGGTCGCCCAGCTACTACGTCAAGGACTTCAAGACACCGACGCTGGTGATTCATGGGGAACTGGATTACCGGGTGCCGGTGGGGCAGGGCTTGCAGCTATTCACCGCGCTCCAGATGCAGAAGGTGCCGTCGAAGATGCTGTTGTTCCCGGACGAGGGGCACTGGATTCTGAAACCGCAGAACAGCGTGCTCTGGTACAGTTCGTTCCTGGACTGGATCGGGGAGTGGACGCGGAAGAAGTGAACAGCGAGACGTGACGAAGTCCTGTTGGCTGGCGTTGTTGACCGTGTCGCTCGGAGTTGCGCAAACCGCGGCGATCCGCGGCCGTGTGTTGGACCCGTCTGGCGCAGCGTTGCCCGGTAGCCTGGTGCGGCTGCTACCCACTGAGGAGCGGCACGCCCGATACAGGGTGCTGGCGGACGAGAACGGTGCGTTCGCGCTGACTGGACTGGCGCCGGGATCGTACACGGTACGTGCGGGGCAGAATGGCTTCCTGGAGAAGGTGCTGACCAACATCCGGCTCCACAGCGCACAGGATCTGGACCTCGGCGGACTCGAACTGGCGTTCGCCGGGTGCGATGCACCGGACACGCTCTGCTGCTTGTATCTCGGCAAGCAACCGCCAGCCCCCGTCTCCTCGGGGTATCTGACGATGGGAGATGGCGACGCCGCCGACATGGAACTCGGACGCGGCCCGGACGTCGTGCTCTCGAGAGGAGACTCGTCGTGGTACCTCCGGCCGGTGAATGGCGCAACCGTGGCGAGGGACGGCTGCGCATCGGCGCGGTTTGGCAAGGAGCCGGTGCGGCTGGATGGTATGGGCCCCGGTTCCGCGCTGTGCGTTCGGACGGGGCAGGGGAACGTAGCCGGCGTCTTCGTGGTGGACGAGGTCCGGGAAGAGGCGCCCCGCATTCGGTTCTGGCACGTTACGCGAAAGCCGTAGAGCACTGCTCGGAAATCGGCAATCGCCGCTGAGCTTTTCCGGCACCGAAAGACGCCTTACCTCACAAGCGCCCGTTTGGTGGCGCGACGGAGGAAAATCGTGGCAGACATTGGATCCATCTGGGACGACAGAGACATCAGTCACATCATCGCTTGCGACGGGTCGGTGAAGCCTGCCGGCTCGTTCGACGAAATCGCGGGCACGGTCAGCCGCATGTATCCGGGCAAGTTCAAGCAGGCTTTGTTCATTCCTGTGCAGAGCCGGTCCTGCTGGATGACGATCGAGCGGAAAGGGATCATCGCGATCCTGATCGGGCTATTGCTGCCGGCGGTGCAGAAAGTGCGGGAGGCCGCATCGCGGGGAACGTCCATCGACCCCGGTTTCACGCTGTTCAAGAAGGCGCTCGATCCGGCAGGCAGCACCGTCTATATCGGGAGCGCGAACGGCGGAGTCTGGAAGACGACGTCGATGGCCTACGAGACGTACCCGATCAAGTGACCGGAAAATCTAGCGGGCCTTCGCCGCGTTGAGATCCCTGCGGAGATCCCGGGCCTCCGCCTTGAGGCCCGGCGCTTTGTGAAAGTGATTCAGTTCGCGTTCGCAAGTCGCCTTGTCGCCGGTGAGCAGGGCGACCTTCGCCAGGAACCAACACTTGTAGGCGTTGCCGTTGGGCGCCTCGTGCGCCTTCACCGCCGACTCCAACGCCATGGCGAGGTTGCCCGCCTCCAACGCGGCCCAACCGGCAAGTATCCGGATGGATGAGTTATCCGGGTGGGCCTTCGAAAGTCCGGAGAGGCGCTCGAGAGCCTGGGCATGCCGGCCGCGCTCCACCAGGCGCACCGCCTCCTCCACCGTTGCCCGGTCGTCGGCCGTCAGGACTTTGAGCGGCTCAGCCAGAAAGCCCAGTCGAAGAGGCACATCGGCGGCCGGGACGCCGAGCGCCGTCACCACCAGCAAGACCACCAGAGATCGTAATCGTGTCATCAGTCCTGATACGTGATCCCGTGGGTGATTGGATTTATTCCCGCCTCCGGGACGGCAAGCCATTGAGGCGAGGCGCGCAAACCTGTCCTACAATCGAAAGACTATGTTCAGGACCGCACTGAGAGCCGTCGCCGTTTTGCCGCTCGCTCTGTTCGCGGCCGGCGCGGCGGAACCTCCATCGTTCGCGGGCGCGTGGAAGATCCACTCGAGCATCAGCGGGAACGAGAGCGACATCGAATGCACCCTCGCCCAGAAGGACCAGGAGATCTCGGGAAGCTGCAAGTCCGACCGCGGTCCCCTCGCCGTCACTGGAAAGGCGAACGGAGCCAAGCTCAGCTTCCAGTTCAAGACCATGTACGACGGCAATGAACTCACCATCGTCTACTCCGGTGAATCCCCGTCGCCGGGCAAGATCTCCGGGAACGTGGATGTACAGCCGCTCGGCGTGAGCGGTACGTTCACGGGTAGTGCGGATCCGCCTCGCGCCGATTCCAAGTAGTTACGGCTTCGAGGTCAGTCGCGGCAGCCGCACCGCGACTTCGATCACCGCATCCACCTCCACCGGCTCGCCATTTCTGGTTGACGGGTGGAACTCCCAGCTCATCAGGTCCGCCAGCGCCGCTTGGGCGTCCGCGATTCTCGGCGGGCGCGCGAGCGTTGCGTTTTCGGGTTGACCAGTGACGCTGATCGAGACGCGGAATCGAACGCGCTCGTCGGTGGCCTCGAGAACGGAGTCGGGTACGACGCCGCCCCGCTTTCGAGCCGGCAGCGGCGGGCGAAGCGTGGGGTTCTGTGAGCCGGCCTGCGGCGCCTTCTCGGCGAACCAGATGACCCAGTCGTCCGTGTAGAGGTTCATTTTCGGCGGAGGAATCACCAGCGCATAGACGGAGCGGCCCGGAAACAGCCGTTCGATCGTGGGCGGGACCGTGCCCGCGTTCGGCCGCAGAGGCGCCGAAAACGTGTTGCCGTATTGGTTGGGCGGGATCTCGAAGACGATCTCCTGCCGGCTCGTGGATCGGCCCACCGGCGGAGGGGGAACCGGAGCACCCGAACCGCCGCCGCGGACCATGAGGTCGGGGATCCGCGCATCGGCGCGGCCCGTCAAGTCGCCGCTCGCCGCCGGGCCCGTGTTCGGCGCGCGCGAAAAACTGCCCGGAAGGGAACCGGGCGGAGGCGGGCCGCTCGCGGTCGGATTCAAGCCAACCACGACGGCCTGGGGGACCGACCCCGTCCCTCGGGACACGTCGATGCCGGCATCGGGCAGAAGGCCCACGCCCTGGCCCGTTCCGCCCGGGCCCGATCCATTGCCGGAAGCGTTGCCCGAGCCGGTGGGCGGGGTGAACGGTTTCGGCGCAGGCTTCGGCGCCCGGACCGCCGGGCCCGCTGCAAGCAGCGAAGTGCCCCCGGCCGCGGTTGCTTTCCCCGAGCCCGAGATCTCCGGAGGCGGCCCGTCCAACACGGCTCCCTCGGGAAGCGTGAGTTTCGGCTTGGGCGGCTCGAACGCGCGCGGCTGGGCTTTGATGCGGACGGCGGCCAGTTGGCTGAGATCCTCCGGCCGGGGCGCTTGCGACACCTTGATCTCCGGCGCCGCCAGGGCGGGAGCCGCGGAGGGCGCGGCCGGTTTGGGGGCCTCCGGCGGGGGCTCGAACTTTCGCGGCGCGGCTTTGGGCTGCGCGCCCAGGAGATTCGGTGAGGGAACCTCTTTGTCGAGCAGCTTGGGCGATTCGGGCTGGAAGATGAGTTGGCTCTTCGAGCGGGCGTCGGGAGACCGGGCAATCACCACTTCGCCGTCGCTCTTCTGTTCCCCGCGCGCGACCGGACCTTCGCCGAACTTCTGCGTGGGTTCAATGGTGGGCAGCTTCTTCGGCGTATACCAGATCAAGGGCTCCCGAGCCGGAAGGGGCCGGACAACGAAGCGTAGGCGGTCCGGCGAAGGCCGGAACGTCGCGGGTTCCATGTTGAACAGAACGGCCGCGACGGCGCAGTGAAGGGCAAAGGACGTCAAGAAGCCGCGGGGATTCCAGCCGCCGCTCGACCGGGAGAACGTACTGGGTACAAACCGGATTCTTATCTGCGGCATGGCTGCGTCCGGTGTTGGCGGCAGCCCATCACGTGGCTGCGGCCACAGTGCGGTGTTGCAGGTACCAGGCCACGGTTTCCTCCAGCCCCTCTTTCAACCGGACCTGCGCTTTGAAGCCGAAGAACTCCTCCGCGCGCCGGGTGTCGAGCCGCCGCCGAGGCTGTCCGTTGGGCTTCGTGGTATCCCAGACGATCTCGCCCTGAAACCCGCACACGGCGGCGACGGTTTCCACCAGTTCGCGGATGGGGATCTCCCAGCTACTGCCGATGTTCACCGGCTCCGGGCCATCGTACCGTTCCGCCGCCAGGGCGAACGCTCGAGCGGCGTCCCGGACGAAGAGGAACTCGCGAGTCGGCGAACCGTCGCCCCAGCAGACGATCTGCCTGGCGCCCGCCTCGCGCGCCTCCACGCACTTCCGGATGAGCGCGGGGATGACGTGCGACGACTCGAGGTCGAAGTTGTCCCGCGGCCCGTACAGGTTCACGGGCATCAGAAAGATGCTGTTGGTTCCGTACTGTTGCCGGTAGGACTGGCACTGCACCAGCACCGCCTTCTTGGCGATGCCATACGGTGCATTGGTTTCCTCCGGGTAGCCGTCCCACAGCGCATCCTCGTGGAACGGAAGCGGAGCGAACTTCGGATAGGAACAGATCGTCCCGGCAACGATCGACTTCTCGACACCGGCCAGCCGGGCCTTCTCCATCAATTCGACGCCCATAATGGCGTTCTCATAGAAGAAGCGCCCAGGCTCCGCCCGATTGGCGCCGATGCCGCCGACCACGGCCGCCAAATGGAACAGGACTTGGGGCCGGGCATCGGCGAACATCCGCTCGATTCCGTCGCGAGTGGTCAGGTCGTAGGCGCGCCGCCGAGGCACGAAAATCTCCGTCGCGCCGCGCGCGCGCAATTCCTCTACCAGAAACGAGCCGAAGAAGCCCGCGCCGCCCGTCACGCAAATTCGCTTGTTTCGCAAGTCCATTGCTGATCAACCCCTGGCAGAGGTCACCGTCCGCAACTCGCCCGCGGCTTGCCTCCGCAGATCCGCCATCTCCGCGTCCACCATGATGTTCACCAACTCCCGGTAGGTCGTACGTGCTTCCCAACCGAGGATCTCGCGAGCCCTGCGCGGATCGGCCTGCAGTGAATCCACCTCCGCCGGGCGGAAGTACCGCGGATCGATTTCGACGTGTTCTTTCCAATCGAGGTCCGCGCGCTCGAACGCGGCTTGCAGGAACTCCTTGACGGACACCATCTCCCCGGTACCGACTACATAGTCGGACGGGGCATCCTGTTGCAACATGCGCCACATGGCCTCGACGTACTCGGGGGCGTAGCCCCAGTCCCGCCGTGCGTCCAGGTTCCCCATGTACAGCTTCTGCTGGAGCCCGAACTTGATGTGAGCGACGGCCCGTGTGATCTTGCGCGTGACGAAGGTCTCACCTCGCCGTGGAGACTCATGGTTAAACAGAATGCCGCTTGAAGCGTGCAGGCCGTAGCTTTCGCGATAGTTCACCGTGATCGAGTGTGCGAACAGCTTCGCGCAGGCATAGGGGCTGCGCGGATGAAACCTCGTCTCTTCGTTCTGGGGAGGCGGCGTCGAACCATACATCTCGCTGGAGGACGCCTGGTAGAAGCGCGACTTGAGACCGGCCAGGCGGATTCCCTCTAGCAGCCGCAACGCTCCCGTGGCGGTAATGTCCGAGGTGTACTCCGGCACATCGAAGCTGACTCGCACATGGCTCTGGGCCGCCAGGTTGTACACCTCGTCCGGCCGAATCTCGTAGAGGAGCCGGACCAGGCCGCTGGCATCGGACAGGTCCCCGTAATGCAGGAAGAACCGGCTGCTCTCGTGCAGGTCGACGTAAATCCCCTCCAACCGGTCCGTGTTGAAGCTACTCGAGCGCCGCTTCAGGCCGTGAACCTCGTATCCCTTCTGCAACAGCAACTCGGCGAGGTACGACCCGTCCTGTCCCGTAACGCCGGTGATCAATGCGCGCTTCATGCGTTCTTCTCCCCTTCTACAGCCGGCAGAGCTTCGGCGACTCGGCGTTCTTGAGGGCGTTTCGGGTGTCCACCACCAACTGGGCCTTCGCCAGGACGTCCTGATAGTCCACGTCCCGGTGATTGGTGACGATCACCACGCAATCCGCTTCGGCCACGGCCGGATACAGCGGCGCCGATTCGTAGACTCCGTCCTCCATTCGCACCTTGGGGACATACGAGTCGGAATAGCTGACGTGCGCCCCCCAGGAGCGCAGCAGGTGCATGATGTCCAGCGCCGGTGACTCCCGGACGTCGTCGATGTCTTTCTTGTAGGCGACACCCAGCAAGTGCACCCTTGAACCCCGCAGGGGCTTCCCGGCATCGTTCAGCGCCCGAGCGATCTTGTCCAGGACAAACTCCGGCATCTGTCCATTGATGTAGCCTGCCAGTTCGATGAACCGCGCTTCGATCCCCGCTTGTTTCGTCTTCCAGGACAGGTAGAACGGATCCACAGGGATGCAGTGTCCGCCTAATCCCGGCCCGGGGTAAAACGGCATGAAACCGAACGGCTTGGTGGCGGCCGCATCGATCACTTCCCACACGTTGATATCGATCCGGTCGCACATCATGGCCAACTCGTTCACCAGGCCGATGTTGATCATCCGGAACGTGTTCTCCAGCAACTTGACCATCTCCGCGACCCGCGCGTTGGTCACCGGCACCACCGTTTCCAGCGTCTGGGCGTAAAACCGGGCGCCCATCTTCGTGCACTCCGGCGTCACGCCGCCCACCACCTTCGGGATGTTCTTCGTTTGGTAGCGCTCATTACCGGGGTCCACCCGCTCGGGTGAAAAGCACAGGAAGAAGTCCTTGCCTGCCTGCAGCCCGGTCGACTCGAATCGGGGCAACAGCAATTCGTCCGTGGTCCCCGGATAGGTAGTCGATTCCAGCACGATCAGCATCCCCGTGTGAAGGTGCGGCGCAATCGCGTCGCAGGCCGACACGATATAGCTCATGTCCGGGTCTTTGGTCTTCCGAAGCGGGGTCGGCACGCAGATGTTGACGGTGTCCAACTCGGCGATTACGGAGAAATCCGTAGTCGCGCGCAGCAAACCGGCCTCAACGAGGGGTTTCAGCCGCTCCGTTGGGACGTCCTGCACATACGATTCGCCCGAGTTGATCGAGGCGACCTTGCTCTCCTGCAACTCGATGCCTACCACCGAGTAGCCGGCCGACGCGAATTCGACCGCCAAGGGCAGTCCCACGTAGCCCAATCCAATAATGCCTACTCGGGCCGACTTGTTGCTAATCCGTTCTGCGAGCATCTCAGTGCTGGAAGGGGTCACGCTACTCGGTACGCTCATCGTTTTTCCTCTCGGGTCATCTTCCTACGTCTTCCTACGTCTTCTGATGCTCCTTCGTAGGTCTTTCGGCAGTTTGGGCGTTTTTCAACAGTTCCCCGGCGGATACATCAGAGTTTAGCTCATCCTCTTCGCCGGCAGGTCTGCCGATAGGAGTACCGGTACGCAGGGTCTCCGCATCACGGCCTGGCCTTGCGGCTTACAATTGCAGTGTTTGGTGTGCCTATGACGCTCAAGAAAGCCGTAATCACGGCGGCCAATCCACGGCAGCGCGCGCTTCCGCTGCAGACCCTGATCGACCGGGAAGGACTGGAAAAGACAGTCCTCGAAGTGATTCTCGAAGACACCCGCCGGGCGGGCATCGAGGAGATCTGTGTCATCGTCAACCCGGGCGACGAGGACCTGTACCGGCAGTCGCTCCGGAGCGGATCGGGCGGCATCACGTTTCTGCCGCAGCTCCGGCCCGCGGGCTATGCACAGGCGCTTTCCGGCGCCGAGGAGTTTGTGGGCTCCGACGCGTTCCTGCACCTGGTGGGCGACCACATTTACTCCGGCGGCGGCGAAAGTGCCCGGCGCCTGATGCAGGTGGCCGCTGCGGAAGGGTGCAGCATCTCCGCCGTGAAAGCCACCCGGGAGCACCTGCTGCCGCGGTTCGGCGTGGTGGGCGGCCAGCCGGTTCGGGGCAGCCGTTCGCTCTACCGCGTCGATGCCGTCCGGGAGAAGCCGACGCCCACAGAGGCCGAGCAGTCGCTGGTCGTCACCGGCCTGCGGAGCGGCTACTATCTCTGCTTCTTCGGAATGCACGTTCTCACGCCATCCATCTTCCGCCTGATCGAGCGCCTGATCGGAGAGGCGGCCGGGCCGGTATCGCTTTCCGCCGCGCTGAACGAACTGGCGCGCCAGGAAAAGTACCTGGCGTTGGAAGTAGAGACCGCGCATCGGTACGACGTCGGCGTCCGGTACGGCCTGCTGAACGCGCAACTGGCAATCGGGCTGGAGGGCGAGGACCGGGAAGAGGTGCTGGCGTTGCTTGTCGGGCTGCTGGCCCAACGCCAGGCGGACGCCGCCTTGGGGGCGCCTGCGAAATGACCTCGCGTCTGATTGAGATCATCGCCTCCTCCGATCCGTCCCTGCGCAACCAACCGCTGGAGGCGGTCTGCGCGGGCCTGCCCGGCAGCGAACTGCTGGCGCACTGCGAGGAGCTGGAGCAGTTCCGGCGGCGCGAGGACAACCTCTATCGCCGCGTCCGGTCGCTGTTCTTCCTGTACGCCATTCATCGGTTCCATCTCGCGGTGGGCGGGGCGCAGGGCCGCGCCCTGATTCCGTACGAAGCGTACGAGAGCCTGCTCGAACGCCGGTTCGAGGAAGCGATTCGCCTGCTGCTCAAGACGCAGGCCGAGTGCGGACCCTCGCCCGCGCTTTCGAGCGCCCTCGCGGCCGCCTATCGCAGCCTCGGACTTCAGACACTGGCCGACCAGGTGCGCCGGAGCGTCCGCTCCGCGGCGGGCAACCGCTGGATGTTTCGCACCGGGCACCCCGCGGATTATCCGCTGCGGCTGCGTCCGGAACTGACCCGGCCCGATCCGGAAACCGGCCTCTTCCCAGTGCTGCGCGAGACCACGCCCGTACGCATGGACCTGAGCCACAGCGGGTGGAGCGACATCTTCTTCCTCGGGATGGATTTCCCCGAGGGAGCGCGCGTGCTCAACGTCTCCGTGGATCTCACCGTGCGCCGCCCCGGCGCTTCGCCCAAGCCTCCCGTGGAGAGCTATCTGCGGGTGATCGACGAGCCTGTGCTCCGGCTGACCAGCGTCGACCTCGGCGCCACCGTGGACCTGCATTCCATCGCCGAAGTCTTCGACTTCGCCCGGGATTACCTGGGCCTGCTGAAGGCCGCGGTCATCGCCGCGGGCATCGTTCCGCCCGGCATGGAGGGAGCCACCCGCCCGCTCTCCGACCTGTTCGCGACGCTGTTGGGCTCGGCCGGCCTGGGCCTGGAACTGGTCAGCAAGGTGAACGACATTCCGAAGGGTTCGCGGCTGGCGGTTTCAACGAACCTGCTCTCGTGTCTGATCGCCGTGTGCATGCGGGCCACGTCACAGGCCGCTGCGCTCACCGGCCCCCTGCAGGAAGAGGAGCGCCGCGTGGTGGCCGCGCGCGCCATCCTCGGGGAGTGGTTGGGCGGTTCGGGCGGCGGCTGGCAGGACTCCGGCGGCGTGTGGCCGGGCATCAAGCTGATCGAGGGCGTGGCCGCCGGCGCAAGCGATCCGGAGTTCGGCGTGAGCCGCGGGAGATTACTGCCCAGGCATACGGTCTGGACCGAAGCGGACGTTTCCCAACAGGTGCGGGAACGGCTGCAGCGGAGCCTCGTGCTGGTGCATGGCGGTATGGCCCAGGATGTGGGCCCGGTGCTCGAGATGGTCACCGAAAAGTATCTGCTTCGTTCGGGCGCCGAATGGCACGGGCGGCTGGAGGCGATGCGCCTGTTTGACGAACTCCTCGCGAACCTGCGCGCGGGCGATATCCGCGGCATTGGCCAGCGCACGCACCGGAATTTCAACGGTCCCATCCAAACCATCATTCCCTGGGCCGGCAATCACTACACGGACGGCTTGATCGAAGCCGTGCGCCAGGAGTTCGGCGAGAGCTTCCACGGCTTCTGGATGCTCGGCGGCATGGCCGGCGGCGGCATGGGCTTCCTCTTCGACCCGGCGGCGCAGCCGCGCGCGCTCGACCGCTTGGCGGAGATCATGCCCGCTCTCAAGCGGGGCCTGGAGCACGCCGTTCCCTTCGCCATGGAACCGGTGGTTTACGATTTCGCGATCAATCCGAACGGAACGTCGGCGGAGTTGAAGACGGGCGCCGGCGCATTGCTGCCCGCGCCCTACTACGCCCTTTCGGTCCCGCCGCTGGTGCGCCGCGAACTGCGCTCTCTGCCGGCCGCGAAACGTTCTGAGCTTGGCCGCTTCAGCGCCGCCTGCCAGCGCGATCCCGAGATGACCGGCGTCGTCGAGCAGCTCTTCGAACGGCTGCTGCCGCGCGCGGCGGAGTCCGGGCCGGAACACGGGAGCCTCACCGGGCTGCTGGATCGGTTGGGTTTCGACCGGGAACAGCATGAGAAGGTGCGAGCCGATCTCCGCGCCGGGCGCATCGGGCTGGCGCAAAACCGGCTGCCCGCCAACACCACCGTCGAGGATGCGCCCCGCGGCGAGATTCTGATCGCCGCGCGCGGCCGCGCTCAGGCCGGGGAGGACGCAATTCGCGCCGGCGCCGTGGCCGCGGTCACGCTGGCTGGCGGCGTGGGGACCCGCTGGACGCACGGCGCGGGCGTCGTCAAAGGTCTCAATCCGTTCCACCGCATGAACGGCCGGCACCGCAATTTCATCGACATTCACCTGGCAAAGACACGCCGCGTCTGCCGCCTCTACCAGACCACGCTGCCCCACATCTTCACCACCAGCTACCTGACCCACGCGCCGATCGAGCAATACGTGAGTGCGTTGCGCGGGGCGTCGCCCGGGCCGGTGCTCCTGTCGCCCGGCCGCGCCGTGGGCTTGCGCCTCATCCCCATGGTGCGCGACCTGCGCTACGCCTGGGAGGAATCGCCGCAGCAGTTGCTCGACGAGCAGAAGCAGAAGGTGCGGGAGAGTCTGCACGCCGCGCTGGTGGGCTGGGCCCTCGGCGCGGGGGAGGGAACCGACTATACCGATAACCTCCCCATGCAGTGCCTGCACCCGGTGGGGCACTGGTTTGAAGTGCCCAACCTGCTGCGCAACGGCGTGCTGCGCGCCCTGCTTGCGGAGCGGCCGCAGCTTCGATACCTGATGGTCCACAACGTCGATACGCTGGGCGCGAATATCGAACCGGAGATTCTCACCGCGCACATCGAAAGCGGCGCGGCGGCAACGTTCGAAGTGATCGAACGGCACGTCGAGGATCGCGGCGGCGGCCTGGCGCGCATCGACGGCCGGCTGCGCCTGGTGGAAGGCCTGGCGATGCCCGATGAGCGCGCCGAGTTCCAGCTCTCTTATTACAACTCCGGAACCACCTGGCTCGATGTCGATCGCTTCCTCGAACTGTTCCGCCTGGACCGCCGCGCCCTGGACGACGAGACCGCCGTCGCCTCCGCGGTGCGCGCGGTGACGGCGCGGATGCCCACCTACATCACGCTCAAGGACGTGAAGCGGCGCTGGGGCAAGGGACAGGAGGACATCTTTCCGGTGGCCCAGTTTGAGAAACTCTGGGGCGACATCACGGCGCTGCCCGAGTTCGAGTGCCGCTTCGCCCTGGCGCCCCGCCCCCGCGGCCAGCAGCTCAAGGAAGTGGCGCAGTTGGACGGTTGGGTGCGCGACGGCTCCGCCGCCTTCGTCGAGAGCCTCTGCGCCTGGGATTGAAACCCGCGTTCAGCGCCCAAACAGGTCCAGGATCGTGAGTTCGAAGAACAGCGCCCCGCGCCCTTCGCCGGGCTGCCGGCGCACGTTCACTGCATAGCCGAGCGTCAGGCGCACCGTACTCAGCACCGTCACCCGGCCGCCTCCGCCCACGCCGTACCGCCACGCCGGCCCAGTCGCGGGCCGCACCACGGCGGCGTCGAAGGCGAAGACCGGGCTCACGCTGATCAGATTCGCTTCGTGGAACAGCGTCCGCACCGTGTTCTTGCCAATCGCCATGTCGCGATCCGCCTGGGCCCGCGCCCGTTGGAACACCGCGGTCTTCTCCACCGCGCGCTCGATTTCCTCGCGCGCCGCGCGAAGGCGCGCCGCCGACGCTCCCAGTGGATCCCCAGGCCCCGTGCTGAACGCCTGCAGGCAGACGATCGTCAGCGCCATCGTGCTGGTCCGGTTGCCGAGCAGCGTAATCCGCTTCTTGCCCTCCTCGACGTCATCCAGATCGAGCGGCAGCACGTCGAACTGGTCCGCGGTGCAGCTTTCGTATTCCTCCGTCCGAAGGGCGCCCACCGAGGAAGCCAATGCGTCCCAGGCCGGACGGATGGCATTCAACTCCTGGCGCACGTTTGCCAGCAAACCCCGCGCGGCGATGACGCCGGGATCTTTGTCGAACTCCTTGTCCTCGTTGGCGTAGGCGCTCGCCAGCAGCCGCGTGGCCGTCTCCGGCAGAATGTCGATCCGCTGCATGAAGTCCTTCTGCCGGAGCAGGTCTTCGGGGATCAGAGTCTTGCGCCAGACGCCGAATCCGGCGGTGAGGTTGAGGGCACGAAAGCCCTCGCCGCCCTGCCGCAGCAAGGCAGCCCCGCCGTAAGAGTTGAAAGGCAGGCTGCGAATCAACGGCTGGCGGCGGATCATCCAGGCATCGCTGCGCAGCAGGTTCTGTTCCAGGTTGCCCGCAAAGAAACGCTCGGCGGCGGGCGCGCCGCAGCCCGGCCGCCGGCAGAGATTCGCGAACTGGCCGAGGCTGAAGCGGGTGTCGATCTCGATCGGATGATGGTTGCGGAACGCCCACCAGGAGTGAGCGGCGTCCAGGAAATGCCGGGTGTAATCGACCGCGCCGCCCCGGCCCGTGCGCGCCGCCTGCCCCGCATACGATACGGCCAACGCTTGCCGCGCGTCACGGCGCGTCACGCCCGCGAATCCGGTGAGCGACCCCAGGCGGGTATTCGGCGCAACGCCGCCGCCGCCCGCCGCGAAGCCCGTGCCCTGGCGAAGGCCCGCCTGGCCGGCGAACCCATACCGCAGCACCGTGCCGCCGCCGCCCAACGGCGCCGATGCCGCGCGATACTCAGCGAACCCGCCGGCCGCCTGCATGCGCGCGGCATCCAGCGCCGGTTCGTTGCGATACTCGTAGCCCGCCTGAAACTCGGCGCGCTGAAGCCAGGGCCGCTTCGCCTCATAGCTGCCCGCCGCGGAGGCGAGCACGGTCTGCATCCGGCCCGATGCGTTCGCCTCGAGGTTGAGCGACTGCACGCCGCGCCAGGGCCGCTCCATCCCCGCCGAGAGCCCGCCGAAGAACTGTGTGGAAGCCGAGTAGCCGCCCGATGGCGAGAACCAGGCCCGCCGCGGTGCGACACCCGCGGCCACGGCGCCGTCGGTGGTCTCCTTCTCTCGCGACTCCAGGCTGAACCCGGCGAAGGTGGGAATCCGGGCCGGAATGAAGTAGAACTCCAGGTCCACCGACGGTGTCCCGTCAACCACTTCGCAACCCGACGACCGCAGCCGCACCACGCTGCCGGAGATGGGCGGCCCGAACGACGCCGGCGGCGCCAGCGGGTCGCCCTCCAGGTGCGCGATCGCGGCGTCGGCTTTGGCATCGCTGTACCGCGGGCCGAGGATCGTCTTGATCTCGGCCAGTTGCCTCTCCGTGAGCTTCCGCACGAAGCCGAGGTGGAGCAGGTCGTAAGGCGTGCCCAACTCCACCTTGCGGATCGCCCGGCCTTCCAGCGGTAACCCGCGGCAACTGCCCGGTTCGTTCGCCGGCGTTTGCGCCCAGGCCGCCGTAGCCGCCAGCGCCGCGGCGGCGATCCGCGGCAGCCGGCCGAGGCTACGCATTCCGCGCGGGCAGAGTCCGTTTCAACGTGCGGTCGAACGTGGGCTGTTGGATCTTGCCCGCTTTCAAACGTTCGCCGGCGGTCGCGACGTTGATCGTCAGGTGTTCGGTTTGCGGCTTGTTGGGACCCTTGGAGGCGGTTTCTTCGGCCAGTGGAGCGTCCTTCAGATCGGCCTCCACCACCGCGTCCACGATTTTCACAAACGGGTCGGTCTTCGCCGCTCGCGTGGAGAGCGCGAAGGTGATCTTCCAGCTATCGGTGACCCCGTCTGCCCCCTTGTCTTTGTTGAGGCCGAAATCGATCTGCTTGAGCTGATCCGGAGTCACGATCGTGAACTTGACGTGGATTTTGACGAGTTCTTTTTTCGCGGGCATTGGGCGAAGCTATCACGCCCTCCCCACGCGCGCAAGCGTCTTTCTCAGGTCCTGTCTTTCTCAGGTCCTTCACAGGTGATCACGCCCTGACCGGCACCTGCAAACGAACGAGCTGCTCGATTCGCTCATGGATTGGAATAGCCACGCCGGCCACCTCGATCGCAACCGCCAGAGCGTAGGACTGCTCGAAACCAGCATCCTGCTGCTCCTTGCTGAGCCAGCCTCGTCGTCCAATGACGCACAGGAACATCTCATCCTCAAAATCGGAAGCTGGCGCCTCGAACCAATCCTTCTGGACAGTGCCGCGGGTCCGTAGTCGCTGCTTGACGGTCCAGTTCCAGTTGCCGATAGGCTCATCCTCAATGTCTGCCTCGTCGTCCGTCGAGTCTTCTGGATTGACGGTTGAACAGCGCCTTCGAAATTGATCGAAGCTCTCTCCCATTTTCGAGAAGCCCCACTCAAGGATCGTCCCCCGATACTTGGCATTGGTCTTGCGAACGGGCGCCCTGTAGGCAAGTGTGACCGAGACGCGAATTACCGTCTCAGGAGTTGGGTCGAACAGATCTGTGGGGAAAGGGATCCGAAAGTAATGCGCGGAACCGATCGGAATGCGATCCTCGATTGTGATGAGGCACCGGGCGCCGCCAGGCAGAAGCGCTCGCTCAGGGTCGGGCACACCGTATCCCAATATGCGCAAGGTGTCCTCCGTCGTCGCCAGACGCTCGGGCCAATGCGCGGCGTTGACAATCAGAGCCCGGATCAAATCGACGGACGCGCCCGGAATGGTGCGCTCAATGAGTCCCGCCAGGTGGGCGACCTTCGGTGCGGCGACACTGGTTCCATTCATGAACCTGATGAGCCGGCCATCTCGGGCGAACTGGGAGTTCGCGACAGCCACGTCGGTGAGCTGGGCATTGCGCCGCAGTCGAGTTCCAGCTTCGATGTAAAAGTTGCCACCCTCTTCGACGACCTCCGGCTTGACCTCCCTCAGATATCCGAGGCCCGTACGGGTGAAGGGTGAAGGCGCGCCGTTTTGGGCAATCGGACGGCGGTTCATCGTTTGTCGCTGCGTGAACGGAGCACCTGCCTGGGGCACGTAGGCGCCGACAGTCAGCACGTTGATGGCTTGCGCCGGGTTGCGCAACCGGCACCTCTCATCGGCGAGGTACCTCGGATGGCCCGGTCGTGTGAGCCAGCCCTCCAGTTGCGTGATTGACGGTGACACCGCTCCGTCGATGTTGCCGGTCGCCACGACGAACAGGCAGCCGGGGCCACCATTGTCATAGGCGGTACGATCCAGGGCCTCAGCCCAAACCGACATGCGCTGTCGATTGAACGGCGCTCGGCTAGCGAGAGAGTGATTGAACACCTGCGCCCGGTTCATCTCCCGCATCTGATTGGCGATTTCGGGGATGGCCGACTTCACGTTCACTGCTTCGGGCAAGCGTGTGTTGTCGTC
Organism: Bryobacteraceae bacterium; assembly: GCA_031969915.1. Classification (GTDB taxonomy): domain Bacteria; phylum Acidobacteriota; class Terriglobia; order Bryobacterales; family Bryobacteraceae; genus DALYJJ01. Next base: position 21,753 of record DALYJJ010000016.1, on the reverse strand, counting down.
GAGAACGCGCGCGATCGCCACCGGCAGGACCTGATCGTCAGCCGCGGGCCGCAGGAGTTTGCTGCGGAGGCTGCCCAGCGCGGCGACGCTGGCGATCGCGGTGCCGTGGCCGTCCGTGCCGCCATCGATCCAAGCAGGCGTGTCTGGGATGAAGCTGCGATGCGCCGGCCCGTTGAGCGAACGCCGTATCAGCGGCCGTTCGGGGATGACTCCCCCGTCGATCACAACGATCGGCGGACCGGCGGCCACCTGGTCGAGTGAGCCTGGCAGTCGAGGATTGTCGATATCGAGCAGTTCCATACCTTCGAGTTCGATGGAAGGAGGCGTGTCAATTGAGAGCACATGCGGGTGATTGTCCACCAAGTCCAGCAGCACCGTGCCGGTGATGCGCGTCCGATACAACGCGTAGTCCTCCTCCACGATGGGGCCAGTGCCGACGATCACGGCGTCGGCCGCTCGCAGATAGGCACTGAACTGTTCGCGGCGGTGGGCCTGATCTTCGGTTGAGCTGCCCGCAGCGATTTCGATGTCAACCAGATACGATTGACGGCTGCGGATAGGTCCCTCGAGCATGAGTTCGTCACCCAACTTGAGCGTGCGGTTGGCGGGTGCGAACTGCTCTACGGCGGCGATCTTGGTTGATCCGAAGCGCAGGCGGCCCGTTTCGGTCCGCTCGTTGGCGCGAAAGGCGCGGACAGATCGGCGCAGCTTCTTCATCTCCGGGTCGCGCGAGATCGCGGTCAGCACACCATCGGGCCGTTCCTCAACAACTTCGAGCTTCCAGCCTTTGGGGAGCGCGGCTGCCGTTAGGATCGGTTTCCCTTTGACATCGGCGGACTCCACTAGCAACTGGACTCCGTCGGGTAGGCGAGGCAGTTCCCGCGGGCGAGCACCACGGCGGTCATTTACAGCGGCAAAGAGATCACGAAGCTGCTGTTCGATCAGACGCCCGTGCGCCTGCTGGTTCCTGTCTGGCATTTTGGGCCCACGACCGGTCCGATAACGTGGCTCTGCCAGATAGCGGGGGAGCGGGATGTGCGGCATCGGAAAGTCTTAGCTGCTCTCTCTCCTTTGCGTATCGTAGGCGGTTCCGGCGTGCCGATAACAATCGACCGCTTCGCGGAACGCACCGACATTGAGCGTCGTTGACGACTCTAGAGCGATCGTCTTCAGGCTCTCAGTGAAAATTCGATCGGCATCGGAGAACGAGCATCCCTCACACCAGGCCGCAGCCTGCTCGGCCGAGAAGCCTTCGACCCGGAACGGCTTCATGCGCACCCGGAAGTAGTGCACCATCTGCTTCTCCGTGGGTGCCGGGAAATGCACCAAGTCATCGAAGCGTCGCGCGAGCGCATGGTCCAGGAGCTTCTCATAGTTGGTGGCGGCAATGATGGGACCATGCCCAATGTAGCTGTCGAGCAACTGGAGAAAACTGTTCACGACTCGTTTCAATTCGCCGACGTCGTCACGCGCATCGCGGGTCTTTCCGATCGCGTCGAATTCATCGAAGAACACGACTCCTTGGTTTGTGTTGGCGAAATCGAAGACACGGCGGAGGTTGGCTGCCGTCTCGCCGAGATAGGAAGCCACCAAGCTGTCAAACCGGACGTAGAACAGAGGCATTTCCAGTTCGCCGGCGATGACCTCCGCGCAAAGGGTCTTCCCGTTCCCAGGCGGTCCGAAGAACAACAGCTTCCGCTTGGGGGTGAGACCGAAGGCGGCCAGTCGTTCCTGCTTGGTGTACTCTTCCAAGAACCGGCATAGGCGTTTCTTTGGTCGATCCCCTAGGACGACATCCTGAAAACTCTTGCGCGACCACCTCACATCGACGAGGGGTGCGGCCTCGCTTCGGTTGCGGGGAGGCGTGGCGGTTGGGGACTTTTCGAGCTCGCTGCGATGGACCGAAACTGACGACAACGCCTGGACCTGCCCTTCGGGTGGCGCTTGCTGCACAATCGCCCGCAGATCTTCGGCGAAGGCCTTGTGGCCCTGTTTGCTCTCCGAACTGGCCAGTTGTTTCACGGCAACTGTCAGTGCCGGACGATCCGACTTGAGCCCGGAGCGCACGATCCGCTTGATGAGTTCGCGGTTCATGACAACCTTCCAGTATCCTTGATTCCACGCTCGAGAGAGCGAGCGGCCGACAGCTACCGCACGCCGAACGTCGAGATCTTCTCCGCGATGTAAGCCAGGTCCTCCGGAGCGAGTTCCGGATACACCGGAAGCGCCAGCGTCTCGGCGGCCAGACGTTCGCTCACCGGCAGATCCCCGGCACGATACCCGAGATCGCGGAAGCACCGCTGCAGATGGAGCGGGATGGGATAGTAGATCTCGGTCCCAATGCCGTTCGCGCTGAGGTGAGCCTGCAACTCATCGCGCCGGGACGACCGGATGACGAACTGGTTCACCACGTGGCGCGTCGAGTGCGGCTCGGTGTGCGGCAGTGTAATCGCCGCTGAGGCCAGGTGCTCACGATAAAACGCGGCGTTGCGTTGCCGCGCGGCGGTCCACTCGTCCAGGCGCTTCAGCTTTACGCGCAGCACGGCGGCCTGCAGCGCGTCCAGGCGCGAATTCAGTCCTACCCATTCGTGCACGTACTTCACTTTGGAGCCGTGCACGCGGAGGGCGAACAGGCGCGCGGCCAGTTCCGGGTCGTTGGTGGTCAGCATGCCGCCATCACCGGCGCCGCCCAGGTTCTTGCTGGGATAGAAGCTGAAGCAGCCGATCGCGCCGAGAGAGCCGGCTCGCTTCCCCTGGTACTCCGCGCCGATCGCCTGCGCCGCATCTTCGATCACGGGCATGCCATAGCGGCGCGCGAGATCGAGAATGGGATCCATGGCGGCGCAGGCGCCGAACAGGTGCACCGGCAGGATCGCCTTCGCCCTCGGATGCGAGGCAAGCGTTTCGGCCAGCTGCTCCGGATCCATGTTGAAGGTATCGGGCAGAACGTCGGTGAAGACCGGCTTTGCACCCAGCCGGTAAATGGAACTGGCGGTGGCGAAGAACGAGTAGGGGACCGTGATCACCTCGTCGCCCGGACCGGCGCCGATGGCCATCAACGCCAGCATCAGGGCGTCGGTTCCCGACGCGCACCCGATGGCGTGGGCGGTTCCGCAATAGGCGGCAGTCTCGCGCTCCAACGCCTTCACTTCTTCGCCCAGGATGAGGCTCTGTGCGTCGAGGAGGCGGGTCACGGCGGCCAGCACCTCGTCGCGAATCGTGGCGTGCTGGGCGCGCAGATCAAGCAGGGGTATCGTTCGGGCGGCGGTTGCTGTCACCTTGCTTTCAGGATAACGCCGGAGCCTTTTCGATCAGCGTGCGTTCGAAGGAGCGCGCCACCTGCTCCCAGGAGAAACGCGCCGCCACGCGGGACAGCGCCGCCGCCGCCTGCCGCCGCCGCGCTTCTTCGCCCGCGAGCAACCGCAGGCAGGCGTCCGCGAAATCGCGCGGCGTGTCGCCCAACGCGATTTCAGTGCCGTCCACCTCCAGGCCCTCCGCGCCCACCGTGGTCGAGACCACAGGCAAGCCCGCCGCCATCGCCTCATAGATCTTCAGCCGCGTGCCGCCGCCGATTCGCAGCGGTACGATCGACAGCCGGCCGCTCCACAAATACGGCCGCACGTCGGGCACCGTTCCGGTCACCGAGATGTCGCGGCGCTCCAGGAAACGCTGGGGCGGCGTGCGGCCCACGATGGCCAGCGTGGTCTCCGGGCGGCGCTCGCGAATCAGCGGCCAGACCTCGGCGAGGAACCAATCGACGCCATCGATGTTCGGCATCCAGTCCATCGAGCCCACGAAAACCAGGTCGATGGGCGGGCCGTGATCGCCCTCGGGCCGCGCGAAGTACTCGATGTCGACACCGGTTGGAACGAACGAGACGTTCTCCACGCCGAACAGTTCGCGCATCGTTGTCGCGTCGGCTTCCGACACGGCCACGGTGTGCGCGACGGCCCGGCACACGTCGCGCTCGAACCGGAACATCTTCCGCGCCTGCGCCGCGAAGTAGGCGCCCTCCACTGGGTTCTTCGCGTGCTCCACGTGCCGCCGCCAGATCATGGTTTCGACGTTGTGTTGGAACAGGAGCGCGCCGGGCAGGTCGGGATAGTAGGCCGCGGGCGCCAGGAAATCCACCACCGCGCGATCGAACCTCCCGGCGTCCAGCACTTCGCGCAGCCGTGCGGACAACCCGGGTGGGTTGTGGCGGCTTACCGCCAGGGGCAGGGGATGGGCCAGGCTTGCGGCGACCTGCAGCCAGAAGCGCGGAGAGGTCCGCGGCGGCGGCGCCGGGCGGGGCACGGCAAGCGCCGAAGTGCAATACTCAGGCGCTCGCCGCACGCCCTCGGTTTCGTGCGGATCGTGCAGCGCGACGAAGTGCACCTCATGCCATCGGTGCAGCCACCGCAACATGCCGAGAGTCCGGATCTGTCCGCCCTTATTGGTGGGGTGCAGAAAGTTGGTGGTGACCCACAGGATCTTCATTCGGGCAGCCGCAACCCCTGAGAATAGCAGGGCGCCGCTCCGGCCCCGGCCGGCGGGACACTGCGCGCCGGCCGGGGCGGTGAGACCAACCGCTTACTGCGCGGTGTCCGCCACTGTGCACACGCCGTTCATCCGCAGGTTCTCGGCGTTCTGATACGTGAGGTTCCCTACCAGCGTTCCGGGGCAGACCGCTTCGATGCCGTAGCTGCCGTTGCGGGAGGCTGAATTATGAGCGGCGACGCCGTTGTTCACGGAGATGCCGCCCGCCGCATTGGAGTACGCCGAGTTGCCGATGGCCACTCCGCCCGGACGGACGAAGATGCCGAACACATTCTCCGCCGCGATGGAGCCGCGCACAACAAGTCCCACAATGGCGGCGCCGGAGCCGCTGAGGCGCGCTTCGCTGTCGATCACCTGACCCGCGCCGACGACAATACCCGGGCCGCCGTTGCTCACCGCCCGCACGCGCTCTACTGAGGTCCCGTCGCCCAGCATGCGGATCCCGTGGCCTCCCATGCCGCGAACCACGCCGTTCATCACCCGCACGTTCGCCGGGCTCACGACGCCCGCCGGCGCCACCGCCATGACGCCGATGCCCGATCCGGAGAAGGTGCAGCGAACCGGGTTTCCCGTGCAGACGTTCGGCCCGGAAATGGTGAAGCCGTTGAGGTCAAGCGTGACGTCGTCGGCCGTGATGTGGATTGCGGTGGTGGCCGCGTCCGGTACGGTCAGGTTTCCGGTGAGCCGATAGCTGCCGGATTGGGAGATGGTGACCGGGAAGCCCGGTGCGTCGTCCGGGGTGATCTTCCCCTGGAGTGCGAGTTTCTGGTCGATGCCGGCCACGCCATCGGCGTAGGCAACATGAGAAAGAGCGGCGAGGGCGCTAAAGGCCAACAGGCGCCGGGTGAATCGGATGTTCATCGGTGATGTCCTCCTGGGCTGGAAGCGCCAATCGCCGGGAGAGTGCGCAAACAATTCCAAGTGAGCCGATCAGGTCCGCCGTTCTCGCGTCTACCGTTGTGACGAGCGAGCAGGTGCGCCACTGGTTTGGCCGGGCCGCGGAGATTCCCGCCGTGGCACGCCCTGCCTATATGCGTGACCACTGCACGAACACGCGCGTGCGTTCCGAGGTTCTAGCGCTGTTGGAGTACGACTCGGACGGCTTCACCCAGCCGGCGAGCATTGTGCGCGAGGCGATCGGCGCGTTGCGGGACGCGCCCGGCGCGCAACGGGTGGGCCCGTTTGAGATCACCCGGCTGTTGGGCTCGGGCGGCATGGGTGCGGTCTACGAGGCGCAGCGCGTGGACGGCGAAGTGCGCCAGCGCGTCGCCGTGAAGTTCGCTCAGGCGCCGGTGTTGGCGGGCGAGCCGGCGCGGGAGAACGCGCACCGGCGCTTCTGCCGTGAGCGCCAGATGCTGGCTTCGCTCCGGCATCCCTACATCGCTGGGCTCATCGACGCCGGCGCCACGGAAGACGGTGTCCCGTACGCGGTGATCGAGCAGGTGGACGGGGCGCCGATCGACGTTTATTGCGCCCAGTCCCTGGCCGAGCAATCCGAAGTCATCCGGCTGGTGCTGAAGCTCTGCGAAGCGGTGCAATTCGCGCACCGGAACCTGGTGGTTCACAGCGACATCAAGCCGGAAAATGTCCTGGTGACCGCGGACGGCCTGCCGAAGCTCATCGACTTCGGGATCGCCAGCGATCTGAGCCCGGAGGCGGCGCTGACTTCCGCGCGCGGCTTCACGCCGGCGTACGCGAGCCCGGAACAGGCGCTGGGCCTCGCGCCCACGGTCGCCACCGACGTCTACGGTATCGGTGCGGTACTCTACCGGCTGCTCACCGGCTCCGCCCCCCGGACGATCCGCGGCGGGTCGCTGAGCCAGGCGATTCGCCAGATTGCCGAAGAAGACGTCGCCCGTCCTTCTTCGTTGCGGCCGCATCTGCGGGGCGATCTCGAGAACATTCTCCTGAAGGCGCTGCATCGCGAGCCGGAACGCCGGTACGGCTCCGCGCCGGAACTGGCCGAGGATCTCAATCGCTTCCTGGAGCGGCGCCCGGTGCACGCCACTCCGGATTCCACCCTCTACCGGGCTCGCCGCTTCGCCTCGCGGCACTGGGCGATCTTGTCTCTGGTCGCGGCCCTCGCGGCCACCCTGATCTTCGCCACCGCGGCCGCGTGGAAGCAGCGTGCCGTGGCGATCGACCGGGCGGCCGAGTCCCGCCGGCTGGCCGAGAAGCTGCTCTTCGAAGTGCACGACGAAATCGACGGTGTGATCGGCGCCACCAAGGCTCGCGAGAAACTCGGCGCCATCGCGGTGGAGTACCTGGAGCGGCTCGGACGCGAGCGCGGAGACGATCCCGAACTGGCTTGGGAGCGGATGAACGCCTACGCCCGGCTGGCTCGGAGCCGCGGGGGTGCCGCTGCCAGCACGGGCGACACGGCGAGCGCGCTGGCCTTCGCCTCGCGAGCGCTCGATCTGGGCGCCGCGGTCGAGGCGCGCCTCACCGGCGGGGAACGCAGGAACAAGCTGTTTGGCCTCTACCAGAGCCTGGTCCCGGTCTTCCATGAATCCGGGCACACGGCAGAGCACAAGGAAACCGTCAACCGCTTGCTGCGCCTGGCCGAGGGCCTCGATCCGGCCCGGAAGGCCCAGGCCTTCCTCTTGCAGGCGCGCTATCTCGATTCCGTGGGCGCGCGGACCGAATCCACTGAGGCCTTCGGGCAGGCCTTGGCGTTGCTGCGAGCGCGCCCTGAGAAAGCAGCTCCGGATCACGCCGGCGAATCGCAATTGGTCAGCACTCTGGTGGGCTACGGCCGCGCGCAAGCACTGGACGGCGATTTCCCGGGCGCTCTGGCCAGCCTGCAGGAAGCGGTGCGAGAGGCCGCGCGCCACTCCGCCGCCGCCCCCCACATCGTTCGCTATTCCCGCCAGTTGTACTGGAGCCACATTGCCTTGGGCGACCTGCTGGGATCGCCGGCCCGCTTCCACATGGGCCGGCCCGCGGCGGCGATGGAGCAGTACGGCCAGGCACGCGCGCTCGCCGAGCGGTTGGTCGCGGCCGATCCTCACAACGATGCCGCCAAGCTCGACCTCGCGCGTGCTCTCGGCCGCGAGGCGGCGCTGCTCACCGTTGCGCAGCCTGAGCGCGCGCTGGAGCGGCTGAATCGCGCCGAGGAGCAGGTCTCCGCCACCTCGGCCGGAAACGAGTACCGCCCCGAGTGGCGCTTCGACCTCTTGATCGCTTCGGTGGAGCCCCTGGCGCGCTTGCGGCGCTTCGACCTCGCACGCGCGCAACTGGACGAGGCCGGCCGGCTCATTCAGCCGGTGGAAGCCGCCGGCAAGGCCGTAAACCGGAGCGCGTATCTGCGGGCCGGCGAGATGCTGCTGCATCTTTCCGAGCGGACTCCGGATGCGCTGGCGGCGGCCCGCGCGAACCTGCCGCGAGCCCCTATGAAGGCGAACCCCACGCTCGGAGAAGCCTTCGACACGCTGGAACGGCTTGCCCGGATTCGCATCTGGGCGGCCGGCTTGGACGAAGTGGCCTCCGGCGACGCCGAACGGCAAGCCGGACGGATCTGGAACGGCCTGAGCCTGCGCTATCCCGAGTCCGCCTTCGTGCGCGAGCGCGCGATGCGCCTCCACGCCGTTCGTCAGTAAACCGCTACGCCGCAGCGGCCGCGCGCTGCTATGCTGAACAGCATCAGCGCTGGGACCCTTGCTATGCGACCGCTCCGCGCCCTCCTCGCCGCACTCCCGCTCTTCGCCCAGGCTCCTTCCACCGGCAGCGTCGACCACTTCGAAAGCCGCATCCGGCCGGTGCTCGCGAAGCACTGCTTCGCCTGTCATAGCGCCCAGGCGCCAGTGGTCCAGGGGGGCCTTCGCCTGGACACGCCGCAGTCGTTCCGCGCGGGAGGCAATCGCGGTCCGGCGGCAACACCCGGAGACCCTGAGCGGAGCCTGCTGCTGCGTGCGCTCAGGCACACGGAAGCGGATCTGAAAATGCCGCCCGGCAAGCCCTTGGCGCCCGGCGTGGTGCAGGACTTCGAACGGTGGATCCGCGACGGCGCGCCGTTTCCGGAGGTCTCCGGGCAACCGGCCCCAGCGGGCGTGAAATGGTGGGCCTTCCGTCCCGTCGTGAAACCTACTGGCGGCCGTGGGATCGACGATTTCACGAAGCCCACGCTGCCCGCGGCGGACCGGCGGACGCTGCTGCGCCGGGCGTACTTCGATGTCACCGGCCTCCCGCCCACTTACGAGCAGGTCCAGGCCTTTCTCGACGACACATCGCCCGGCGCCTGGGAGCGCCGCGTCGACGAACTGCTCGCCTCGCCGCGATACGGTGAGCGCTGGGCCCGCCACTGGTTGGATGTCGCCCGCTACTCCGACCAGCTCGACCTCGACATCCGCTTCCCCTTTTCCTTTACCTATCGCGACTGGGTGATCCGCGCGCTGAACGAGGACATGCCGTACGATCGCTTCCTCCGCTTGCAGATCGCCGCCGACCGTGACCCCACCGCGCGCAGGACCGATCTGGCCGCGCTGGGCTTCGTCACGCTGGGTCGAAACTATCTCAACAACGAGCCGGACAACATCGACGACCGGATCGATGCCCTGACCCGGGGCGCGATGGGGCTGACCGTGGCCTGCGCGCGCTGTCACGACCACAAGTACGATCCGATCCCGACGAAGAACTACTACGCTCTCTACGGCGTGTTCCTGAATTCGGAGGAGCACCTTAACCCGGAACCTCTCTCGGGCACGGACGATCCCGTCCGGAAGGCGGTGTTCGAACGCGAAATGGCCAAGCGGCAACGGGACATCGACGAATACCGGCGAACGCGTTTTGAGGTCCTGATTCAGCAACTCCGCCAACCCGCGCAGGTCGTCCGGTATCTGGAAGCCGCCGCCAAGTCCCGGCCGCTCTCTCCCGCCGCGCTCGAAGAGTTCGCCCGGGAGCAGGATCTCAATCTGGAACTGCTCCGGCGTTGGCTGCGCTACACCGCAGAGCGCGCCTACGCTCCGACGGAGGCTCAGGCCAAGGCCATTCTGGAAGACCCCGCCAACCCGATGAACGTCCCGTTCGCCGAGATGAAGCTCATTCAGACCGAAGGGGACAATAACAACCTGCGGGATCTTCGCCTGCGCGCTGAACGCGTGTGGATCGATTTCGCGTATCGCGGCGCCGCCCCACGGGCCACGGCGTTGCGCGAGGCCGACCCGCTCCGCAAGGCGCAGGTCTTCGTCCGCGGCAACCCGAACAACAAGGGCGTGGAGACGCCGCCCCAGTTTCTCGATGTTCTGTGCGAACCCGCGTGCGCGCCGTGGGCCAAGGGGAGCGGCCGATGGGAGTTGGCGAACGCGGTGGCCGGCCCCGGCAACCCGCTCACCGCCCGCGTCATCGTCAATCGCGTGTGGGCGCAGTATTTCGGCGAAGGCGTCGTGAAGACCACCAGCGACTTCGGCACGCGCAGTGACCCGCCCTCCAACCAACCGTTGCTCGACTGGCTGGCCGCGACCCTGGTCGAAGACGGTTGGTCGCTCAAGAAGCTCCACCGGCGCATCCTGCTTTCGGAGACCTACCGCCAATCCGGGCGGCGCAAGAGGCTCGATTTCGAAGCGCTGCGGGACGCCATGCTCGCGGTCTCCGGCCAACTCGACTCCACGGCGGGCGGGCTGCCGTTCGACCTTACGGCGAGCCCAGCGGTTCCGCGGCGGACCGTCTACGCCTACATCGATCGCACGCGGCTGCCGGGCGTTTTTCAGACCTTCGACTTCCCGTCCGCGGAACAGCACAGCCCGGGCCGCTTCACCACGACCACACCGACCCAGGCGCTGTTCCTGATGAACAACCCCTTCGTTGCCGAACAGGCCAGGGCCGCGGCTTCCGGCGGCATCGTGGCCCTCTACCGGCGCGTGTTGCAGCGGGACCCGACGGAGGCCGAGCGGGAGGCCGCGGAGGAGTTCCTCAAGCAACCGTCGCGCGCGGAGACGCCCCCTCCGGGGCCCTGGTCCTATTGGCTCGACGGCGAACCGCTCCGGTACTTCGTCAACGATGGGTGGCAGCCAACCACCGTGCTTCCGGACCGGCGCGCCGGTGAAGCCCGGCTCACCGCGGAGGGAGGCGTCGCGCCGGACGCCGGCCTTCGCCTCACTCGCCGCTGGACGGCCCCGGAGAAAGGCCGCCTGGAGATCTCCGGCGTGGTCCGGCATGGCGGCAGCAAGCACAAAAACGTGGACGGCATCCGGGCCAGGATTGTCTCCAGCCGGCGGGGCGAGATCGCAAGCTGGGCGGTTCAGGACCTTCAGGTGGACACGAACGTCCGCGGGCTGGAAGTAGACGCGGGCGAGCACATCGACTTCGCCGTCGACGGCCGGGAGGACGCCGAAGCCGACCGTTTCTCCTGGTCGCCCACGATCAAACTGGGAGCGAAGACCTACAGCGCCAAGGCGGACTTCAGCGGCCCCGTGATGCGGCCGCTGAATCCGATGGAACGTCTGGCGCAGGTCTTACTGAGCACGAACGAGTTCGCCTTCGTGGACTAGACGGCGGGCAGTTCGTAGCCCTTCCGGCGCGGCCGCGCCAGTTTCGCGTTCGCCTCCGGGTCGTTTTCGAAGCGTTCTGCCGCCGGGTTCCAACGCAGGCTGCGCTGCAACTCCCGGCAGATGTTGACCAGGTGGCAGAGGGTCGTCGAGCGGTGCGCGATCTCGACGTCCGCGTTGGGTCTCGTCCGGGAGCGAATCGCCTGCGCGAAATTCCGGATGTGATAGGAATTCTCGCCAGGCCCCTCGACGACCACGTCGGGCGAGCCGGCCTTCAACTCCGCCCGGTTGGTCTTGAAGTCGCCGCGCAGGATCTGGATCTCGCCGTTCGTGCCCTGGAAGATCGCGCCCAACTGCTGATGGTCGTCGATCTTCGGCTGCTCCAGGCACACCCGGGTCCCGCCCGCGTAGACCAGCGTGATCTTGCCTTCGGGGCCCGGCGTTTCGAGGCGCACTTCCACCGGCCCAGTCAGGTCCGTGCCCAGCGCGGCCTGCACCTGGTCGAGCGAGTGCGTGCCCCATCCGGTGACGCCCCAGGACTGGCCGCCGCCGTCGTAATCCCAATACTTCGCCCACCCGCGATGGATCTCCGGATGGTAGGGCCGCAGCTCCGTCTGGTTGCACCACACGTCCCAATCGAGCCCCGCGGGAATCGCCTGCGCAGGCTTCGGCTGCCACCGCTCGGGCCCCAGGAAGTTGCACACCACAACCTTCTCCACTTTGCCGATCTTGCCCTCGGCCACCAGCTTGCTCGCGTGAATGTTGATCGGGATGGATCGCTGCTGCGTGCCCGTTTGCAGCACGCGGCCGAGCTTCCGTACGGCGCGCGCGATCACCTGCCCCTCTTCCACCGTGAGTGTGAGCGGCTTTTCTGCGTACACATCCAGCCCCGCCTGCAGCGCGTGCATGCAGACAAGGACGCGCGCATGCGTGGTGGTCTCGACGAACACGCCGTCCAGCTTCTCCTGTTCGAACATGCGGCGGTAATCGTTGTAGGGCCGCCAGACCTGGCCCTTCGGCTGAAAGCGCATGGCCTCGGCGAGACTCCACGGGCTGATGTCGGCGAGGGCGGCAATCTGAACGTCGCCGAAGTCCTCGTGCCGGAGCAGCCAGCGCGCGCGATTGCCCACGCCGATGAAGCCCACTTGCACGCGGTCGTTCGCGCCGAGCACCGTGGACCGCGCGACGTACGGGAACGCCACCGCGGCCTGCAAAAAGGAGCGGCGATTCATGGCAGCCTCCTGATCCGGGCGCTTCGCATCCGGATTTCCATCCCTTCGAATTGCTTGCCCGCGTGCACCTGCAATCCCACCTGCCCCGGCCCGGGGAAAACCGCAACCGTTCCTTCGGCCACGGACCGGCCGTTCATCCACACCTGCACGCGCTCGCCCTCAACCCGAAGCCGAAGCTGGTTCCAGCCCTCTTTATGAATGGTCTTCGGGTCGCGATTCTGTGCGATGAACTTCGGGCCGATACAGTAGACCGAGCCCGACAGGACGCCCGGCTCGTCGGGCTGGTCGAGGAAGTCCGCCTGGCATCCGGTGCGGGGGCCCTGGTACTTGAACCAGAGGCCGCTGTTCGCCGGCCACTTCATCGACCACTCGGCTTCCAGTTCGAAGTTCGTGTAGCGCTCGTTCGAGAGCAGGTCGCCGGGCTCGCCGTTCGGCCCTTGCCGGCCGATCAGTACACCGTCTTCGACGCTCCAGCGCGCCTTCCCCGGCGTTTGCCATCCGTTCAGGCTGCGGCCATCGAAGAGCGGAGTCCACTGCTGCGCCCCAAGCGGCGCAAGGCCGGACAGGACGAGGGCGATCAGGCTGGCGAAGCGCATTCGAAAGCGAGTATATATCGTAGACCGCCGCACCGTGGCTGCGGTCTGCCATCAAAACGCCGGCGCGCCCCGGTACGCCAGATCCTTCAGGGCAAACTCCGCGGCGCGATACGGGCTCGGAACGCCGGGGACGTAGATCTCGAATACTAGCTTCTTGTCTTCGGGCGACACTTGTCTGGGGTAGGCCAGGCGGAGGTGCGGGTCTGCCTGCGAGGGCGGGAAATGGCCCATCATCCGCAGCTTCTTCCGGCCGGCACGTAGAACGCTTTCCGATTCCATCCGGCGCGATTCTTCGCCATCGGACAGCGCCGTGGGATTGTCGATCCGCACGGCCAGGATGATCGCCTTGCCTTCGTTGGCGGCCAGGAAATCCGTGTAATCGGGGTCCGGTTCCACCTTCGCGCGGCGGCGTGCTTCCGCCTCGGCCTGCTTCATCGGCTCGGCCGTGGCCAGGAACACCGTCACCGGTACGGAGACCGCGGAAGTGCGGCCCGCGGCGGTCGCCTGCGCCCACGGCGATTCGCTGAACATGCGCGCGAGTTCGTCCGGGCTCCACTCGCGCGGGGGCTTCGCCTCCCAATAGGGAGCCGCCGCCAACAACCACGCCAGCGCCGCGAGTCTCATGGCTTGGGCAGCGAAATGAACGTGCCCTGCGCCTGGCCGACGAACGTGCCCCGCTCGTCGTGCACGCGGCACTCGACGAGCGACAGACTCGCGCCCGCCTTGATCACCGTGCCTTCGGCCCGCAGGCGCGCCCCCTCATAGACCGCGCGCAGGAAGTTCACCTTGATCTCGACGCTCGCCGCGGTGCGGCCCTTCGGGAGCGAATGATAGTGCGCAATGCCCATCGCCGTATCGGCCAACGTGCTCATCACGCCGCCGTGCAGGCGCCCGCCGGAGTTCATGTGCTGTTTCTCGATCTTCAGTTCGACTACCGCGCGCCCCGGCTCGACGTGCATGATCTCGAGATCGATCGGCCCGAGCGGGAACGTGCGCAGCGGCTGCGGCTGGTTACCCTCCATAGGCGCGGCCGACCTCGCGTTTCAGGAATCGGAAGTCGGCTTCGATGGCCCGCGGCTCGTCCGGTGTCGGGTACTCGACGTGGAGCGAAATCGGTCCCTCCCAGCCCGCCTTGGCGAGCGTCGTGAAGATCGCCCGGAAGTCCACCATGCCGCCGCCCAGCGGGCACCATTGCAGCTTCCAGCCTTCGTCCTTGCGCTCCCAGAAGAAATCTTTCACGGCGATCATCTTCAGGCGCGGGAGGACCAAGTCCAGGGACGCGCGCCAGCCCCAGTCCCCGCCCTCGACGCGCGCGTGGCCGGTGTCCCAGTAGTAGCCCGCCCATTGCGGGTCCTGGCCCTCGAGCATCTCGCGAATGTCCCACACCGCGAGGCCGACATGGTCGCCCGAATGGTTGTGCCAGCCCAGCGCGATGCCGTGCTCCTTGCCGATCGCGGCCAGGCTCGCCAGTTGCGGCTTCACCTGGGCGAGCTTCGCCTCCACCGGCTCGCCCGCCTTGTACCGGTGGTAGCCGGGCTTGAAGAACGGAATCTTCAGCCGGCCGGCGGTGGAAACGATGTCCTTCGCCGCCGGCTCCTCGCCGCTCAGCAATCCGGTGGTAATCATGGGCACCGCGGCGCCGGCCGCGCGAATGGCGGCAACCGCGGGCGGCAAGTCGCGCGCGGCGTTCTCCGGCCGCACGTGGCCGCCCTGTCGCACGGTGAGGTCGACGCCGTCGAAACCCACCTTCTTCACGTACGTCCCGAGTTCGCTCCAGCCCAATTGGGGGGCGTGTTTCGAGAACAGGCAGATCTGCGGTCGAGGCATACTTTTAGCCTAGCTTGTACGGCGCGCGGTACTGGTATTGGAGGAATTTGTTGGCCGCCGCGTTGTTGGTAAACCTCTCGGTCTTCGCGTCCCACTCCAGGTAGCTTTTCGTGCGCAGCGCGATGTTCGCAATCTGCGTCGCGGAGGTGGAGAGGTGGCCGGTGAGAATATCGCAGTTGCACTTGGCGCGCGACTTCACGCAGTCCAGGAAATTGCGGGCGTGGAAGGCCGTGTCGTTCGAGCCCTTGCCCGAAACGGGTTCCATGGCGGGCTGGCGCGACTGGCCCCAGGCGCGCTCCACGCCTCGGTCGGTGGGTGTGCGCGCGGGCACGGCCACGGCGGCGTTGCGCTCCGGAACCACCTCCCAGCGGCCGCTGTGAATGTACATCGTGCCCTTGGTTCCGCGCAGCTCCATCTCCGCGTTCTGGATGTTGCCGCCTGCGCTGTTGGCGTTGTATTGCGAAAAAACCATCAGCACGCCGTCGTAGTCCCAAAGCACTTCGAGCGTGTCCGGGATCTCGCGGTCGTCCTTGACGGCGTACTTGCCGCCGAGCGCGGTGACCGCCTTCGGCGAATCCTTGCCCAGGCACCAGCGCAGCATGTCCACGTAATGCACGCCGAAGTTGGTGAGCTGGCCGCCCGAGTAGTTGTAGAACCAGCGGAAGGTGTAATAAGCGCGGCTCTTCTTGTAGGGGACCTTGGGCGCAGGGCCCAGCCAGGCCTCCCATTCTTCCTCGCTGGGCGGCGGGCCTTCGGGCGCGGTGCCGATGCCGATGGGCCACTCGTTCACCAGGTGCCAGCCCTTGGCCACGGTCACCTGGCCGATGCCGCCTTCGCGCACGAACTGCGCGGCCTCCGCCAGATACCTGGCCGAGCGGCGATGGATGCCCACCTGCGTCACCCGCTTCGTCCTCTCCGCCACCTCCACCATGCGCCGGCCTTCGACCACGGTGAGGCAGAGCGGCTTCTCGACGTAGACGTCCTTGCCCGCGTTGCAGGCGTCGATGAACTGGATGGCGTGCCAGTGATCGGGCGTGGCGATGGCCACGGCTTCGACGTTCTTGTCCTCCAGCAGCTTGCGATAGTCCTTGTAGCGCGCCGGCGCGCCGCGCGACTTCTTCGCCGCGAAGTCCATGTAGTCCTCCCGCAAGTCGCACAGCGCGACGGTCTGCTGGTCGCCGTGTTCGAGGAACGCGTCGTGCACCTGGTCGCCGCGGTTGCCGATGCCGATGTAGCCGATCTGGAGGCGCTCATTGGCGCCCAGCACGCGCGAGTAGCTGAGCGCGGTGAGGGCCGCGGCGGAAGAGAATTCGCGGCGCGAAAGAGGGGGTTTCATACCTGGGACTCCGTAACGGTCATGAAATGTCTTTACTATATCCTGGAGGCGTGCGCTCCGCCGTTTTCGCCTCCCTGCTCATCGCGATGACCATCCACGCCGCCCCGCGGATTCTCGTTCACGGCCACCGCGGCGCCCGCGCCGTGCTGCCGGAAAACACCCTGCCCGCATTCGAGCACGCCATCGAAGCCGGCGCGGATGTGCTCGAACTGGATATGGCCGTGACCAAGGACAACGTGGTGGTCGTGTCGCACGATCCGGAGCTGAATCCCAAGATCTGCCGCGGACCGGCGGGGCTCTCGCGGGTGATTCGCGAGTTGACGTTCGCGCAGTTGCAGCAGTTCGACTGCGGCGCGGCGGCGAATCCCGATTATCCGAAGCAGCGCGCGGTACCCGGGACGCGCATGCCGGCCCTCGACGAAGTCCTCGCGCTTTCACGGCGCGGCGCCTTCGAGTTCAACATCGAAACCAAAATCTTCAAGGACAAGCCCGAGTACACGCCGCCCCCCGAGGAGTTCACGCGCCTGGTGGTGGAAGTAGTGCGGAAGCACAAGCTCGAGAAGCGCGTGATTCTCCAGTCGTTCGATTTTCGGACCCTCGCGGCGTGTCAGAAGATCGCCCCGGAGATCCGGCGCTCCGCGCTCTACGCGCTCGGCATGAAGGACTTCGTGGAAATCGCCCGGGAGAGCGGCGCGCCGATTGTGTCGCCGCATCACATGCTGGTCACCAGGGGCCGCGTCGACGAGGCGCACAAGGCGGGCCTGCAGGTGGTCCCGTGGACGGCGAATCAGCCGAAGGAATGGGACAAGCTGATCGACGCCGGAGTGGACGCGATCATCACCGACGACCCGGCGGCCCTCATTGCGCACTTGAAGGCGCGCGGGTTGCGCTGAACGCCTCTGCTACAGCACTTCGAGGATCAGGCACTTCAGGTAGAGCGTCTCCGGCACGGTCAGTAACACCGGGTGATCCATCGCTTGCATCCGCCGTTCGAGCACCCGTACCGTGCGGCCCGCGTCGAGCGCCGCCGAGGCCACGGTCTCCATCAGCAGTGCCTCGTGAAAGGCGTGGGAACAGGAACAGGTGACCAGCACGCCGCCCGGCTCGAGCAGCCGCAGGGCGCGCAGGTTGATCTCCTTGTAGCCGCGCTGCGCGGCGTCGAGGTTCGCCTTCGACTTGGCGAAGGCGGGCGGATCGAGGACCACCGTGGAGTATCGCCGCTGCGCCGAATCGTAAGCCGCCAGGACATCGAAGACGTTGGCCTCGCGCCAGGTGAGGTTCTCTCTGCCGTTGCGCGCCGCGTTGGCTTTGGCGGCGGCGAGGGCGGGGGCGGAGGAGTCGATGCCTTCGACGGATTCGCAGGCGGAAGCCATGTGGAGCGCGAAGCCCCCGGTGGAGGTGAAGCAGTCGAGCGCGCGGCCGCGGGCGTGGCGGGCGGCGGCCAGGTAGTTTTCCCGCTGATCGAGAAAGACGCCGGTCTTGGGGCCGGAGATCAGGTCGGCCTCGAGCGCCAGGCCGTTCATGCGGATCGCCACACGGTCCGGAACCTCCCCGCGCACGACGCCCGCTTCAATCGGAAGCGATTCGTGCCCGCGCACCGGCACATCGTTCCGGGCGACGATGCCCCCGGCGCCCGTGATCTCGAGCAGGAGGTCGAAGAGCAGATCCTTCACCCGGTCCATACCCTGGTCGAGCGTCTGGACCACCAGGCAGTTGGCGTAGCGGTCAACCACCAGCGCGGGCAGCAGGTCGCCTTCGCCGTGCACCAGGCGGCAGGCGTCGGTATCGGCGGCTACGCGGCGGCGGTGGTCGAGCGCGGCGCGCAGGCGGCGTTCGTAGAAGGCGCGGTCCACCGGCTCGACGCGGCTGGACAGCATCCGGAGCGTGATCTGGGAGGTGGAGCTGAAATGGGCGACGCCCAGGTCCCGGCCGCCCGGGCCGGTGACCCGGACCACATCGCCGGGAGCGGCGCCGCCGCGGTCGGCCACGTCGGAGGAGTAGATCCAGGGGTGGCCCGAAGCAAAGCGGTCCGCGCCCTTGCGGGAAACGCGGACCGTTCGGAAGTCAGTGTGGCTCAAGGCTTTATTGTTGCATAGCCCGAGCTTGTGTTCGCTTCGTTCGCGGCGTTAGTTGTTCGTGACCTGGACGCGAACCGTACGCGGCTTGGCGATTTCCTTCTTCGGCAACGTGACCTTGAGGACGCCGTCTTTGTAGTCCGCCGTCACCTTCTCCACATCCACTGTGTCGGGCAGCGAGAACGTCCGGGCGAAATGGCCGTAGCCGCGCTCAATGCGGTGGTAGCCCTGCTTCTCGGACTTCTCTTCCTTCTCGAACTTGCGCTCGCCCTTCAACGACAGAGTGCCGTTCTCCAGGCGAATGTCGATGTCTTCGAGCTTCAAGCCGGGCACGTCGGCCGTGAGCACCAGTTCGTTTTCGGTTTCGAGGATGTCCACGGCGGGCACCCAGGGCCGGCTGGGCAGGTCGCTCAGCATGCGGTTGACGGTGTCCTGGAAGACACGCAGGCCAGTGGGGAAATCGTCGACGTCGAAGGGGTTGTATTTCAATAGGGTCATTTTGGGTTTGCTCCTCTTTGAGAGTCTTACTCTAAAGACAATATAAAATCTGAGTGCTTATTTGTCAATACTTCTTCCAAAGTTTTTTCGCGCCGGCCCCCGCCCCGAAACTTTCTCTCGCACCTCATCGCCTGACGCGACGTCTAACGGATAATAGAACCAGAACTGGTTGTGACCTTACATGCTTCGAAACATTGCGCTCTCGTTGGCTCTGGTATGCGGAACGGCGGCGGTGGCGGCGGCGTCCGGGACGGCGGTGCGCCCCAAGGCCGGTCCGGTGGAGGTCTTCCCCCTCGAGCAACTGAAACCGGGAATGGCAGCCACTGCCTGGACGGTCTTCGAGGGCACCGAAGCCGAGCCGGTTCCCATTGAAATCATTGGGCGATGGAAGAACATGTGGGGTCCGGGCCAGGACGTGATTCTGGCCAAGATGGGGGGCAAGGCGGCGCGCACGGGTGCGGCGGGCGGCATGAGCGGGAGCCCGGTGTATATCGACGGCAAGCTGTTGGGTGCGGTCTCGCTGCGCATTGGAGCGTTCTCGCCGGACACCATCTGTGGCATCACGCCGATCGGGCTGATGCTCGAGATCAACGAACTGGACGCGACGCGCCCGGCCGAATCGCGTCAGCTCGGTTCAGCGCAGGCGCGGGCGCAGTACCCGATTCCGGGCGAGCTGCTCCAGCGGGTGTTGGCCGCGGGCGCGAACGCCCTGCCGGAAGCCCCCTACCTCACGCCGATTGAAGCGCCCGTTGCGTTCACCGGCTTTCACCCGGATGTGCTCCGCGAGTTCGCGCCGCTGTTCAGCCAGCTTGGTCTGAAAGCGGTGCAGGGTGGGGCGGGTTCGGCCTTGAAAGGCGCCAAGCCCGCGCCCGGATGGGACAAGTCGCTGCAGCCGGGTGACGCCGTCTCGGGCGTCCTGGTCTCGGGCGACATGTCACTGAGCGCCTTGGGCACGGTCACCTACAACGACGGCAAGCGCGTGCTGGCCTTCGGCCACCCGTTTCTGAACCTGGGACCGGTGGACATGCCGATGAGCCGGTCCGAAGTGCTGATGGTCTTCGCGTCGCAGTTCGCGCCCAACAAGATGGGGAATGCCACGGAGATCGTAGGCGCGCTCCGGCAGGACCGGCACTCGGGTGTCATGGGCGAGCTGGGCCGCGAATCGGAGATGGTTCCCGTCGAGGTCACCGTCCGTTCCCTCGGCGAAGCCAACGCCGTGAAGAGCGAAAAGAAGCTGCGCTTCGACGTCTTCGTCCACCAGAAGTGGACGCCGCAGCTCATGATGATCACGCTCTTCAACTCGATCCTGGGCCTGAACGATTTCGCCGAGGAAGCCACCTACCGGATGAGCGGACAGGTGGAGTTGGAAGGCCAGCAGCCGCTGGCGATCCAGACCATGGTTGCGCCCACCGAAGCGCCCATCCCGGTGCCGCTGATTCTGGCCGGCTGGTGGGCTGACAAGTTCAACCGCCTGTACGGGAACAACGTCCGGACGCCGAAACTGAGGAAGGTGAACGCCGTGGTCGAGTTGCTGCCGGAGCGGCGCACGGCCTCCATCGAGACCGCCTGGCTGGCGGACAGCGAAGTGGAGCCCGGCTCTGAAGTTCCGGTGAAGGTGTTCCTGCGGCCCTATCGCGGCGGACGCCTGGAGCGGGAATTCGCCGTGAAGATCCCCGCCGGCCTCCCCAAAGGCGAGCACCGCATCCTGCTGAGCGACGCCGATACGCTGAACCGCATGCAGATGATGGCGGGCGCGTCGAATCGCTTCATCGATCTGAACCAGACCGTTTCGCTCATCAACCAGGAGCGGTCCAACAACAAGCTGTACGTCTCGCTGGTGCAGGCGCGTCCCACGGTCTACTTCGACGACAAGCGGATGCCCAGCCTGCCGGGCTCGGTGATGAACGTGATGCAGACCGGGCGCGCGTCGAACCGCGCGGTGATCGCCACCGGCGACACGGCGCAGGAGCAGATGGCGATTCCCTTCGAGCAGGTTATCAGCGGCAGTTACACTCTTCGCGTCACCGTCAAATGAGAAGCTCATACCTCCGCACTGCGCGGCGGGCGGCCTTGTGCCTGTTCGCCGCAACCTTCCTTCTGCGCGCGGTCGAAACCGAACTCTGGACCCGCACCCAACAGGAGGACTTTCTGAAGGGGACGCTCAAGAAGCTCTCCATCCGCAACGACGGGCGGCTCTTCCTGGCGCCCGTGGTCAGCGAGATCTTCGACCCTTCGGCGGCCTACCTGTGGGCGGTGGCCGAGGACTCGAAGGGCCGGGTGTATGTGGGCGGCGGCGGGCCGGACTCCTCCGTCACCCGCCTGTTCCGGATCGAGAACGGCAAAGGGCAGTCGATCGCCGAGATCCCCGGCCTGGCCATCCAGGCGATCGCCATCGACAAGCAGGACCGCGTCTACGCCGCCACCTCGCCCGACGGCAAGGTCTATCGCGTGGACGCCGCCGGCAAGGCCGAGCCCTTCTACGATCCCAAGGCGAAGTACATCTGGGCGCTTGTGTTCCACCCCTCGGGCGATCTCTTCGTCGGCTCCGGCGACCAGGGCGAGTTGCACCGCGTGGACGCGAGCGGCAAGGGGCAGATCTTCTTCAAGAGCGAAGAGACGCACATTCGATCGCTCGCCGTGGATGGCGACGGGAACCTGATCGTGGGCACCGAGCCGGGCGGACTGATCCTCCGCGTTTCTCCCAAAGGCGAGGGTTTCGTGCTCTACCAGGCGCCGAAGCGCGAGGTGACCGCGGTGGCCGTCGGTCCGGACGGATCGCTCTACGCCGCGGCAGTGGGCGCCAAGAGCACCACGCCGCCCCTGGCCGTTCCCGTACCCGCGCCCGCCCCAGCGCCCGCGCCCCCGGCGGGCAACGTCGTGGTGCTCGGCGGCGCGCCGCGTCCGCCGGCCGCTCCGCCCCCCACGTTGGGGCCCGCGCCTGGAGTGCTGGGCGGTTCCGAGGTCTATCGCATCGGGAAGGACGGCTATCCGCGGAGGATCTGGTCGCACGGGCAGGACGTTGTGTATGGCATCGCCTTTGACTCCCAGGGGCGGCCGGTGCTGGGCACAGGCAACAAGGGCAACCTCTATCGCCTGGATTCCGATGGCCGCTTCAGCTTCCTGAACAGCGCCATTGAACGTCTGGGCTATCACAAGGGCGAGCTGATC
>DALYJJ010000015.1:36511-65166 GCA_031969915.1 Bryobacteraceae bacterium | reverse complement strand
CCTAGCTATTCGACCATATGCGAGGCTGCGTTGAGGGATTCGTTGTGACCGCTAGAAGAAATACCGGAACCGCGCGCCCGCCGTGCGGGGCTGCACCAGGCGCGTGCCCACGAAGATCGACTGGAAATTGTAGAGTGCCGTCGAATTGCCCAGGTTGCCCACCTGCGCCGATATCTCCCATCGGCGGCGTCCGTCCGCGGTCCGCAAATAGCCGGCCGCGACATCCACGATCGTGCGTGGGCGGACGCGCGCCGGATCAGCCTCCAGGTTGACGAACGGCAGCAAGGCGGCGTAATTCGGGTCTCGCCGGACCTCTTCGGGGTTGGAAGGGTTCGACACCAGGCCGCTGTCGTACCGCACGGAAGTGCTCGCCCACCAGCCCCCGCCGATCGTGCAGTGAACCACGCCGTTGGCGGAAAGCGTCTGGTCGTGATCGATGATGAACGGCCCCGCGCTCAGGGAGTCGAGCGCCGTGCTGCCCAGGAACAGCCCGCCGGTGAACGGCGGCGTGACGATCGCGCGGTAGTGCGTCAGCGCCAGCGAGCCCGAGAACCGTCCCGCTTTCGGAACCACCAGGCGCATCTCCGCGCCGTTCACGCGCGAGCGGCTGAGCGATGTCGGGAAGATGATCCCCGTGTTGAAGAAGTTGTCGTTGTCCTGCAAGTCGCGCGAGTCTTTGTGATAGTACGACGCGTTCAGGCTGGCGAACCTGCCGGCGGCCTGTTGCACGCCCAGTTCGTAGACGTTCTGCCGCTCCGGCCGGATCAGAATCAGCCCGCCCGTCCGCTCCCGCACCACGGGCGGCGCCAATGCCAGCGACTCCCGGGAACTCGAAAGCAACAGGTTCTCGTTCGGCGGCGTCTGGTAGGTGCGGTTATACGAAGCGCGAAACACGGTGCCCGTTTCCGGCAGGTGGAACGACACGCCCACGCGCGGCTGCCACTGCCCGCCGCTCACCAGAAAGCGGTACGCGTCATAGCGCAGTCCGAGCGCGAACTGGAAACGCCGCCAGCGCACGTTGTCCTGGGCGAAGCCGGTGTAAAGACCGCCGGCCGAGCGCCGGGAGAACTCGAATCGGCGGCCGCCTCGCGTCAGGTCAAAGGCGGCCAGCGAGGGGTTGTACTCCTCCGCTCCGGGCTCGTTGAAACCGGGGTTCGTAATCCCGAAGCTGAAGTGCTCGCGCACGGGGAAGCGTTGGATGTCGCCCCCGGCGCGAAAGACATGCGCGCCCTGCACTCGATTGAACCGCGTGCCCGCGGTGATGGTGGTCAGCCGCCGGGCCTGCGCGGCGGTCACCGGCGTGTCTCCCGCGCTGGGGTAGAGCTGCGCGGTCGCCCCACGCCATGACGCCGTGGTGTCGATGGTGGTCTTCGCGTCCAGCGTGCGCACCCAGGCAAGGGACGCCGATGCGTCCTGCAAACGCTGACGCTGCGCCTGCCCGGCGCCGTGCTGCGACGGAAGGTTCGCCAACTGGAACGAGGAGCGCCCGGACATCACGTTCATGCGCAGCGCGTCGCGCGCGGTGGCATTGTAGTCCAGGCGCACAAAGGCGCGTTGGGAGTTGCCGCCGTTGTGCAGGTTGTCGAGTGAAACCTGGTCGAGGAAACGATTGCTCTTGAGCGTGTTCAGGGACGCGAAGTACCCGAGCTTGCCCACGCCGCCCGCCACCTGCGTAACCTGCGACAGCGTGTCGAACTGCGCGGCGGCGAACTGCGTGCCGCCGGAGAAGGCGCGGCCTCCGGCCATGCCGGAGCGAGTGGTCACCACCGCCACACCCGATACTTTGTTACCGAACTCGGCCGGGATGTTGCCGGTGTGCAGTTCAACGCTCTCCACGATCGCCGGGTCCACCGCGTTGGCGAAGCTGCCCGTCAACTGGTCGCTCACCGGCATGCCGTCGATCACGAAGGTCATCTGGTTGTGCGCGCCGCGCGGGTGTACAGCGCCGTTGGCGTTCACCGCGAAACCGGGGAAGGTCGCCAGCACCGACTCCAGTCCGCGGCTCGCGGCGGCCAGCGGAAGCCGCTCGATCGAGGCAGCGTTCAGTTCCGTGCGCGTCCCGGTGGCTTCGGGTTCAATCAGGGAACGCGAATCATACGCGGAGACGTCCACCCGCGAAACCTGGCCCGCCAGTTCCAGCCGGATGCTCACGCGGACAGGCACGTTCGAGCGAAGCGCCACCGGCTGACGGTCGGCCGCGAAACCCTCCTGCTCCACCGCAAGCTGGTACGTCTGCAGAGGGATGTTGGCGATCGAGAAGGCGCCGGCGGCGTCAGTGGCCGTCACGTGGCGATATCCGGTGAGCGCGTTGGCCAGAGTGACCGTTGCGCCTGCCACAGCCTTGCCCGATGGGTCGACGACTTCGCCCGCCAGGGTGGCCGTGGTCTGGCCCGCCAGCGTCGCGGTGAACAGCAAGAGTCCCAAAGCCCAGCGCATGTAACTGGAGCTAGGATACCAGACTTAACTGTAGTTAACAAGTACCCGCTGGGATGGCGAGACCGACCTACCTCCGGAGATACTTCCGTAGGCCGACGGCGAGTAACCCTCCACCGATCAGGACGAGTGTGGCCGGCTCGGGGTTTTCCGTGATCTCCTCCGGCGGCAGAACATCCGGGTGGAACGGGAGCGGTGTGTCCTGTGCCGGGATCAAGTCCAATCGGAACGCCCGCGGCTGCCCCTGGTACAGGCCGGAACCCACGATTTGTCCCGTGCCGTTGATCGCGTAGGCGGTCTGCAGGAACCAGCCGTTCAACTCAGGAACCAACGCATTGAGGTCGTAGAGAACGCCATCCCGATAGAGAAACGCAGCGATGGCGCCGTCAGCCTTTTCGGAGTAGCCCACCGTCCAGCCGCTGCCGTTCACGCCGTAGCCGAAGCTCATGAGGCCGCCCAGGGTCCCGATGGGCGTCAGCACCCCGTTCTGCCAAACGAACGCCTGCAGCCAGCCATTGGCGGCGCGAGCGTGGCCGGCAACGTGCCCTGAATCGGACACGGCCATGGCGTAGTTGCCGATGTTCGAGACCACTCCGCCGCCCGGCAACGCCAGGAAGCCTCGAAATTGGCCGCCCGCCGTCTCCACCGTGCCGACGACCCAGCCGGTGTTATTGATGCCGTATGCCGAACTCCACATACCGCCTACGTTGATCGCCCGTATCGCGCCGTTGCTGAACACGAAGGCCTGTCCGTCCACGGAGCCGGCCGCCTGACCGGACGCGTTGATCGCCATCCCATAGCTTTCGCGGTCCGAGAGAGGCGTGGCCCCGCCGTTGGACCAGACGGTCGCGCGGGGCCCGTCCGGGCCATAGGCTGTGCCGATCACCGCCCCGCTGTCGTTGACGCCCTGGGCGCGCCCGCCCCCGAGTCCGCCACTAGCGCCGAACAGCACCGCCGTGTCTTCGTAGGCCGCGTTCAGAGACCAACCCGCCGCCGCGCCGCCCGGGCTGATGCCCGTCGCCACGCTCTGTCCGCCCGGCAGGGTCCCCAGATCGGTAATCCGGTAAATCGGACCCGCATAGACGGAAATTGCCATCAGCAACAGAAGGGGAATACGCATTGGGTCGAGTCCAGAATGCCACTTTCGGGTTAGGCGTACTATCACCGGAAAATCCTAGTCCCTCGCGCAACGGGGGATATATGTACTGGTACCCTAGTCCTTTCGTGACCCAAAGCACGCCGCCCTCTGCCCTCCGCCGCAGCCTGCCCGGACTCCTGCTGCTGGTGGGCGTGTACCTGGCGGTGGTCTACGGCGTTCCCCGGCCCGCGGCGGTGAAACCGGAGGGTTGGCGGCTGTTCGGAATCTTCGCGGCGACGATTGCCGGCCTGATCGCACAACCTCTGCCGGGCGGCGCCATCGTCCTGGCTGCGGTCACGGCGTCCGCGGTGCTGGGCGGGTTGACGATGACCCAGGCGTTGGCGGGCTACGCCGATCCGACCGTCTGGCTGGTGATGGCGGCGTTCTTCATCTCGCGCGCGCTGATCAACACCGGGCTGGCGCGGCGCATCGCGCTTCTGTTCGTCCGCGCCTTCGGGACGACGTCGCTCGGCGTCACCTACGCGCTCTCGGCGTCCGACATGGTGCTCGCATCGGTGATCCCGTCGAACGGCGCGCGCTCGGGCGGCGTGATCCTGCCGATCGTGCGCTCGGTGGCCGAACTCTATGGGTCGAAGCCGGGCGCTACCGCCGCGCTGCTCGGCTCCTTCCTGATGACCGCGGTGTATCAGAGCATCTGCGTCACATCGGCGATGTTCTTCACGGGACAGGCGAGCAACCCGCTGGCGGCGCAGATCGCGGGCCAGTTCGGCTACTCAGTGACCTGGGCGGGCTGGTTCGCCGCGGGGCTGGTGCCCGGGCTGTGCTCGCTGGCCGTGGTGCCGTGGGTGGTGATGCGGCTGAACCCTCCGGAGATCCGGCGCACGCCGGAGGCGTCGGCGTTCGCTTCGAGCGAACTGCACACGATGGGGCCGATGAGCGGCGGCGAGCGCATCCTCACCGTGATCTTCATCTCCGTTTGCGGCCTGTGGGTGACGTCCGGATGGCACGGCATCGACATCACGATCACGGCGATGTTCGGCGCCATCGCGCTGCTGGTGACGCGTGTGCTCTCGTGGGAGGACGTGAAGGCCGAGCGCTCCGGCTGGGACATCTTTGTGTGGTACGGAGGACTCCTGCGGCTGGGCAAGGCACTGAATGACGCGGGCGTGACCACGGAGTTCGCCAAGGGCGTGGGCTCCTTTTTCGAAGCCACGGGCTGGGTGGCGCTTTTCGGCGTCGCGCTGGTGATCTATTTCTATGCGCACTACGGCTTTGCGAGCATCACGGCGCACCTGCTGGCGATGTACCCGCCGTTCCTCGCCGTGCTCATGGCCAAGGGCGCGCCGCTGGGGCTGATGGTCTTCTCCTTCGCCTGTTTCGCGAACCTCGCCGCGGGCCTTACCAACTACGGCACCACGCCGTCGCCCATGTTCTACGCGCAGGACTACGTGGCGTTCCGCCAGTGGTGGAAGATCGGCCTGATCGTGGCTACCATGAACCTGCTCATTTGGGGGACCATAGGATTCGCATGGTGGAAACTCATCGGCGTCTGGTAATCGCGCTCGTACTGCTGGTGCTCGCCTCGTGCGGCGGGCGGGATGCGGTTCGTCCCGCCGGGCTGACCGCGCTCGATTCGCTCTCCCCGCTCGAAGAGGCCTTCAATGCCGAATCCAGCCGCCAGCGCCTGATCGTGATGCTCTCTCCCACTTGAGGGAAATGCTTGCAGGGGGCCTCTGCAATCGAAGATCTGCTGAAGAGCATGCCGGATCGCGATCTCCGCGTCTTCGTGGTGTGGGAACCGGTGCTCGACAGCGACACCGGGCCGCCCGGCGACAAGGCTCAGGCGCGGGTCACCGATCCACGCGCCCGCCAGTATTGGGACGCAAAGCTGCGGCTCTCCGAGGCCGCGCGCAAGACCCTGCTCAAGGACCCCGCGCCGGTCATCGGCAAGGAGAGCCTGGTGACCGGCGAGATCGTGTGGGACTTCATCGCCCTGTTCCCGCCGGGCGTGACATGGAAGGGCGATTTCCCCGTTCCCGCCTTCAAGGGCGCGCCCGTGGTGGACGTGATCCCGGCGCTCCGGAAGACCTTGCTGCTCCGCGACCCGACTGTCACGAACCGGTAATCGCACCGACACGTCCGGTTGCTATCCTGCCACCCAAGACCCCGAAGTTCCCGCTGGTGTGGAGGAATCATGCATATTCAGAAATTCTTACGGGCAGGCCTCTGTCTGCTGTTCGCGTCAGGGCTGATGCAGGCCCAGTTCGACAGCGCCGCCGTCCTCGGAACCGTGCGGGACGCATCCGCGCTGCCCATTCAATCGAGCAAGGTCACGCTGCTCAGCGTGGACACCGGCATCTCCCAAAGCGCGCTCACCGACGACGCCGGCAACTACCAGTTCTTCAACGTCAAAATCGGCCGCTACAAAGTGACCGCGGAGGCGACCGGGTTCAAGACCGCGAGCGCCGAGGAGTTTCAAGTCACGGTCAACGCACGGCAGCGCGTGGACCTTCGTCTGGAGGTCGGCGCGACGAGCGAGGTGATCACGGTGCGCGAGGCGGCGTCGGCCCTGGAGACCGACACCAGTTCGCGCGGCACGGTGGTGGGTTCGCAGCAGATCGTCAACCTGCCGTTGAATGGGCGCTCCTACGCCGACCTCGCGCTGCTGGTTCCGGGCGTGCGCCGCTCGGGCATCGCCGCCTCGCGCGACGCCTCCTTCAACGTAAACGGCATGCGCAGCTCGCAGAACAATTTCGTGATCGACGGCGTCGACAACAACGCCTACGGCACGTCGAACCAGGGCTTCTCGAACCAGGTGGTTCAGATCTCGCCCGACGCCGTGCAGGAGTTCCGCGTCGAAACGAACAACTACTCGGCCGAGTTCGGCCGCGCGGGCGGGGCGGTGATCAACGCGACCATACGCAGTGGAACCAACGAATTCCACGGCGCGGCCTGGAACTTCCTGCGCAACACGACGCTGAACGCCACCGGCTTCTTCAAGCCGGTGAACAATCAAAAGCCGACGCTCGTGCAGAACCAGTTCGGGGGCGCCTTCGGTGGCCCGGTGATCCGCGACAAGGCGTTCTTTTTCGTGAACTACGAAGGCTTCCGCCGCACGGCCCGGACCATCACCTTCGCGTCCATCCCGACCATGGCGCAGCGCGAGGGCCTGCTCAGCCTGCCCGTGCGCAACCCGTACACCGGCGAGGTCTTCGCCGACGGCCGCGTCCCCACCGCGCAGATCACGCCCTTCGCGCGCGCGGTCCTGGGCGGCCTGCCCGCGCCGAACCGGCCCGGCCTGGCCAACAACTTCGAATCCCAGCCCGGATTCACGCAGAACAGCAACAAGGGCGATGCCCGATATGACCACTACTTCGGCAGCAAGCTCACGGCGTTCGTGCGGTACAGCCACCGTCTGCTGAACCAGTTCGAGCCGCCCGCCATCCCCGGGCCCTCGGGCGGCGATTCCAACGGCGACGTGCGGGTGCTCAACCAGCAGATCGCCTACGGCACCACCTACACGGTTTCGCCCACTTCGTTGATCGAGTTCCGGATGGGTGTGTCGCTCACCGAAGGCGGCAAGACGCCGATGTTCGTCGGCACCGAAGGCGTGCGCGAGCGCTTCGGTTTCCCGAACGTACCCAGCGACCCGCGCTACACCGGCGGCCTCTATCGCCAGGGCGTGAACGGCTTCACCGCCTTCGGAGTGCAGGGCAGCAATCCCCAATTCCAGAATCCCTTCGTGGTCAACCCCAAGGTCAACTACTCGAAGATGCTCGGAAGGCACAGCCTCAAGGCCGGTTACGAGTATCAGGCAATCAACACCCAGATCGACGACTTCAATCCGAAATACGGCAGCGACTCCTACAGCGGCCGCTTCAGCCAGGTGCCCGGCACTGCCGTCAGCAACGATCATTTCCTGGCCGACTTCTTCTTCGGCGCGCGCAGCCAGTACCAGTTGAACAACGCGGTGATCGTCGATTACCGGCAGCGCATGCACTTCCTCTACTTGCAGGACGACTGGAAAGTCACTCCCAAGCTCACGCTCAACATGGGACTGCGCTATGAGTTCGCCACGCCGCAATATGAGGCCCAGAACCGCATTTCGAACTTCGACGCGGTGAACAACACGCTGCTCCAGGCGCGCGACGGCTCGCTCTACGACCGCGCGCTGGTGCGCCCGGACCGCAACAACTTCGCGCCGCGCCTCGGTCTGGCCTGGTCGCTCAACGACCGCACGGTGATCCGCTCCGGCTACGGCATCAGCTACCTGCACTTCAACCGCATGGGCGGCGAGAACATCCTGGCCTACAATCTGCCGCACATTCTGAACCCGGTGGTCGACCAGATTGCGCCGCAGGCCAACCGCGGCCTCGCCCTGTGCACGTCCACGGCGCAGTCGCCCTTCTCCTGTTTCCGCCCCACGCAGCAGGGTTATCCGGACGGCTTCCTTTCGCTCGCCAACATCAACGCGCTCGCGGTGCGAACGAACTACATTCCCGGGGACATCCCCACGGGATACACGCAGGCCTGGCACTTCACCATTCAGCGCCAGATCGTGAAGGACCTGGTGTTCGACATCGCCTACGTCGGCACGCGGGGCACGAACCTGATGATCCTGGGCGACTTCAACCAGGCGCGGCCTAACGCGACGGGCGAGAACTCGCCGCTGCAAGTGCGCCGTCCGATCCAGAACTTCGGCTACATTCAGGCCGCCTTCGGCGCGGGCTTCCTCAGCTACCACGCGCTCCAGACCAAGCTCGAGAAGCGCTTCGGGGGCGGACTCTACTTCCTGAACTCGTTCACCTGGTCGAAGGCCATCGACAACGCCTCCGGCCACCTTGAGGCGCAGAACGGCGACAACTCGCGCGTCAACTACCGGGACCTGCGCAACGAGCGCGGCGTCTCCGGCTACAATCAGCCGTTCAACAACACCTCCACCGTGGTCTACGACGTCCCCTTCGGCCGCGGCCGCAAGTGGGGCTCGTCGATGAACGCCTTCGCCCTCGCCGCGCTCGGCGGCTGGCGGGTGACGGGCATCAACACCATGACCAGCGGCCTGCCCATCAACCTCACCTACAGCCCGTCGACGCCGTTCCAGGTGAGCGGAGCGCCGAACTACCGGCCTAACGTGAGCGGCCCGGTGCTGATGCCCGAAGGCCAGCGCACCGTGCAGCAGTGGCTGAACCCCGCGACGGTCTCTATCCCCACCGACGTCACGCGGCCGTTCGGCAACGCGGGCCGCAACCTGGTGGGCGGTCCGTCGTTCGCCCAACTCGACCTCGGCCTGCACAA
Organism: Bryobacteraceae bacterium; assembly: GCA_031969915.1. Lineage (GTDB taxonomy): Bacteria > Acidobacteriota > Terriglobia > Bryobacterales > Bryobacteraceae > DALYJJ01. The sequence continues at coordinate 56,339 of DALYJJ010000015.1, read as the reverse complement.
GGACTTCCCGATCAGCGAATCCAAGCGCGTTGAGTTCCGCGCCGAAGCGTTCAATCTCCTGAACAAGACGAATTTCACGACGCCCAATTCCAACCGGGCGAGCAACGCGTTCGGGACGATCACCAGTACCTTCCCGGCGCGGCAGATCCAGTTCGCGCTAAAGTTCGTGTTTTAGCGCCATGAACCGCAGGGATTGGTTGAAACTCACGGGGGCGGCTGCAACCGCCCCGCTCCTTCCGGCCGCCGAGAGCGGCTCGTTCCGTTTCGGCGTCATCGCCGACACCCACATCATCGACGGCTTCTACAAAGGACCCGAGAGCAACGCCGAAGACACGCAGTCGATCCTCAAGTCCGCCGAGCGCCTCACCGCCGCGCGCGACCATCTGAATCGCCTGCAGCCTGCGCTCGACCGTGTCTTCGTAGTGGGCGACTACTTTCACGATTACCCGTCCACCGACGTTGACTTCTACTTTCAGAACAAGACCCGCATCGACCACGCCCACGAAATCACCAAGGGCTTCAAGATGCCCGTGCACGTCGGCTTCGGCAACCACGATTACTTCGTCCCCAAGATGTCGCGCGAAGCCTCGCATGAGCTGTTCCTCCGCAAGCTGGGCGTCAAGCCGTACTATTCGGTGGACCACAAGGGCGTGAAGTTCGTTCACCTGAACAACTTCCTCGGCGACACCTGGACGGTGGGACACGCGAAGTACGAACGCGGCAAGGGGAGCCTCGGCCTGGAACAGATCGAGTGGTTCGAAGCCGAGTTGCGCCAGGCCAAGCCGACGTTCGTCTTCGTGCACTATCCGCTCGAACTGATCGTGCGGACGGAGCGGGCGGAAATCGGCCTGCATTCCCTGCTGAAGCAGCATCGCGCCACGGTGCAGCATGTGATCAGCGGCCACTGGCATCGCTGGTTCGAATTCGGACGCAGCTACGGGCCGCTGCACACCGTGATCGCCGCTACCCGCTTCGATCAGGACGCCTACCTGATCGTCGAATGCCATCCGCGGAAGGCCGCCCACAAGTTTCTGAACATCGACCGTGTGGACTGGAACACGCACTACAGCGAGCCCTGGGGATGAAGAGAGCGGCCTTGCTCCTGCTGATTGCCGGCGCGGCGTGCCTGGCACAACCGCGGCGGGTGATCGTGATCGGCTACGACGGCCTGAGCCCCGATGGCCTCCGCAGCGCCCGCGTGCCGAACATCGACAAACTCCGCGCCCGGGGCGCCTGGACGTACCACGCGCGGGGCGTGATGCCCACCTCCAGCAGCCCCAACTGGGCGTCCATGATCATGGGCGCGGGGCCCGAGCAGCACGGCATCACGTCGAACGACTGGATGCCGGACAAGTTCTCCATCGCGCCCGTGTGCAAGGGCCCGGGCGGCCAGTTCCCCACCGTGTTCGGCCAACTGCGGGAGCAGCGTCCCGCGTCGAAAATCGGCGTCTTTCACGATTGGGACGGCTTCGGCCGCCTGGTCGAGAACGGAGCGGCCGACCGGATCGAGCACCCCAAGGGTCCTCAGGAAACGATGCGGCGGGCCGTTGCGTATTGGAAGGAAGCGCAGCCCGGCCTACTCTTTATCCATCTCGATCACATCGACCACGCGGGTCACGAGCATGGACACGGAACGCCCGAATACATCGCCTCCATCGAAGAGGCCGACCGCCTTACGGCCGAGATCGTGCGTGCCGCGGGCGATGACGCCGTCTTCCTCCTCACCTCCGACCATGGCGGGGTGGGCAAGAAGCACGGCGGCGAGACGATGGCCGAGCTCGAGATCCCCTGGATTCTCGCGGGCCCAGGCGTGAAGCCGGGCGAGCTGCGTGTACCGGTCAACACCTTCGACACGGCGCCGACCGTTGCGTCTCTGCTCGGGATCAAGCCGCATCCCTGTTGGATCGGGCGTTCCGTGACGGAGGCGTTCGCATCGCGCTGACGCGCTGGCACATCTTCGGCCTCACCTGGCTGGCCTACGCCGGCTTCTATCTGTGCCGGAAGAACTTCAGCGTGGTGATGCCCGCGCTCGAGCAGGGCGGGCTCTTCACCAAACTCCAACTCGCCGATTTCGTGTTCGCTTACAGCCTCGCCTACTCGCTGGGCCAACTCTGCGCCGGACCGCTGGCCGACCGTCTGCGCCCGCGCATCACGGTGAGCATTGGAATGGCGCTCTCCATCGCCGCCAATCTCGCCATGCCGCACGGGGCCCTCTATACGCCGCTTCTGTTGCTTTCTTTCGTCAACGGTCTGGGCCAGTCGGCGGGCTGGCCCGGCCTGGTGAAGAACATGGGCTCCTGGTTCGACGCGAGGCACCGTGGCGTGGTCATGGCGTGGTGGTCGACAAACTATGTGCTGGGCGGGTTCATCGCCACGCTCGTCGCGACGCGCGTGGTTTCCACGGTGAACTGGCAGGCCGGTTTGTGGATGCCGGCCGTGTTGCTCTCCGCCGTGCTGCTGCTCTTCGCCTCCTTTGACCGCGACGGACCCGGCGAGGCCCGGAGCAAGACTCCCGCTCCGGCGATGTACCGCGAATTGCTGAAGCAGCCCACCGTTTGGGTCGTCGCCGTCACCGCCGCGTTGCTCAAGGTCACACGGTACTCATTCCTGTTCTGGCTGCCGCTCTACATGACGGAGCAGCTTCGCTACCCGCTCGCGCAGGCCGGCTACATCTCGTCGCTATACGAACTGGTGGGTTTCGGCGGCGCGGTCCTGGCGGGTTATCTCTCCGACCGCGTCTTCGGTTCGCGCCGCTTTCCCGTGGCCTGCCTGATGCAAGCCGGGCTCGCCGGGGCTCTCCTGTGGCAGCCCACGCTCACCGGCGCCGGTCCGTTGTGGAACGCCATCGGCATCTCGCTCATCGGCGTTCTCACCTACGGGCCGGACACGTTGATGCAAGGCGCCTGCGCGCAGGACGCCGGGCGCAACGTGGCGGGCGGCACGGCGTCCGGTTTCATCAGCGGCATGGCCTCGCTGGGCCAGTTGGTCTCACCGTACCTGGTCGCCTGGTGGGCCGCGACGCAAGGCTGGGACGCGCTCTTCCGGGTATTCGTCGCGCTGGCCCTGGCCGGCAGCGCGCTCACCGCCATGCAATGGCGGCGGCCCGCGATAGCATAGAGGTTTCAGATGGACAAACTGCTCTTTACGCCGGGGCCGTTGACTACCAGCCCCACGGTGAAGCAAGCCATGTTGCGCGACCTCGGCTCGCGCGACGTCGAATTCATCCAAACCGTCCGCCGCATCCGCCGGCAGCTCGCTGCCATCGGCGGTTCGCCCGCGCATGAGGCCGTCCTGATGCAAGGCAGCGGCACGTTCGGCGTCGAATCCGTGGTTGGGTCGGCGCTGCCTCGCGACGGCAAGCTCCTGGTGGTGGCCAATGGCGCGTATGGCAAGCGCATCGCCGCCATGGCGCGGCAAATGGGCGTCGAGTCGATCGTGTTGACGCTTCCGGAGAACCGGCCCGCGGACCTCTCCGAAGTCGCGCTCGCGTTCGAGAGCGCGCCCACGCACCTCGCCATCGTGCATTGCGAAACGACCACCGGCCTACTGAACCCGGTGGAGGAGATCTGCCGCCAGGCGAAGGCCGCCGGCATCTCGACCATCGTCGATGCGATGAGCAGCTTCGGCGCGATTCCGCTGGACCTCACGCACGTCGACTACATGGTTTCCTCCGCCAATAAGTGCCTGCAGGGCGTGCCGGGTTTCTCGTTCGTGCTCGCGCGCAGGGAAGCGTTGCTCGCCTGCGAGGGCCGGGCGCGTAGCTTGAGCCTCGATCTTTACGCGCAGTGGAAGGGCTTGGAAGGAGACGGCCAATTCCGTTTCACGCCGCCCACCCACGGCCTGCTCGCCTTCGAGCAGGCGCTGCGGGAATTCGAAGAGGAGGGCGGCGTGGCGGGACGCGGCGCACGCTACGCGGCCAACCGCGCGGTGCTCGCCGAGGGCATGCGCAAGCTCGGTTTCGCCGAGTATCTCGCCCCGGAGCATCAGGGCCCGATCATCACGTCCTACCGCTATCCCGATTCGCCGGACTTCGATTTCGAGCGCTTCTACTCCGCTCTAAGCGAACGCGGCTGCGCCATCTATCCGGGCAAGGTGAGCGACGCCGCCTGCTTCCGCATCGGCACCGTGGGCCACCTGCGGCCGGACGACATGCGCAAGCTGCTGGCCGCGGTGGCCGAGGTCTGGCCGCCGAAGCGTGCGCGTGTGAAGGCGGTGATCTTCGATTGGGCGGGAACCGTCGTGGACTACGGCAGCCGCGCTCCGGCGCGGGCTTTTGTCGAGCTCTTCCGCCGGCACGGCGTGGCGATCACCGAGGAGCAGGCGCGGGGTCCCATGGGCCTGCATAAGCGCTCGCACATTGAAGCGCTCCTGCGCTTGCCGCACGTCGCCGCGGCGCTTCCCGAGGCGGACCTGGACGCTTTGTATGCCGAGTTCATTCCCCTGCAGACCTCGATCCTGGCCGAGCACGCGGATCTGGTGCCCGGCGTCGAGCAGACGCTGGCCGCCCTCAGCGCGCGCGGCATCAAGACCGGCGCCACCACCGGCTACAACTCTGAAATGATGGCCGTCCTCGCGCCGCTCGCCGCCGCACGGGGCTTCCGGCCCGACACCTCGGTCGCCGCCGATCAGGTGCCGCAGGGCCGTCCCGCTCCCTGGATGGCGCTGCAGGCGGCGTTCTGCCTGGAAGCGTGGCCGTTGCACGCCTGCGTCAAAGTGGGCGACACCCCCGCCGATATCGACGAAGGCCGTAACGCGGGCATGTGGACCGTGGGCGTTACGCTCACCGGCAACGAAGCGGGGTTGGGCCGCGAAGAAGTGATGGCGCTCGATGCGGACGCGCTGGCGGCGCTGCACCGGCGAGCGGCGAGGCGCCTGGAGGCGGCGGGCGCGCACTTTGTGATTCCGGGTGTGGAGTCGCTGCCGCCGGTGATCGACGAGATCGAGAGGCGCATCGCCGCCGGCGTGCGCCCCTGACCGCCGTTTGTTCCGGCCCGCGAATCAGAGAAACGCGAGCTTCTTCTGCGGGAAGTTGATGAGGTTCGGGAAGACGCTGGTGAGACTGCCGTCGGGCACGCCGAACCAACTGGCGAGCGTCCCGGCGTATTGATCGAGCGCGAGTGTGGGCAGCCACAGGCCGCGGTCGCTCACGTCGTCGGGTCCGCGCAGATCGAGGTTGGGCATGGTTCCGTAGACGCCGCCGTTCACGGCGCCGCCGAGCGCGAAAACATGGCCGCCCCAAGCGTGATCCGAGCCGAGTCCGGTGTTCGGCTGGAAGGTGCGATTGAACTCGGATTCGAGGAAGGTGGTGACCCGGTTCTCGACGCCGAGCTCGACGGTCGCCTGATGGAACGCGGCCGCCGCCTGGATCATGGTGCTGAGCAGGTTCTGGTGCTGCACCATCTGGTCGGAGTGCGTGTCGTAGCCGCCCTGCGAGCAGAAGAAGATCTGCCGGTTCAGGCCCAGCACCTGGCGGATGCGGATGATGCGCGCCACCTGGGCAAGCTGCTGTCCGAGGCCGCTGTTGGGGAACACCGTGGTCAACGGCGAGATTCCCGCCAGCGTATCGTTCAGCGTCTTGCCGATGCGAATGCCGTCGGCGGCACTCTTGTTGGCCGCCTGGACCAGGCTCATGCCGCTCGAAAAGGTCAGAATCTGCTGGAAGGCGTTATCGCGCGCAGTCGCCTCCGGCGAACCGTCCGAGCCCTCCAGGCCCAGGCCGAGCGCCTGGTTCACCGTGCCCGGAATCGTGGTCTGCCCGGTGAGGAAGGCGCTGTTGCCGCTGGTGGAAATCGCGGGCGGGAAGTTCGACGGTCCATTGAGGTACTGGATGGCGTCCACCGCCCGCCCGCCCCATCCGCTGCGTCCGGTGCTTGCGGCGGGAGCTGTTTGCCACTGCGATTGCTGGTCGGAGTGGGAGTAGAGGTTCATCGGTATCTGCGCTCCGGCGTTCCGGAACGTGGCCTTGGTGAGCGGCTGGATGAGCGTGCCCACGTTGAGAACCAACGCTACCTTCTTCTGGCCGTAAAGCTGGGCCAACGGAGCGAGCGCGGGATGCAGGCCATACGCGGCGCCGTTCGCACCGGAGACCGGCAGCAGCACCTGCTGCGACAGGTTGAGCACCGTGCCTCGGGAGCGGGCGTACTGCGCGTAGCCGTCCGAGCCGAGCGGCACCACCATGTTGTTCGAATCGTTGCCGCCGAAGAGGAAAATACAGACCAGGGCCTTGTAGTCGGAGGCGGTTTGGGCGTGGGCGCTGATCGCGCCGAGTTGGCCGAGGCCTCCGGTCATGCCCAGGAGGCGGAGAAAGTTTCGCCGGTTGATGTTCATTTCGAGTCTCCTACGGTTCGCTTTCTTCAGTTCTGGACCTGGTACAGGCCGGAAGTGGCGGCGAGATAGAGCGCGATCTCGACGCGGCAGTTGTCGTCTTCGTCCGCGGCGACGGCCGTGGCGATGGAGGTTTTCATTTCGGCGGGCATGCGCCCGTAGAAGAGCACCTTGTTCACTAGCTCCACCAGGGCGGCGGGGTCCTTGGCCACCTGGAGGAACGGCGCCTTGCTGTACTTGACCTCGTTCTCGAGGCCGTCGACAAGAAGGCTGTACACCATGTTCACGCGGGTCAGCGCCGTGGTCGGCGTGAGCAGCTGGAACTCGGGACCCGCGAGCGGGCTTTGCGGCACGCGCGAGAACGGCGAGTAGTAGGAGAACACGCTCGCCGGGTAGAACGGCTTCTGGCCCATGTCGGACGCGAAGCTCTCGATCGGGTTGTCGACCACCACCGTCGCATCGAGAGTGCGCAGCAGGTTGGTCAAATAGAGCACCGGCGAGCGGAGCTTGCCGCGGGTGGGATCGTCGGGCCGGAGGGCGCCTATGGAGACGTTGGAGTCGCCGACGCGCGCTTCGGGATCGAGCAGGATGGCGCGGACGACGGCGAAGAGATCGCCCTTTGCGCTACCCCCACGGCCGTTATACGTGCCCACAATGCGGCTCACATACGACGGCGACGGATTGCTCGTCACCAGGCTTTGAATCAGCCGGAGGCAGACGAACGGCGCGACGTTCGGATGATCGAAGATGTTGTCGAGCGCATCGTTCAGGTCGCGGTCCGCGGTCTGGCCCGGCGGCAGGATGCGGCCGTTGAAGAGGGTCTTCGCGGTGGTGTCGTGCAGCGGCTGCCAGGCCGCCATCGGACCGTCGAAGAACTCCGGGTTGTGCGCCTTGGCGATCTTGCCCGGCTTCACCGGGTACGTCCAACCGGTAAACGCATTGGTGAATTGAATGATGTCTTCCTGGGTGTAGGTCGGAATGGTCTGGCCGAGCGCATCACGGCGCGGCGAGCCATCCGGGTTCAATTGCACCAGCCCGATGGTGAAGAGCTGCAACACCTCGCGCGCGTAGTTTTCGTTGGGCGCGATCTTCTTCGCCGGGTCCGCTTTCTCGTTGTCCACCATGTCGAGGTAGTTGCCCATGGCGGGGTTCAGCGTCATGTCGTACATCAACGCCCGATAGTTGCCCAGCGCGTGTTTGTTCAGCACGCGGAGGTACGGGGCGTACTCATAGGCGTGATTCAGCTTCAGCGCGGAGACGACCCAGATCTGGTGCAGCGCGAAGGCCATGCGCTGGCGGAGCTGATCCTGGCCCTTCAGCGCGTTGACGAAGAACTGGCTCTGAAGGTCGCAGACTTCCTGGGACATGTTGGCCACGACGTAGTCGCTGGGCGTGATGGTCTTTTGTTCCTGCAACCAGCCGTCGAAGCCCAACTGCTGGACGCGGGCGATCGCCGCGGGCGAGGGGCCCCAGGACGCCTGCTCCAGGAAGCGCGAGGCCGCGAGGGCCGTCACTCTGGGGTTCTCGACGGCGGTGGAGGCGACCAGCGTCTTGGACGTCGACTTACCGGGATCGGGGTTCGATACGGTGAGCAACGCCATGTTGGCGACCGTCGCGGGAACGTTGCCCGTGATCCGCAGCTGCGTCGGCGACAGGTAGGTGGCGCCGATGACGACGTTGTTGAGCTTGGCCGTGGACGTGGGGACGAATCCCGTTCCGGTGATCACAAACGTGGAGGCGTCTCGAATCGGTAGCACGCCGGGCAGCGTCGCCTCAAGCACCGGGATGGGATTGAGGATCGTGGCTACGGATTGGTCCGTCGCCGCGGCGCTCGCGGCCGCCACCGCCTTGATCGTCACCTGGTTCGGGTTGGGTAGCGCCGTGGGCGCCGTGTAGAGGCCCGTGGCGTCGATGGTTCCAAGGGCCGCGTTTCCGCCGGGAACGCCGTTCACGGTCCACACCACGGTCTTGTTCAACGAGTTGCTCACCGTGGCCGTGAACTTCTTCGTTGCGAAGAGCCGGACGTTGGTGGTGTCCGGAGAGAGACTCAGCGCCACCGGGGGCATGATGGTCAGCGACTTGGAGTAGGACGCCGCGGCCCCGGGGTCCGGATTCATAATCACCAGGCCCAATTTGACCGGCGTGGAGTAAGTCGCCGTGAAGCGCATCTCCGTCGGTGAAACGTAAGTAACGTTAGCGGGCGCGCCATCGATCAGTAACTTTGACGTGGGGATGAATCCCTTGCCGCTGATCGTCACGGGAAGTGAACCAACGTTAACCGCCGAAGGAGTGAGGGCTTCGATCGTTGGATAAGGATTGAGAAGAGTGACCACGGCGGTGCCGGAGGCTGTGGGGGCAGCCACGCTCTTCGCCGCGACAGTGACCGAGGCGAGCGCACCACGGCTGGCTGGAGCCGTGTAGAGCCCATCGGCGTTGATCGTTCCGACGGTGGCGTTTCCACCGGCTATGTCGTTGATCCACCAGGTAACGTTCTGGTTCGTCGAGTTCTTTACCAGAGCGCCGAAATCTTTGGTAGCGGACGGCCGTAGCGACGCAGTGGCAGGACTAACAGTCACCTGCACTGTCGGGGTGGTCTGCGCGAATGCGGAGACCAGGAACCCTGAAATCGTGAGACTGAGCATGAGCCCGAGCTTGAATTTGTGGGGGTTCATAAACCAGATGTGAAGACTTTACGATCTGCTCCATGTTTTGACAATTGGGGAAAGCGTGTAGGCCGCCAAGTAAGTGATTTCGCATCGCGGGCGGGGATCGGGCGGAGAACAGGTCCGGCATCAGAGGATAGATCCTGTATGCGCGGGGATGTTTCGGAGAAAAAAGTATGGTGTTGAAAATCGGCCGGCGGCGCGGAGGGGATGTTAGAGGTTCAGGCCTGTAACGGCTGTTCGGCTTACTTCGGCTGCGCCTGGGCCAGTAGCGCGCGCGTCAGGTTGTTCACGGCCTGCTCCTCCACGCGCCGGCTCGCTTCGCTCTTGGGCAGCGAGGCGAGCTCCAGGTGAATCAGCTCGTGCACCACGGTGAATTCCATGTCCCGAAACATCTCCGCGGCGGACACCGTGTAGTCGGCGGGATCGAGGACGGACATCACGGCGGTCCTCTTCCCCTTGTCCCACTTGATGCCGCCCAGCGTGCCGTACTTCAACTGCGCGCGCCGGGTCAGGACCACTGTGACCTTCCACTCTTCCAGGTTCAGGCGCCGCTGCCACTCGGCGACACGTTCGGCCAGAAACGCTTCCGCGCTGGGGGTGGAGGTGGCGGTGGAGGACGGCGTTTCCGCGAACGCAGCGGGCACCGAACAGAGCACAAGCAGCACCGCTGCCGCCCTGTTCCTTCCGCTCATCCGCGCCTCCGCCTTATGGATTCGGAGCGACGCGGCCCGTATGGGAGAGTGTAGGGCCGGCGCGGGCCCTCGCGCCAATCGATTCCTTCTATGGCCTCGATCACCGTTTGCGGCAGCGGACCGCTACGATTCCGTCCACATGCTCCCTAAGTCATTATTGACAATGAACTTGTCGGCCTCCGATTCCGCTTGCCAAAGGCGGGCCAATTCGGTTAAAATTTATACACAAAGAGAGGCTCTACAATGATTCGATTCTTTATGGCTTCATTCGGTTTGCTGGCGGCCGGCACGCTGGCGTTCGCGCAGTCGAGCAACTCCTACGTCGAACAGTGGCATAAGGCGAAGTTCGGCCGTCCAACGGCCACCGCCGAAGCGCGTGCCAAGGCCGAGGCGGACAGCACCGCCTACCGCGCCGACCCGAAGGCGGAGCGAAAAGCGAAGCCGGCCTCGTGGACCGAGGAACGCCACAAGGCCAAGTACGGCCGCAACACGCCCGCCGAGGAAGCCCGGCAGCGCGAAGAAGCGGCAAGCACCGCGTATCGCGAGGACACGAGCGCCAAGAAGGAAGACCCGAACAGCGCCGATGCCCGCCGCCGCGAGTTCTTCAAGGCGAAGTACGGGCGCGATCTGACGGGAAAGCAGTAATCACGCTTCGGCGCAGCCCGGCCTACAGTAAACCCGCGTCGCGGAGGAACTTCGCGGACTCTTCCGGCGGCGTGGGGTTGATGTAGAAACCGGTGCCCCATTCGAAGCCCGCGACTTTGGTCAGCTTGGGAATGATCTCGATGTGCCAGTGATACTGGGGCATCGCTTCTTCCTGCACCGGAGCCGTGTGCACCACCATGTTCAACGCCGGCTTCTCCAGCACCCGGTCGATCTTGCGAAGCGCGGTGCGCAGGACCCAGGCCAGGTTTTGCAACTGCGCGGCGTCGGCCGATTCGAAATGCGACGCGTGCCGGCGCGGCACGATCCAGGTTTCGAAGGGGAAGCGCGGCGCGTAGGGACAGATCACCAGAAACTGCTCGGTTTCGAGAGCCACGCGCGCGCCCGTTTCCATTTCCTGGCGCACGATATCGCAATAGATGCAGCGCTCTTTGTAATCGAAGTAGCGCTTGCAGCCGTCGATTTCTTCCTGCACGCGCTTGGGCACCACGGGCAGTGCGATCAACTGCGAGTGGGTGTGCTCCAGCGTCGCGCCCGCGCCCTCGCCGTGGTTCTTGAACAGCAGGATGAAGCGCAGGCGGCGGTCCTTGCGCAGATCCAGCACGCGCTCCCGAAAGGCCCAGAAGAGGTCTTCAATCGCCTTGTCCGGCATGGTGGCGAGCGTCGCGAAATGATCCGGGCTTTCGATCAGGACCTCGTGCGCGCCGATCCCCGTCATCTTGTCGTACATGCCCTCGCCCTGCCGTTCGATCTCGCCTTCCACCCGCAGCGCGGGAAACTTGTTGGGAACCACGCGCAGCGTCCAACCGCCGTCGTTGGGCCGGCCGTCGGCACGGAAGGCCAGCACTTCGGGAGGAGTCTTCGCTTCGTTCCCCGGGCAGAACGGGCAGAAGCGGCCTCCGTGTATGGCCACCGGTTCGCGCACAAAATCGGTGGGCCGCTTGGCGCGGTCGGTGGAAATGATCACCCAACGGCCCGTGATCGGGTCGCGGCGTAGCTCAGGCAAAAGGGGCGGCCTCCGAAACGGATCTGCGAATCCGTAATTTTACGACAGGATTACTCGCGGATGAAAGGCGTCCCGGATAATCTCGACGCGGGGCTTCGTGGCGAACACGACGGTGACCAGATCGAAGCGAACCCGCTCCCAATCCGCATTCGCTTTTCGAGCGTAGGAGCGTGCGGCCCGGATCAGCTTCTGCCGCTTTTCGAAATCGACGGCCCGCTCTGGGCTGCCGTACTCTTCGCTGGACCGCGACTTCACCTCGACGAACACCAGCGTGGGCCCGTCCCAGGCGACCAGATCGATCTCGCCCGTCCCGCTCTGTGGGCGGTAATTGCGCGCCACCACCGTGTAGCCGCGCGCGCGGAGAAAGCGATGCGCCATGTCTTCGGCGCGGCGGCCGAGCGCGTGTGGCGCCGCCCAGGTCCGCCGCCGGCGGCGGTGGCGGAGTTGATCGAACAGACGCAGCAGAGGACTCAGGAGGATGGCCGCGCCTCGAAAACGAATTCCATTACCTTCCCGCGAACCACGAAGCATAGGTAGTGCTCCCAGAACCGGCGGAACCGGGGAGACGAGTTCACCAGCAGTTCAAACCCCAACAGCCGCCATAAAGCAAGTAGGCGGACGCGGACGGAAATCTCACGGAGACGCGCGTTGGAGTAGTAGCCGTAGCCCGCGTTGTCCTGGCCGAAGTAGCGGAATGAGAAGCTGTTCAGGTGCCAGCGATGCGTGGGATCGCAGAAGGAACTGAAGTCCGTGTAGTGCGGCGTGACGATGTGGATGCGGCCGCCCGGACGGACCAGGCGGTGAAACTCCTCCATCGTGCGAACGACGTCCGAGACATGTTCGATGACGTGTGTCGCGTGCAACTCGTCGAAGGAGGCGTCGCGAAACGGGTAGGGAAAGTGGTCGAGTTCGCAGAGTACATCGGCCTTGGTGCGCGGGTTGCGGTCGATGCCCAACGCCCCGGCCCGCTTGTTGACGCCGCAGCCGACGTCGAGAACGCGTTTCGCCACCTTCCCAGTGTAGGCCCGTGCTCCGGCTTCACGCGCCGGCGGTGAGTTCGGCGAGGCAGTCCTCGAGCGTCTGCAGCGCGAAGCCGGCCTGATCCGCGGTCAGCACCAGCGGCGGGCACAGGCGGATCGCCGTCTTGCCCGCGCCCAGCACCAGCAGGCCGCGGTCGAACGCCATCGACTCCAGCCTGTCGCGCAGCTCCGGGGCCATCTCGCGCGTCGCCTGGTCCTTCACGATCTCGATCCCGATCATCAGGCCGAGGCCGCGAACGTCGCCCACCATCGGGAAGCGGCTCGGCCACTGGCGCACACGCTCCAGCATGCTCTCGCCGATGCGCCGCGCGTTCTCAACCAGGCTCTCCTCCAGTAGTTCGATGGTGGCCAGCGCGGCGGCGCAGGAAACCGGATTGCCGCCGAATGTCGAGGCGTGCGCGCCGGGCTTCCACTGCATGTAGTCCACCTTGGCGATGGTGGCCGACAGCGGCATGCCGCTCGCGATGCCCTTGGCCACGGCCATGATGTCCGGAACCAGGTGGAAGTGGTCCGAGGCCCACATCCTGCCCGTCCGCCCCATGCCGCTTTGCACTTCGTCGGCGATGAGCAGGATGTTGTGCTTGGCCGCCACACGCTGCAACTCGTCGAAGAACTTCTGCGGGGGAACCACGTAGCCGCCTTCGCCCTGCACCGGCTCCAGCACGATGGCCGCGACCTCGTCCGCGTTGAGAACGGTCTTGAAGAGCTGGTCCTCCAGCACCTTGACGCACTCGACGTTGCACGTATCGGGCTGCTTGTTGTACGCGCAGCGGTAGCAGTAGGCGTAGGGCACGTGGTGCACCCCCGGAACCAGCGGTCCGAACTTGGCGCGCTGCACGGGCTTGCTCGCCGTGAGCGAAAGCGAGCCCAAAGTGCGTCCGTGGAAGCCGCCCAGGAAGGCAATGAACTTGTCGCGGCCCGTGTGGTAGCGGGCCATCTTCATCGCCGCCTCGATCGCTTCCGTCCCGGAGTTGCCGAAGTAGACGCGCCGCGGCACGCCTCCGGGCGCAAGCGCGGCCAGCTTTTCGGCGAGCTGCACCATGTTCTCGTAATAGAAGTCCGTACCCGACATGTGAACCAGGCGGGCGGCCTGTTCCTGGATCGCCTTGACCACGCGTGGATGGCAGTGGCCGGCGGCAACCACCGCGATGCCAGCGTTCATGTCGAGGAATCGGTTGCCGTCGACGTCCTCAATGATCGCGCCCTCACCGCGGGCGGCGACCAGCGGATACCCGCGCGTGTAGGACGGCGAAACGATCGCCGCGTCGCGCTCGATGATGGCCTTCGCCTTGGGGCCTGGAAGAGCCGTGACAATGTTCGGCAGCAGGTTGCCGGCCGGAGAGAGAGTCGTGTTCATGGACGCCTCCTGTGTAATTCAAACCGCAGGTTGATGAGTGCAGGCAGTAAGCGGAGGAGGCTCGCTAGTCGGAGCCGAACAGGGAAGGACGAGCGTGAGACGGCAATACAGCCACGATATAACGATACCACGCGCCGCGCCCGGTTTCCAGGCATGCATGCGGCATGCGGCGGCCGGGATGCTAGGATACGAAGCTGTGTGGGATCGTTTCGTGCTCAAAGTGAAGAGGGGAGACGGTCCTGTGTATTCGGCGCTCCGGGGTGTGGCGCGTACCGTGCTCCGGGCGGCGCTCCCCCCGCTGCCCACGCCGCTCAAAATGCTGGCCCGCGTGGTCTATGCGGTCCACTACACGCTGGTTGCGCTCGCCAAGTGGCTTCTGGCGGCGCTCTATTACCAGCCGCTGTTCCAAAGCCGTTGCCGGCGGGTGGGTCGTGGACTGCGCGTGGAAGGCATGCCCTTCGTGCTCGGGCACACTACCATCGACGTGGGCAACGACGTCTCTTTGCTCGGCAAGGTGGATATCGTCTCCGGCCGCTTTCACGACCGTCCCACGCTCACCATCGGCAATCGGGTCAGTATCGGCCACCTGGCGCTGATCACCGTCAACCAGGAAGTGGTGATTGAAGACGACGTCATCGTCTCCTTCAATTGCCGCATCGCCGATAGCGACGGCCACCCGCGCGACGCCGCCCTGCGCGCGGCCCACGCGCCCCTTTCGCCCCGCGACATCCGGCCGGTGCGCATCGGCCGCCACGCCTGGATCGGCAACGGCTCGGCGATCATGAAGGGGGTCACCATCGGCGAGGGCGCGATTATCGGCGCGAACAGCGTGGTGATCGGCGACGTTCCGCCCTATTGCATCGCCATGGGCAATCCGGCGGAGGTCTACTTTCGCAATGTGGGCCGCCCCCGGAACGCAACCGGTGCCTGACGCTAGGGCGTTCGAAACCAACCCGAAGGCTGTTCCACTTCGCACAACACACGGTAGTGGTAGATGGTCCCCGGCGAGAGCGAAGCCACCGGGACGTTCCGCACCCGCGCGCCTCCGCCGTCGCCGATCCGCGTGCCCGTGCCCCACACCGGCGACGTTCCGTACTCCACCGTGCAGGCCGCGGCATCGGGCGCCAGGTAGCTGACCACCGCCGAACTCGCGGCCACCGCTCGCGCCCGGACGTTACGGACGCGGCCCGTGCGCTGTTCCAGTTCGTCCGCGTTCACGCCCGTATCCCGGTCCTCGGTACTGCGGTGCGCCCCCGCGGAGATGTACGGCGAATCGTGCCTCAGGCGAAACTCAAACGGGCTCGCCGGGCCCGGCTTCATCCAGCGGACCGCGTCTTCGGTGGCCGGCCACCGCGTGGTCGCCGGATGATTCGCGGCGTTGGCCGACAGGCCGCAGCAGATCACGTTGTTTTTCACGTTGTGACTCGGTGCGCCGCCTCTCCGCCAGGTGCCGTCCAGGCCCGCGTTGCCCCACACCGGCGTCCCGGTGTTGCCGCCCATCGCCGTCAGGCCTCCGAAGCCGTTCCACTGATACAGGTTGTTCCTCAGGTCGAGTCCCTCGTTGCCCTGCTCAGCGTAAAGCAGAAACGGCATGTTGCCGCGCTGCGCGTAGAACGTGTTGTTCGCGACGGTGACGTCCTCCACGTTGCCCATGATGTACACGCTGCGCGCGCCGAAGTCGCCCGCCGCGAACGTGCCGAACTGGTCCACCCGCCCCCCTGTAGCGAACGAACGAATGTCGGTGTCCACCACCAGGTTGTTCACCAGCGCGACGCGCTGCGTGGGAATCAGCCGCGTGTTCGAGCAGGCGGCGTCTGAGCCGGCGACGCGCAGCGTCTCCACTCCCTGATAGAACAGGTTGTTGCGGATGTCCACGTCGCGAATGCCCTTGTGCGTCTGCCGCATCTGGACCGATCCGCCGGATCCGGAGCCCGTGACGTTGCCCAGCAGCGTCAACTGCGTGCACGCCCCCGGGCAGTTCGTCGAAGCAACCTCCCACAGCCCGTCGTGCGCGCTCCCGGTACCGGTGACGTACACCACGGAGCCCGGATAGAACCCGTGCGCCGCGGTCGTGGTCAGCACGCCGCCGTTGAATGAAGCAATGCTCGCCGCCGTCATCGTCGTGCTTCCGCACCGCGGCGTCATCAACACAAACTGTCCCGCGGTGAGCGACGAGTATCCGTAGTCGAAAACATTGCCCTCGATCTTCAGCCGCTCGCACTGCTTGCACTCAATCTGGTTGCGATGCGTGAAATTGACGTCGGCGTTCGCCGGATCGCCGCGGCGCCACTTCGGATACTGCTTGAACGTGTTCCTGGTGACGGCGATGTCTCCGGGCATGGGCCCGGTGACTCCCTGATCGGGAGCGAAGAGATGAATCCCTGCGACGGCGATGTAGTTGTTGTGCGAGAGAAAGCCCCGGCTCTCGTTCCACAGGTTGATCCCGCCGCTGCTCTCGGTTTGGGAGTATCCCGAGGCCCGCCACCACGCAACCTCGTCGATGTAGCTGGAGATCACCGCGGAGTTCTTCAGATACCCGCTCACCGCGTAGCGCAGGCGATGGGGGTGCTCCAGGCCGCGCAGGTAGCTGCGGTCCACCACGATCTCGCTGGCGCCCGAGCTGACATACATCAAGTGGCTGACCGACGCCTGGTAGGCGGACCCGGCTGGAGTAACCGTCATCCAGCCCGCCGGAAGGGGCGCCGGGTACCGCTTGGGACGGACCTCAAGACCGATGAAGCGGTACCTGCGGGCGTTTGCGCCTACCGTGATCGCCGCCTGCAGTTCGCTTGAGTTGGTGAATGAGAACAGGTTGTAGCGCTGCCAGCCGTCATCGCGGCACCACCAGAGCCTCTGCGCGGATGTGTTCCAGTGGAAGGCGCCCGCCGTGCATCCACCAGACGGGTCCGCCGCCGCTGCCGTGTGAGGCAGAACCTTGTAGACCGGTTGCAGCGTGAACACCGGATTCAGACCGGCGTTGAACGACCCGCCCCCGATCACACCGTTGGGCGTCACCTGGAACGTATCGCCCGATTTGTTGAACACCACGTAGGCGCGATCCGGAGACAACAATCCATTCGCGGTGATCCGGATCACGTCGCCGTTGCTCACCGTGTTGCCTGGGGCGGTGATGGTGAACGGCGTGGGGCCCACGATGTTCGTGATCGCGTTCGGCCCGGCATACGGCGCGTATGCGGAGCTGCACCGCAGGAGCCCCAGAACGCCCGTCTCCATCGTGAATTGATAGATCGCCATCAGGCCATCCTCCCCGTCCATACCGCAATCGGTGCGGTCCTTCCAGGAGTAGTCGGCGTAGTAGGGAATGTTGTAGACCAGCGCGTTGGTTTGAAACGTCGCCAGGGTCGCGGCGGCCGGCCAGTTCGGCGTCCATCGCACTCCCTCCGGCGGAAACACCGATGTCCCGGCGGCACTCGATCGCACCACCACCCAGCCCGCATGGTTCGCCCGGGCCGGGAACGTGAACTGTCCGTCGCACAGCGTGCCCGCGGGGATGACGACCTCAAACGTGTCCGATGTAGCCGGCAACGCGGATAGCCAGCCGGTCTTTGTGCCCAGGTCCGAACAGTCTGCCGCTACGGTGATCCGGCGGCCCGACGGATTGGTCGACGGATGATACTCGCTGGCGTTTGGCGCCGCGGGCGGCATCGACACGTCCACCGCCGCCGGCGCCATCGGCTGCGCGGGGTGAATGGCCGGCTCCGGCGGCGTTGTGAACTGAATCGTGTTGGATACCACCGCACCGGCGTTCAGACGCGCCCGCAGGTTGTACGTCGTGCCCGGCGCGAGGGAAACGAGCACCGCCGACCCGGTCACCGGCGCCGGCGTGTTCACCGCCACGCTCGCGGAGTTGGAAAAACTCAGGTCCGTGCTCCACTGGACGTCCGCGTTCGAGGGCGCGCTGCTCACAATGAACGTGACCCGCGCCGTACTGTGGGAGAGATTGGTGACTACCGGTTGAACCGTGAAGGACTGAGCGCACGCCCACGCAGCCCCCCAGCTCGCGAGCACCGCCAAACGGATCGCACGGTTCTTGGAATTCGACGACATCTCAAGTTTCTCCTGCCGGCCAGTTTCTACACTTGCCGCGCACTTAGAAATAAGCACGCCGCGAATCGCCAGGCGGCCGAATTCGCGCGTAAATGGCGAAATAAAGCGAGATATTTTCATCGAAAAGTTGTGACCGGCACTTTCCTTCGTGCTCCATCGCGGAAACGGTCCCGCGCGGACGCATCCGGCCAGGGCTGCCCGCCGGGCGGCCACCCGGGCTGCGACCCGCTCCGGCGGCCACCCACGCCGGTATGCCAAAATTCGTTCAATGTCCCTGCAGGGAGAGGCAGGTCTCCGTGAGGCTTGGGATTATCGGCCAAACACTGCCCACTACGACGAACTGACCGCCGCGCCCGGCACTGTGCGGCCCCATTGGCAGGCTCTCTTCGACTTCCTGAAGGCCGCCGGCCCCGAGGATCTCGCCGACCGTTGGAGGGGTGCGCAGCGGTTGATCCGTGCCAACGGCGTGACTTACAACGTCTACGGCGATCCCCATGGCACGGACCGCCCCTGGCCGCTCGACCCCATTCCCCTCGTCATCGAATCCGCCGAATGGGCACGAATCGAAGCCGCAATCGCCCAACGAGCCCAGTTGCTGAACGCCCTCCTCGGCGATCTCTACGGCCCCCAACGCCTGCTCCATGAAAGCCTCCTCCCGCCGGAACTCGTCTTCGCCAACCCCGCCTTCCTTCGTGCCGCCCACGGCATGCCGGTTCCCGGCGGGCTGCGCCTGCATTTGTACGCCGCCGATCTGGCCCGCTCGCCGGACGGGAACTGGTGGGTCCTGGCCGACCGCACGCAAGCCCCTTCCGGCGCCGGCTACGCGCTCGAGAACCGGCTTGCGTCCACGCGCACGCTGCCGGACCTCTTCCGCCGCACCCGCGTGCGCCGCCTGGCGAGCTTCTTCCAGACCTACAAGGAGACCCTGCTTTCGCTTGCTCTCGGCCGCCGAGAGAACCCGCGCATCGTTCTCCTCACACCCGGTCCCTATAACGAAACGTACTTTGAACACGCCTTCCTCGCGCGCTACCTCGGCTACACGCTCGTCGAGGGGGCCGACCTCACGGTGCGCGACCGCCGCGTGTACCTCAAGACGCTCGGCGGCTTGCTCCCGGTGGACGTGATCCTGCGCCGCCAGGACGACTCATTTTGCGACCCGCTCGAACTCCGGTCGGATTCGATGCTCGGCGTCCCCGGGCTGACGGAAGCCGTTCGCGCCGGCAACGTCGCGGTCACCAACGCGCTGGGCAGTGGGCTCATCGAAACAGCCTCCGTCTCCGCCTTCCTGCCCGGCTTGTGCCGCGCGTTGTTCGGCGAGGAACTCAAGATGCCATCGGTGGCCACCTGGTGGTGCGGACAGCCGCAGCCGCTCGACTACGTGGTCGAAAACCTCGACCGCCTGGTGATCAAAGCTGCCTTTCCCGGTGGAGCGCAGGAGCCGATCTTCGGGTCGAAGCTATCCTCCGCGGCCAAAGCCGCCTTGCTCGAAAAGATGCGCTCCGCGCCCCACCAGTTTGTGGCCCAGGAGCAAGTGGCCCTCTCGACGGTCCCGGTATGGACCGAAGAAGGACTGCTGCCACGCTACCTGGTGATGCGCGTCTACGCCGTGCCTTCCACCGGCGGGAACTACAAGGTGATGCCCGGCGGTTTGACGCGGGTCTCGTCCTCTCTCGAAACCACCGTGGTCTCCGTGCAGCGCGGCGGCGGCAGCAAGGATACGTGGGTTCTCGGCGTGGAGCAGGAATCCGAATTCAGCCTGCTGCGCCCACCGTCGCACGTCGAAGTCAACCGCGCGACGTTCGATCTGCCGAGCCGGGTCGCCGACAACCTCTACTGGCTCGGCCGCTACATGGAGCGCGTGGAGAGCGGTGTTCGATTGGCCCGCAGCGTCCTGCCGCTGCTCTCACAGGAGTCCGACCCCGGCGCCGCCGGCGGACTGCGAGCCGCCGCCGGCATTCTCGCCGCCATGCATTACATCCGCGCCGAGCGCCAACAGCGCCTGGACCGCGACC
>DALYJJ010000015.1:0-36501 GCA_031969915.1 Bryobacteraceae bacterium | reverse complement strand
TGATCAGGTAGGGCCAGGCGACGGGCCCGAGGGCGACGAGTTGGTCAGCCGCGCGCGCGCGCGCCTCGGGCAAATGGAACTCGAGCAGGGCGATCAGGCGCGCCTGGACCGCGACCTGGTGTCGATGATCTTCGACTCCGACCGCCGCTACAGCCTGGGCTGGATCGTCCACGAAGTGCGCGCTCTCGCCTGGCTGTTGCGCGACCGCATCTCCGCCGACGCCTGGCGCATCCTCAACCGGCTCGATGAAGGCTTCAACACCACGCGTCCTCCGGAGTCGCGCCAACTCATCGAAGCCTCCGATCTGCTCGATCAGGCCATCCTCACTCTCGCGGCGTTCAGCGGCCTTGCCATGGAGGGCATGACGCGCGGCCAAGGCTGGCGCTTCCTCGATATCGGCCGCCGCGTGGAACGCTCCGTGCAGATGATCGACCTGCTCCGCCATGGACTGGGGGGTGACGCCGCCGAAGACGCCGGGGCGCTCTCTACCTTGCTCGAAATCGCGGACAGTTCCATCACCTACCGCTCCCGCTACCTGACCACCCTGCAGGCAGGCCTGGTGCTGGACCTCCTGCTCACCGACGAGACCAACCCGCGCTCGGTGGCCTTTCAGTTGGCGCGCCTGCTCGAGCACGTCGCCCAACTCCCGGAGAGCCAGCAGCGCGAGGGAGAATCCTCCTCGCGCCGCCGCCCTGAATCGAAGCTCATTCTCGGTCTCCTGACCAGCGTCCAGCTTGCCGAAATCTCCGACCTCGTGCGCCCTGGCGAGGACGGCCGCGTGTCCGGCTTGCACGCCTTCCTGGAACGCCTCGCCAAAGACATGCGCCGCTTTTCCGACGCGCTCAGCACCAGCTATTTCAGTCACGCCCTCCCCTCGCAGCAACTCCGCCACGTATGATTTTCCGCGCCATCCACGAAACGGCCTACACCTACAGCGAACCCGTGTCGCTGTGCCACAACGAAGTGCGCCTTCGCCCCCGCAACGGCTCCCACCAGTCCATTGCCCACCACGAACTCACCATCTCACCGGAGCCGGAGATCGTCTCCGAGCGTAAGGACTACTACGGCAACGACGTCGTCTTCTTCACCGTCATCGAGCCCCACAAGACGCTCACCATCACCGGCACGAGCGTGGTCGAGGTGGCCCCTCCCGAGCCGCCCCTGCCGCAGCTCTCGCCCGCCTGGGAAGACGTCCGCGATCACGTGCAGCGTCACGGCGACGCCGAGTCGCTCGACGCCTACCAGTTCGTTTTCGCTTCCGAGTACGTCAAGCCAGGCGCCAGCTTCGCCGAGTTCTGCCGGCCTTCGTTCCCCGCTCGACGGCCTCTTCTCGAAGGCGTCACCGACCTCTCGCGCCGGATCCATTCCGGATTTCGCTACACGCCACACGCCACCACCATCGCCACGCCCGCGGAGGAAGTTCTCACCGCCCGCCGCGGCGTATGCCAGGATTTCGCGCACGTGATGATCGCCGCCCTGCGCGCCCTGGGCCTCCCGGCCCGTTACGTCAGCGGCTACCTCCGCAGCAATCCCAAGGTGGTCGGATCGGAAGGCTCTCATGCCTGGGTGAGCGTTTATTGCCCCGGCTTGGGCTGGTTCGATATTGATCCCACGAACGATGTTGTGCCCGCCGGCGGCCACCTCACGGTGGCATGGGGCCGCGACTATGGGGACGTCACTCCCGCTCGCGGCGTGGCCCTCGGAGGCGGCGAACACTCCATCAAGGTCACCGTCAAGGTGCTCCCCGAAGTCTCTTTGACATGAGTTCCCAGGTTCTCAGAATCGACATCAGCGGACAGGACCGCTCGGGCGTCACGCACGCCCTCACCAGCATCCTCGCTGAGGGCGGCGTGCGCGTGCTCGACATCGGACAGGCCGTCATCCACAACGCCCTCGCCCTTGGCCTGCTCATCGAACTCACCGAGGAGACCCGCTCCTCGCCGCTCCTCACCAACCTGCTGCTGCGGGCGCACGAACTCGGCGTCCAGGTTCGCTTCACCGCCATCACCCGCGACGAGTACGACGCCTGGGTCGGCGCCCAGGGCAAGCGCCGTTACATCATCACCGTGCTCGGGCCGTCGATCACCGCGCAGCACCTGGCCGGCGTCAGCGGCGCCATCGCCCGCGCCGGCCTCAACATCGACCGCATCGACCGTCTCTCCGGCCGCACGCCCCTCGGCGACGGTGCGTCCCGTCCCGTCTCCATCGAACTCGCCGCCTCGGGCGAGACCCCCGACGAAGCGGCCATGCGCGCCGACCTGCTCGATCTCACCTCCCAGCAGGGCATCGATATCGCCTTCCAGCACGACAACGTCTATCGCCGCAACCGCCGCCTGGTGGCTTTCGACATGGACTCGACGCTGATTCAGACCGAAGTCATCGACGAACTCGCTCGCCTGGCGGGCGCCGGCGAGCAGGTGGCGAAGATCACCGAGGCCGCCATGCGCGGCGAACTCGATTTCCAGCAGAGCTTCCGCCAACGCGTCTCGCTCCTGAAGGGGCTACCCGAATCCGCGCTCCAAACGGTGGTCGACACTGTCCCCCTGATGGACGGCGCGGAGAGGCTGACGTCCACGCTCAAGCGGCTGGGCTACAAGATGGCGATCCTATCGGGCGGTTTCACGTTCGTCGGCCGTGAGTTGCAGCGGCGCCTGGGCATTGATTTCCTGCACGCCAACCAACTCGACGTCCGCGACGGTGCCGTCACCGGCGAGGTGATTCCCCCGATCGTCGACGGCGCGCGCAAGGCCGCGCTGCTCGCGGAGATTGCCGATCAGGAAAACCTCAGCATGGAACAGGTCATCGCCGTCGGCGACGGCGCCAATGACCTGCCTATGTTGAAACTCGCGGGTCTCGGCATCGCCTTCCGCGCGAAGCCGGTGGTGCGCCAGTCCGCCCGCCAGTCGATTTCTACACTCGGCCTGGACGGCATTCTCTTCCTGCTCGGCGTGCGCGAACGCGAAGCCGCCAGTTGGAGCTGACCTCGCAGCCCGCGGGCCTACTTCCGCTCGTATAGGAACGCGCAGTCCTCCAGCCGGCTCGCCCCGCCGTCGTTCACCGCGAACTTGCGTGTCGACACCGCGGCGGCTTGCCGCTGCCGGCCGCTCCAGAGCGACGCCGAACCGTAGACGCCGTCCTTGCGCAGCGCGTAGAACACAATGTCGAACTTCGTCAGCCGGGCCTGATCGTGGTCGTAGTTCCGCGAGATCCGCTTCAACGCGTCCAGACACGCTTCCTTCGGCGCCATCCCGTGCC
The DNA here is from genome assembly GCA_031969915.1 of Bryobacteraceae bacterium. Lineage (GTDB taxonomy): Bacteria > Acidobacteriota > Terriglobia > Bryobacterales > Bryobacteraceae > DALYJJ01. Next base: position 33,246 of record DALYJJ010000015.1, on the reverse strand, counting down.
GCATGTTCTCGACGATGGTGTGCGCGCCGGCCACGCGGATGTTCTCTTCCCCACGTCCGGTTGAGCCCGCGCCGCCCACTTCCTGATCGACGTACAGGCCGGCGCCGATGATCGGCGAATCGCCCACCCGCCCCGGGATCTTCCAGGACAACCCGCTGGTCGTCGTCACCCCCGACATCTCCCCCTTGGCGTTCAGCGCCAGGCAATTGATGGTGCCCGTCGGCGGATGTGTCGCCACTTCAAGCGCCCAGGCCAGCAACTCCTCGCTCGCCTCCGGAAACTGCTCTTTCAATCGGCCCGTCTTCTTCGCGGGCGGCGTGTCCAGCCCGTCGCTCCAGTTGCTGTGGCCGTCGCGGTCCCGCAGCGTCTGCTTCCATACCAGCCACGCCAGGCGCGATTCTTCCGTCAGCAGGTTCTCTTCCTTGACGCCCATCGCGCGGGCGAAGCGCAGCGCTCCCTCGCCCACCAGCATGATGTGATCGGTGCGCTCCATCACCATCTTGGCGACCTTCGACGGGTACTTGATATTGCGCAGCGCCGCCACTGATCCGGCGCGCCGAGTCGGGCCGTGCATCACGCTGGCGTCCAACTCCACCACGCCCTCTTCGTTGGGCAGCCCTCCATAGCCGACCGAGTTGTCCGCGGGGTCTTCCTCGTTGATGTTTACGCCTGCGATCACCGCGTCCAGCGTGTCGCCGCCTTTGGCGATCGTCTCCATCGCCCGGGCGCACGCCCGCAGACCGTTGGCGCTCGATATCACGACGTTCTTCGGTCCTTGGGCGCTCGCTTGCGCTGCCATCGCCGCCGTCGCCGCCGTCCCCGCCAGCCACTGCCGTCTGTTCATGGTTTTGCTGTCTCCCTGCTAGACTGAACTGCAATGAGGTTCGTTTGTCTCTGGGTCCTGCTCGGTTCATTGTTGTGTTTCGCGCAGGATAAACGCAAGACCGGCAAGCCGCCCGATGTCACCGTGGTGGAAGCGGCGGCGCAGCGCACGGGCGGCAAGATCGCCATCGAAGGCCGCGTGCGGAACACCAGTTCGAAGCCCCTCAAGAAGCTGATGCTGCTGTTCGAACTCCTGGAAGCCAACGGGAAAGTGATCGCCACCAAGCACGGCGAGGTCGACGAACCGGTGCTTGACCCCGAGGGCGACGCGGTCTTCCACGTCGAAGCCACCGACGAGGCCCGCGCCGTTCACTTTCGCATTCAGGCCACCGACTCGGCCCGCCGCGATCTGCGCGTGGAACCTGTCACGCCGCGCCCGATCGAGTAGCTTTTACAAGTCTTTTACAAGTTCTCTACGACCTCCCGGGGCCCCTCCCCTTACCATCGCAAACCAGGGGGTTTGGTCAATGCTTGAGATCGACAACGCACGGGGTGAAGCGAGGGTAGACGGCCGCCGGCTGACCCTAACCCGAAAGGAGTTCGAACTCCTCGCCGCCCTGGTGGCCCATAAAGGCGAGATCCTCAGTCGCGAAGAACTTATGGGCCGCATCTGGAACTACAGCAATGAATGCCGCACCCGCACGCTGGATGTTCACGTCCGCCGTGTGCGGATGAAAGTCGGTTATCCGTGCATCGAAACCGTGTTCGGCGTGGGGTACCGGTTTCACGGCCTGCGCGAGCCGAAAGCACGGCTGAACGCCGCGGCCTGATCGAGTCCGGCTGCTAAACTGGACGTTTGAAAAAGCTCCCGCCGCCCGTCCAGCGAACGGTGGAGGTGTGCCGCCCGACGGTCACCTACTGGATGGAAACCGAGGTTCACGTCTACGGTTTCTCGATTGCGGCCAACGTCCTGCTGTCGTTCTTTCCGTTTCTCATCGTTCTCCTGTCGCTCTGCCGGTACGTCTTCGAATGGCGCGCCGCGGAACAGGCCATCTACCTTGCCCTCGGCGACTACTTTCCGGGTGAGGTGGGCGAATTCCTCCGGCGCAACCTCAACGCCACCGTAATGAAGCGTGGCCCCTTTCAGATCGCGAGTTTGTTCCTGCTCCTGTTCACCGCCAATGGCATCTTTGAGCCGCTCGAGGTGGCGCTGAACCGGGCCTGGGGCATCCGCGAGAACCGCAGCTTCTTCAAGAACCAGTTGATCAGCATGGCGCTCATCTTCGCGTGCGGTGCGTTGATCACGGTCTCCACGGTGCTCACCGCCTTTAACCAGGACCTCTGGCAGAAGGCGCTGGGCACGGATGCCGAAGTAGTCGGCGTGATCACGCTCATGGTCTTCAAGGCGGCCGCGGTTCCGATGACCATCCTGATCCTGTTCCTCGTCTACTGGCTGCTTCCGAATCGCCGAATCCCCTGGCGCGCGCTGGTGCCGGTGAGTGTCGTGGTCGGACTCGCGTTGGAGATCCTGAAGTACGTCAACCTGCTCACCTGGCCATGGCTGCGGCTCAAATTGCAGGGCGAGTATGGGCCCTTCGTCAATTCCGTGACCATCGTGCTCTGGAGCTTCCTGGCGTCGATGATCGTGCTCGCCGGCGCGGAATGGGCCGCGCGCAACAACCCCGCGATTACCGGCCGCCTTCCGCTGGCGCCGGACTTGCCTTTGCCTCGACGGTCTCACTGATGGTCAGGGTGTCCCGCGGATAGACCTCCAGGCGGAACCGGATCCGCTCGGCCAGCGGCCGGTAGATGACGCTTCCGTTCTGCAGTTGCCCCGCGTCCAGTTCCACCGTCTTGCTGAATGATCCGTCCTGGATGATCAGCGCCCCCCGGCTGGCCTCCAGAATCGGCCGCGATTCCCGGTTCCAGCGCACGTGCAGATTGCGGCCCGAGGGGTCCGCGACCAAGCCTAGGGAAATCGCTTGGATCCCCACGTCGGCGCTCTGCGCCGGAACGCCGTAGAACGTCAGCGCCACCTGAATCCCGATGAATACGCCCACCAGCAGAAACAGGAGCGACAAGGGAACCCACAACCAGGGGCCTTGCGGTCGACGGCGATTGGGTGCCTCCAGCGCCGCCACCGGCACCGCCGGATCCACCGCCGGCGGATCCTCAGCAGGAGCCCAAATCGCCGGAGCGGGCGCGGGCGCCGCCGCCGGCCGGGGAGCCTCCGGCTCGCTCTCCTCTTCTCTCCATGGCCGTTCCGCGCGGCCCGCCAGACCTCCGCCCAGCTCCTTCCGGCGGAATGGAAATTCGTGCATGCTATCGGACTGGAACTCTCCGTCCACCCGCACGAAAAAGCCAGCCGTCGGTATGCGTGCCGCAAACGGCTTGATGATCAAGGCCACCGGCGAGTCGCCCGGAATGTGCCGGTCGATCAGCCCAAGGTCTTCCGGGGAAAGGCCCAGCCCCTCGCGCGTGTGACTCCGGAAGTAGCCGACCACATGGACCCGCTGGCCCGTCAGCCCGCTCCATTCCGCCGCCGCCTCCGCGAAGCGCCTCTCTTCTTCTCCGTTCAGAAGGTACGAAGGTCCCTTCTCGTAAACGATGGGAACCGGTTCGTAATCCTCGATCGTAATCTCTACCGCGCCGCTCGATCGGTCGATCGAGCCGAGCAGAAGCCCGCCGACTTCCGCTCCCCGCCGAGGTACAGCGGCGAACGCCCGCGTGACGTCCACCAGGAGCCGGTCCACTAGGTCGTAGTTCAACAGGACCGTGACCCGGCTGCCCGCCGGCTGCCACAGGTAATGGGTTGAGGTGGCCACCGTCATTGCCTATCGTAGCTACTATCGTTCGTTTCGGGTAAATGCTTTATGTCTCCCTAAGTCTCGCTGGGAGATACTGAAAACGAACTATGGCCGGAACGCTCTACGTCGTGGCGACGCCCATCGGCAACCTGGAGGACATCACCTACCGCGCCGTGCGCATTCTCCGGGAAGTCGACCTCATCGCCTGCGAGGACACCCGCGAGAGCCACAAGCTCCTGGACCACTACGGAATCCGCAAGCCCCTGATTAGCTACCACGACCACAACGAGGCCGCCCGCGCGGCCGAACTGGTCGAACGCCTGGCCGGCGGTGAATCCGTCGCGCTGATCTCCGACGCCGGCACGCCACTGGTCTCCGACCCCGGCTACCGTCTCATTCATCAGGCGATTGCCGCCGAATTCAGAGTCATCCCCATTCCGGGCCCCTCGGCGGCGCTCGCCGCTCTGTCGGCCTCGGGACTGCCTACCGATGAATTCCGGTTCTGCGGGTTCCTGCCACCCAAGCAGTCTCAGCGGCGCAGGCACTTGGAGTTGCTCGCGGACGAGGAAACGACCCTGATCTTCTATGAGGCCCCCCACCGCATCCTGGAGGCCCTTGGTGACATCGTGGCGATCCTGGGAGATCGGCCCACCGTCGTGGCGCGCGAACTCACCAAGCTGCACGAAGAACTCCTGCGCGGAAATGCCGATGCCGTCCGGCAGGAACTGGCCCGGCGGCCAGCCTTGAAAGGGGAGCTTACACTGTTGATAGGAAAGGGAGAACGGCCCGCGGATCCCCGCACAACCCGCGAACTCGTGGATGAACTAATGCGAGCGGGCACACCTCGCATGGCCGCCATCAAACAGGCGGCTCGACTGCGCGGTATTTCGAAACGCGATGCTTACACGGAACTCGAACAGGACCCCTAGTTGGTGAAGCCCGTCGAATCGTCGTCGTAGCCGTTCTTGCGCATGGGCGGATGCACACTTCCGTTACCGGTTTTCCCAGCCGGCTTCGCTTGGTGCGGATCCGTCCACATTTGCCGTGCTGTCTCCACGGCCTCTCTCATCTCACCCTGCATCGCCAGTTCGCCTTCCAGGAACTGCAGGCCTTCTGTTAACCAGCCCGCCAGTTTGGGCTGACACAGAGAGTAAATTACGTGCCTTCCAGCGCGCCGCTCCTGAACGAGGCGGTGAGAACGCAGAACCGAAAGATTCTGCGAGACGCTGGAGTGGCTGATGGCGAGGATCTGCTGGAGCGAATTGACGTCCATCTCACGGTTCCGCAACTCTTCGATAATGCGGATCCGATGAGGGTGCGCCAGAACACCGAGCAGCTTCGCTAATTCCTTCGTTACAAACACACGTGTAGGAATCGCATTGCCCCCCTCTCTGACACCAGTATACGCACAACTCGCGTCGCAACACTAACACTTTCTAATGTAGTCATGTGCAAAAATCGAAACCTGACGTATGATGAAAACATCTTAAGATTCACTTGGACCAAGTCGGCCGTCCATCCGGGCTGAATTTGTCCGCAGCGAGAACAGTTTCACTTCATCTGATCTAATTGGCGCCTATGGACCCGTCCACTCCAACGACCTCGATCGACCCCCAGCGGGCGGAAAGCCTCCTCGCGGCGCTTGTCTACCGCGTCCTCACGTTCTCCTCCGCCTCCGTGGGCTTGGAGCTCGAAGAGGAGGCGGCCCGTCGCGCCGTCAGCCTCGCCATCCGGGAGTCCCACGGCACCGAATCGGTGCTCGATCTCTTCTGCCGCGCCGGCCAGGAACTGGGAATCGTCTTCACGCGCGTGAACAAGAGCATCGACGACGTGGCGAAAGCCGCCAGCCCGCACTCCGCCTGGCTCACCATTGTTCACGGGCAAGGCGCTACTCCCAGCGTCTTGGGCATCGGCGACTCCAACGGGGGCGGGGTGTTGGTTTCCATGCTCGACGCCGAGACCCCGCCCAGGTGGATGGGGCTTCCGGAACTTACGCGGGTCCTGGGCGCGGGCACGAAGCGGGATCAGTTGGAATGGGTCGCGGTCGAATCGGCCTCACCGCTCTCGCAACATCATCACGCGCACGGCCAGGACGAGCACGTGTACCACAACGTGCCGCCGTTCGAACGGATCAAAACCCTGCTCAAAGCGGAGAAGACCGACCTCTGGGTCGCGGTGATCTACTCCGCCGCCATCGGGCTGATGACGCTGGTGGTGCCTGTAGCCACTCAGTCGCTCGTGAACACGGTCGCGTTCGGCACGCTGGTGCAGCCTCTGGTCGTCTTGACCCTGGCGGTTCTTGCGGGCCTCGGATTCGCGGCTTTGCTGCAGGGGCTTCGAACCTACGTGGTCGAAGTCATCCAGCGGCGCATCTTCGTGCGCGTGGCCACCGACGTTGCGCACCGCCTGCTGCGCGCCCGCAAGGACGGCTACGAGGGCCATCATGCGCCAGAGTTGGTGAACCGCTTCCTCGACGTCGCGACGGTCCAGAAAAGCGCCGCGTTGCTTTTGATCGACGGCCTCTCGATCTTCATGCAGACTCTGATCGGCATGATCCTGCTCGCGATCTACCATCCCTGGCTGCTCGCGTTCGACGTCCTCATGCTGGTCTTCATCGTGATCGTCCTGTTCCCGATGGGCAGCGGCGCCATCTACACCGCGATCAAGGAAAGCAAGGCCAAGTACGCGCTCACGGCGTGGCTTGAAGAACTGGCGCGCCATCCGCTCACGTTCAAGAGCGCGCGCGGCACGGCGCTTGCCCTCGAGCAGGCCAACACGCTCGCATCGGAATGGCTCCGCTATCGCAGCAAGCATTTCCGCATTCTGCTGCGGCAGATCATCGGTTCCTTCGCACTCCAGGCCATCGCCTCGTCGGTGTTGCTCGGCGTCGGCGGCTGGCTGGTGATCAACCGGCAGCTCACACTCGGCCAGTTGATCGCCGCCGAAATCGTCGTTGCCCTGGTGGTCAGCGGCTTCACCAAGTTCGGCAAGCAGTTGGAGACGTTTTATGACCTGAGCGCGGCCATCGACAAGCTCGGCTACCTCACCGATCTGCCGCTCGAAAGACAAGGCTCCGTTTCGCTGAGGCGCTCGGACCGGCCCGCCGCCGTCCTCTTTCAGAACGTCCAGTTCAGCTATGACGGCCGAACCCCAATCCTCAACGGCGTCAACTGGTCCATTGAACCGGGGGCCCGGGTGGGCCTTCTGGGCCACAGCGGCGCCGGCAAGAGCTCGATGCTCGATATGCTCTTTGGACTGCGCGCTCCCAGCGGAGGCCATGTGGACATCGACGACGCCGACCTTCGCGACGTCATTCTGAGCGACCTCCGCGCGCAAGTCGCGCTCTGCCGGAGCGAAGATGTTTTCCAAGGCACCATCGCCGACAACATCCGCCTCGGCCACGGCACGCTAGGCTCCTCCGAAATGCGCAGCGTGCTGGCCCGGGTTGGGCTGTTGCACGTGGTGCAGTCGCTGCCCGACGGCATCAACACCGAACTGACCACCGGCGGCTGGCCGCTGTCGGCGGGCCAGGTGGCGCGCCTCGCCCTCGCTCGCGCCATCGCCGGCCGGCCGCGGCTCCTGATCCTCGACGAATGCCTCGAAGCGCTCGTCGACGCCCGAGACCGCGACCAGATCCTGGCCACCCTCTTCGACCGCGCCGCCCCGTGGACGCTCATCGCGGTGAGCGCGGACGACGGCGTACTCGGCCGCTGCGACCGGGTGTATGAACTTCGCGACGGTCTGATTGAAGCCACTGCCGCGCCGCTGGTCCGATAAACAGGAGAATCGCCCATGGCCACACATTCGCATCCCGCTCCCGGCCGATTGGGAGAACTCGGCACCCTGCCCGCCATGCGCTTGGTGGGCACACCCCACACCACGCGCACGCTGGCACGCGTTCTGGCGGTGATGTTCCTGGTTACCGTCGCGGCCCTGGTCTTCACGCCGTGGCAGCAGAGCGTGCCCGGCAAAGGTCGTGTCGTGGCCTTGAATCCGAACGACCGGCTGCAGGCGATCGGCGCGCCCGTGGAAGGCCGCATCACCAAGTGGAACGTCATCGAGGGTTCGCGCGTGAAGGCCGGCCAGGTGATCGGCGAGATCGCCGACCAGGACCCGAACATCCTCAGCCGGTTGGGCATCATCCAGGGCTCCGAAGAGCAGCGCTGGCAGGCCACACAGCGTCGCGTGTCCGAATTGGACAGCCAGATCCTGCAGCTCGAAGAGTCGCGCGAGAACGCCATCCAGGCCGCCAAGAGCCGGCTCCAGATGGCCGTGGATCGCGTGCGCAGCGCCGAGCAGACGCTCGAGGACGGCAAGGCGCGGTTTATCGCCGCCGAGCAGAATCTGCCCCGCCAGAAACAGTTGCTCGACAAGGGGCTCACATCGGTTCGAAACCTCGAGTTGGCGCAGGCCGAGTACGATCAGGCCAAGGCCAACGTGGAAGCTCGGCAGGCCGCCTTGAACGCGGCGATGAACGATCGCAAGGCGTTTGAATCGGACTTGCAGCGCGTCACGGCCTCCGAAGCCGCGATCGTCCGCAGCGCGCGCGCTTCTCTCGAAACCGCCAAGGCGGAAGAGCAGAACTTCCGCGCGGTGTACGAACGTGCCCGCGCCGCCTACGCGCGGCAGTCCACGCAGGTGATCACCGCGCCCCGCGACGGCGCCATCTACCGGCTCATCGTCCAGCCCGGCTCCGAACTCCTCAAGTCCGGCGACCGCATCGCCGAATTCGTCCCCGAGTTCGCCTCCAGCCCGGTAGTGGAACTGTTCCTCAACGGCAACGACGTGCCCCTGGTGCACAGAGGCGACAAGGTGCGCTTGCAGTTCAACGGCTGGCCAGCCATCCAATTCGTTGGTTGGCCGTCGGTGGCCGTGGGCACCTTCGGGGGCATCGTGTTCCTGGTGGATCCGACCGACAACGGACAGGGCGAATTCCGCATCCTGGTGGCGCCCGATCCCGACGACGAGCCATGGCCCTCGCCCGGCTACCTGCGGCAGGGCGTGCTGGCCAATGGTTGGGTGCTGCTCAAGATGGTTCCGCTGGGCTTTGAAATGTGGCGCCAGTTCAACGGCTTCCCGCCCGTGATCGCCGCCGACGAGCCCGGCGCCGGCAAGGGCAAAGGCGGCAAGGACAAGAAATGAGGCTCGCGATCGCTTTCGCGCTGGCCTGCGCCGCGTTCGCGCAGCCGCCGCAGCAGCATAACCCCCTGTTGCCCCCCAGTTCGCCGAACCGGCCGACCACGGCGACCCATCCCGCTATCTCGCAGCCCGCGCTTCCCGCTCCCGCGGCGGCGGGCCTCCCCGCGCTCCGTCTGGACGAAGTGATCGATTCGGTGAAGAAGAGCTACCCGCCGCTGCTGGCCACCATTCAGGAGCGCCGTATCGCCGACGGCGATCTGCTGGTGGCCGAAGGCGGCTTCGACGCCGTCATCCGGGCCGGCTTCGAGAACCAACAGGCCGGCCCGCTCGACAACAACCGCTTCAACGTGGTCGTCGATCAGCCGCTCGCCTTCCAGGGCTTGAGCTTCTTTGGAGGCTACCGCCTCGGCGACGGCCGTTTCACCAGCACCGATGCGAGCAGCCTGCTCACCACCGAACTCGGTGAGTATCGCGGCGGTATGCGCCTGCCCCTGTGGCGCGACCGCGCCATCGACAGCCGCCGCGCCGGCTTGTGGCGCTCCCGCATCGGCCTGCGCCTCGCCGACCTCTCCGTCGACCAGCAGTTCATCTTCGTCGTCCAGGCCGCGACCCGCCGCTATTGGGACTGGGTGGCCGCCGGCCAGCGCCTGCGTCTCGCCGAAACGATTCTCAACGTCGCCCTGACCCGCGATCAACAACTGCGCGAAGCCGTGCGCCTCGGCCAGTTGCCGCAGATCGAAGTCACCGACAACGAGCGCGCGATCCTCACCCGCCGCGCGCAAGTGGTGGAAGCCCGCCGCGGCGTCGAACAGGCTTCGTATGAGCTGTCGCTCTTCTATCGAGACCCCAACGGCGACCCCGTCATCCTAGCCGAAGATCGGCTTCCGCCGGCCTTCCCCGAACTGGCGGATCTCCCCGGCCAGCGCGTGACGGACGACCTCGACATCGCCCTCAAGCGCCGACCGGAAGTGTTGCGCCTCGGCGCTCAGCGCGACCAGACCCGCATCGACGCGGACCTGGCGCGCAACCAGACCGCGCCCAACGTGGACCTGGTCTTCGGCTTCAACCAGTTCGTCGGCGGCGGCAACACGCCGCGCGGAAACTCGAATGAGTTTCGCGGCTCGCTAGTGTTCGAACTCCCGTTCCAACGGCGCCGCGGCGCCGTCGTAGGTGTAGCGCTCGATGGCTCGTTGCACGGTGGTGCCGCTGTTACCCGGGCTGCCCGCCGCGCGCTCGGGCAGTTGAAGTCCGCCGAGGCCCGGCTTGCCCAGATCGATCAGCGCGAACGCTTCGCCCGCGACCAGGTGATGGTGGAGGTGCGCGACGCCGCGTCCGCCGTCCGCCGCGCCAACGAGCGAACCCGGGTCCTGCGGGAAGAAGTGAACGTGGCCCGCAACCTCGAGGAACTGGAACGCAGCCGCTTCGACCTCGGCGACAGCACTTTGTTCCTGGTGAACCTGCGCGAACAGGCGACATTCGACACCGCCGTGCGCGAGGTCTCCGCCGCCGCCGATTACTTCCGAGCCTACGCGCTCTACGAACTCGCCATCGCCGAGGCGCTCTCGTCGCAGCCCCGACGGACTCCGTAGGCCGGCTACTTCGATACGGTCCGCGTCACGCCGAAGTGCCAGTAAGTGTTGTCGGGAATGTTCGGCTGCATGCCCCACTGCTTCCGCAACCCGCCTTCGAGCCGCGTCCCCTTCCAGGCCAGAATGACCATGGACTGATACCGCATCACGCGGTTCCCGTGCGTGCCGTAGAGCCCCCAGGCGTACGTCTGTGCCGGGCCGTGGCGCAATACGATCCGAGGGCTTTCCGTCCTCGCGATCCGATGCTCAAGCCACGCCTGCGTATGCAGAAGGCTGCCTTTAGCCAAAGGGCTCTGGAACAGCGACCAGCTATCGGAAGTGACCGTTACCGGCAGCTTCCAGGCGAACTTGTAAGTCAGGTTCTCGTGACTCAGCCAGTCATTCGTGCCGTTCTTGACGCCGCGAAACTTCCAGTGCTGGAAGCCCCCCGTGAAGGACAGGTGCTGCCGCCCTCGCGACCAGACCGGCCTCCGGTAGCCGATCCCCGCCAGCCAGTTGTCATGGCCGTTCCGCAGGTCTTTCGAATCGGACGCCAACACGAAGAGGTAATCGCCTCCCTGCCACACGTTCGCGAGGCCCGTCTCCAGCTTGTTCTGCCATGCCGGCCCCGGGCCGAACAGCCCGCCGAGGGTGAGTTGAAACGTCTCCGCCAGACCAGTCTGGATCGTGGTCACCCAACCCATCCGGGCCGGCGCCGCCGGGTCCGCCCCGAGGCATACCGCCGTCGCGGCACAAAGCACGGCGATCATGCGCCGCTTCATGCCGCACGCCCCTCCACCATCGTGCGCAGCGAAAAGGCCGCCGCCTGCAGGGTCTCCGCCTGTGCGGTCAGTTCCTCGCTGGCGGCGGCGCTCTCCTCGGAGTCGGCCGTGGTTTGCTGAATTACCTTGTGCATCTCGGCGATCGCCCGGCTGATCTGAGCCAAGCCGCGGGATTGCTCCCCGCTGCCCGTGCTCACCTCGTCGACGATGACCTTGACCTTGCCCGCCCCAGCCTCAATCGCCTGTGCCGCGTGCGACACCTCTTCCACCCGGATTCTCCCCTGCCGTGCTTTCTCGATCGACTCCTCGATCAATTCCGTGGTGTCCCGAGCCGCTTGCGCGGAACGCTGCGCGAGGTTACGAACTTCGTCCGCCACCACCGCGAATCCCATTCCTGCCTCGCCCGCACGCGCGGCTTCCACCGCAGCGTTCAGGGCCAGGATGTTCGTCTGGAACGCGATGTCGTCGATCACGCGAATGATGCGCGCGATTTTGTCGCTCGAAGCGTTGATCTCGTTCATCGCCGTCGACATCATGCCCAGCGCGCGGTTGGTGCGCGCGATCTCCCCGCTCACCTGGCTCACATGTTCCAGACCTTGCCGCGAGATCTCCTCGTTGCGATGCGCCATCGCGGTGATCTCCTCAGTGGAGGACGAGGTCTCCTGAACGGCCGCCGCCTGTTCCGAGGAGCCCTGCGCCAGTGACTGGCTGGACCTTGAAAACTGTCCCGCCGCGCTCAGTACCTGGCCGGCGCCCTCGGCCACTTCCCCCGCGATGCGCCGCAGGTCCTGATTCGTGCGCCGTACCACGTAGAGGACCAGTGCACCGACCGACAGCGACGCGATCACGACAGAGAGCACCGCCCAGCGCCCCGCGCTCCGGGCGGACGCGGCCTCCCGGCTTTCCTGCACCAGCAGAGCGTTCACCGCCGCCTCGATCTCCGCGGCGGCCTGATCGATGCGCCCCGCCTGAACGAACGCCTCATCGACGCGCGTCTTTACTTCGCCATCGAAGTCCTCTCGTGCAACGGCCCGGGTAAGCGCCTCGTAACTCGACATCCACGACCCAACCGCGCTGTCGACGGTGCCGGCGCTCGCGCGCTCCGCTTCGCTCGCCAGGAGCGGCCTCAGCTTCGCGGTCAGCGTCTGCATCGCGGCGGCAGCCTCGCGGAAGGCCTTGTCCGCGGCACTGGCGCGCGCACTCTGCTTCATGAGCGAATAGAGCAGCAGCCCCCGCTGGCCCGCCCGCATGCCGCTGGCCGTGGTCTTGATCTGCCCGTTGATCTCGATCTTCCGTGCAGTGCGGTTCGCCGCGGTGTCGAGCTTCCCGCTCAATCTCTCCACCATGTACAGCGAAACGCCGCCGCTCAGCAGCAGCAGCAGCACCATGGCGCCGAACGCGCCCAGCAAGCGGAACCCTAGTGAATACCGGGTGCTCGTGCCCTTCATGAGAAACGTCCTCCTGCGGCTTGATCCCTGCCGCGACCCTCGCGGGGCAGCCTCTTCCGGGCCGGCTGCTTGGCCCACAGTCGTACTCATCGGTCATGGATGCCGGCGTTTGAGCGAAGGTTGGCCGCGTGTTGCGATGCGTCCGGTCCGGGAGATGCGAGACAATAGCGGCCTTATGCGCCTGCGATCCCTCGCCCCCGTTCTGGCCGCTGCGCTCCTGCTGGCCGCCTGCGGCACGCCGTCCGGCACGAAGAAGAAGGCCGAGCCGTCCAAGCCCGCCGATCAGGCGCCCGCCGAGTTCAAGGTGAAGTTCGAAACCTCAAAAGGCGAGTTCGTGGTCCATGTGCACCGCGACTGGGCCCCACGCGGCGCGGACCGCTTCTATGAGCTCGTGAAATCCGGTTTCTACGACGACTCCCGGTTCTTCCGGGTAATCAAGGAGTACGTGGCGCAATTCGGACTCGCCAAGGACCCCAAGCTGTCCCAGCTTTACGCCAAGTCGCAGATCGCCGACGACCCGGTGATGAAGAGCAACATGAAGGGCCGCGTGTCGTTCGCCAAGGCCGGTCCGTCCTCGCGCACCTCGCAGGTGTTCATCAGCCTGCGCAACAATCGCGCGCTCGACGAGCAGGGCTTCGCTCCATTCGGCGAAGTGATCTCCGGCATGGAGAGCGTGGAGAAGTTGCACTACGGCTACGGCGACTACGGCGGCATCGATCAAAGCCGCATCCTCGCCGAGGGCAACCAATACCTCGATCGCAATTTCTCGCGCCTCGACAAGCTCGTCAAGGCAACCATCGTCGAAGAAGGCGCGTCGTCTTCATCGACACCCGCGAAACCATGACTGCCACCGAAGCGACCAACCGCAACTTCCACGCCGCCGCGCGGCTTCTCGGCCTCGATGACAACATCGTCCGTCAACTGATCACGCCCCTGCGCGAGGTCAAGGTGGAGTGCAACATCGTCCGCGACGACGGCTCGCTGGCGACCTACGTCGGCTTTCGCGTCCAGCACGACAACTCGCGCGGACCCATGAAGGGCGGCATCCGTTATCACCACGAAGTGGACCCGGACGAGGTCAACGCCCTCGCGTCCCTCATGACCTGGAAGACCGCGGTCGCCGGACTGCCGTACGGGGGCGCCAAAGGCGGCATCGCCGTCGATCCGCGCGGGCTCTCGAAACTCGAATTGCAGCGGCTCACCCGGGTCTTCGTCGAGCGCATCCACGACCTCATCGGCCCCTCCGTCGACATCCCCGCGCCCGACATGGGCACGAACGCCGAAACCATGGGCTGGATTGTCGACGAGTATGCGAAGTTCCACGGATGGTCTCCGGCGGTGGTCACCGGCAAGCCGCTCGAACTCGGCGGCTCGCTAGGCCGCGAATCGGCCACCGGACGCGGCCTCCTCTTCGCTGCCCAGAACCTGTTTGCCGATGCCGGACGCAAGATCGCCGATTTCACTTACGCGGTGCAGGGCTTCGGCAACGTCGGCTCCTGGGCCGCTCGCCTGATCCACGCCGAGGGAGGCCGCGTCGTGGCGGTGAGCGACGTCACTGGCGCCGTCCGGAACCCCGAGGGGCTGGACATCCCCGCCCTCGTGGCGCACGTTGCGGCCACGGGCTCCGTGGCGGGCTTCCCGGGCGGCCTCGGGTTCGACAAAGAATCGATCCTCGCCGAGCCGTGCGATGTGCTCGTGCCGGCCGCCCTCGGCGGTGTGCTGCACCGCCAAACCGCTCCCGCGGTACGCGCCCGCTTCATCCTGGAAGGCGCCAACCACCCCACCGATCCTGACGCGGACGCGATTCTCGAGAGCAAAGGCGTCACCGTGCTGCCCGACATCTTCGCCAACGCCGGCGGTGTCACCGTCAGTTACTTTGAATGGGTGCAGAACACGCAGAACTTCTCGTGGGACGAAGAACGGGTGAACGGCGAACTGGCGCGGTACATGAAAAGCGCCTACGCCGCGCTCATCGAGACCGCCAAACGCCACCGCTGTTCCCTGCGCACCGCGGCGTTCGCGCTCGCCGTGTCCCGGGTTGCGCGTGCCACCGCGCTGCGCGGCCTCGCGTAGGAGTCAGCGTTCTCCCCGATCACGGCGAGCTGGGAGTTACCCTGGCCTCGATGGTACCAGCGGTCCCCGGCGCCTCGGGGCCGAAATAGGGCCGTCTAGACGTTCCATCGAATTGATGATTGGCTCCAACCGGCGCATCCTGTGACTACAGCGCCCGTCAGGACGCACCCGGAGGAAATTCGATGCGCAGACTACTCGTTCTCGGAGCCATGGCCGCTCTGCCATGCGGTCTTCTCAGTGGCGGCAGAGGCAACATCGTCCAACACGTCGATCCACGCGACGGCGGCGTGAAACTGATCATGGCCTCGCAGGGAAGCTGCCGTCACCACCTGCTCGCCCATCCGGCGGACACGGTGATGACCGCCGCCGGCCCCGCGCACGACGCGACCATGTGCAATTAGCGAGGCGCCGCCGCTACCCGCCCGCTGAGCCGCATTTCGTTCTTCGTGCCGATGGCCCCCAGCACGGCGCTCGGCGGTTTCAGGTTGAAGTCCTTCAGGCGGATCGTCGATTCGATCTCGTAATGGGTTGCATCGATCTGCCGCACAGCCACCTCCGCGGGCTTCGAAATGCCCCGGATCGAGAGCGTGCCCTTGACCGCGAAATTCCCCGGCCCACCGCCTACTGAACTCGATTCGAATCGGAGGATGGGATGTTGCCTGGCGGCCAGCATCTCATCGCCCAGCGCGAACTCCTGGACCTTTTTGAAGTCGCTGGCCTTCAGCCAGTCGTCTTTGAGCACGAGGCCGTTCGCCTCGATGCGCAGTTCGATTTTCGCGGCCGCGGCGTGCGCCGGGTCGTAGAACAGCGTGCCGCTGAAACGCTGTACTTCGAAGACATGCTTCTTACCGCTCAGCAGTCCGGTCTTCTCGACTTCGAGACGGAGCGGCGCCCCCGGGTCGGGGCCAAGACCGTACGTGACGGGCTGCGCTCCGGCTGAGGCGGCGGCGAACACAAGTGCGATCAGTGTCTTTGGCATACGGGGCAATAATGCGTTCCTCGCTGGGCTACCACCACGCGGCGCACCGTCGCGCCGCATTCCTTGCACGGCTGGCCTTCGCGGCCGTACACCAGATGAAGAAGCTGAAAGCCGCCGCGCTCCCCGGCGGCGTCCACATAGTCGCTGATGCTGCTGCCGCGATGCGCGATTGCCAATTCGAGCACCTCGCGGACCGCTCGATAGAGCGCGCCCGCGCGCGCCGCGCTCAACCTTCGCGTATTGGTTCGGGGGTGGATCCGCGCGCGAAACAAGGCCTCGTCGGTGTAGATGTTGCCCAACCCGCGCAAGAAGGTCTGGTCGAGCAGAAGGGTCTTGACGATCGAGCGCCGTGCGCGAAGCGCCGCGGCGAACTCCCGCTCGCCGAGTGCAAGGGGGTCCGGACCGAGCCGTGCGAGCCGCGGCGGCAACGAACGATGCCACTCGACACAGCCGAACTGCCGCACGTCGTCGTAGACCAGCCGGTGGCCGCCATCCAAAGCGAAGACCGCGCGCGCATACGGGCCGGGAACGGCGTCGAACAGCAGCTTGCCGGTCATACCCAAGTGAATCACTAACAGCCCGGCGTTTGTTCCCACGACGATGAACTTGCCGTGGCGGCGAACGGATTCGATCTCCGCGCCGGCCAGCGCCGGCTCCGGCGCGCCGCGCAGCGCACGCGGACCCGGAAACGCCGCCGCCTCAATCCGCCGCCCCGCCAGGTTCGGCGCGAGCGAACGAACGATGGTCTCGACTTCGGGCAGCTCCGGCACTTAGGAGAGATCGACGAAGATGTCGTCGTCCTGGATCGTGACCGCGTACTTCTTCAACCTGATCTCCGGGTTGTAGTCGTTGGCGCCGGTCACGCAGTCGAACTCCCAGGCGTGCCACGGGCAGACGATCCAGTTCCCGTGCAATGCGCCGTGCGCGAGCGGTCCCTCGCGGTGCGGGCAAACGCCCTCCAGCGCGTGCACCTCGCCGTTCGCATGGCAGAGCACCAGGGTGGATCCGCCTGCCGTCACCCCGGCCATCGCGCCCGGCGGAAGCTCGGAACGCGAACCCACTTTCACAAGCGGCATACTAGTGAACGTACCATGCAACGTCGCAAAGCACTCCTGCTCGGTGTGTCCGCGCTGCTCCCGGCCTGCAATCGGGGCGGCAAACCGGTGGTGGGCGTCGTTCCCAAAGGAGCGAATCACATCTTCTGGCAGACCGTTCGCGCCGGTGCGTTGAAGGCCGCCCGGGAGTACGGCTTCGACGTGGAGTGGAATGCCCCCACGCTCGAAACGGACTCCAGCCGCCAGATCGAGATCGTCGAATCGATGGTGAACCGGCGGCTGGCGGGCATCGTGCTGGCCCCGGTGGACCGCAAGGCGCTGGTGGCCGTGGTGGAACGTGCCGCGAAGGCCGGGATCCCGGTGGCGATCTTCGATTCGGGCATCGATACCGAACAGCGCCTGACCTACATCGCCACCGACAACACGGAGGGCGGCCGAATGGCGGCGCGTAAACTCGGCGAGATTCTGGGCGGCACAGGCAAGGTGGCTGTGATCGGCTTCATGCCCGGATCGGCTTCCACCATGGAACGGGAGTTCGGCTTCGAAGACGAGATGAAGAAAAAGCACCCGGGCGTGACGCTGCTCGGCGTGCAATTCGGCATGGGGCGCAGCAAAGCCATGTCGATCACGGAGAACATCCTCACCGCGCACCCGGATATCGACGGCCTGTTCGCCGACAACGAAAGCTCCACCGCGGGCGCCGTGCAGGCGCTCAAGAGCCGGAATGCGAAGAGCGTGAAGCTGGTCGCTTTCGACGCAAGCGACCAGATCCTTAGCGACATGAAGGCGGGATGGATCCAGGCGCTGGTGGTTCAGAACCCGTTCAAGATGGGGTACGAATCGACGCGCGCCATCGGACAGAAGCTGCGCGGCGAGGAGCCGCAGAAGTTCATGGACAGCGGGGCGACGCTGGTGACTCCCGCGAACATGGAGGAGCCGGCCGTGAAGGAACTGCTCTTCCCGGACATTCAGAAGTACCTGGGGCGTGGATGAGACTTCCCCTCGCGCTGGTGGCCGCGCTTGCCACGGTGGGCTGCGGAAGCGGTCCCACGCGGCTCCGTCTTGACCAGCAGTCCGATCAGCGCTGTATCCGAATCACGCTCGACAAATGGAGGGCGGAGGCCCATCCGGAGCCGGTGGTCGACCCCGCCCACTACGTGTTCCGCCCGGCGTTCCGAAGCGGCAAGGCGGGCGAACTTCTGGTGGCGGGAGTCTCGCGCCGGCTGGACGCCGAGGAGATCACCGGCTTCAGCGACAACAAGTTTCGTGTCGTGTTGGAGAGCGGCGGGGTCTTCCCGGCCTCGGATGCCGAATGGGACCAGGCGAAGCCGCTGGAATTGACGAAGGTGGAGAGCGGCACACAGCCTCCCGTCGAAGGCGAGCATCGCGATACCCACTGGACCCGCGTGGCGCCGGGAGGGGGCGCAGTTCTTGCCATGAGCCATTCGCTCCAGCCGGGCTCCTACCGGCCTGTCGGCGAGGTCTACTACGAGCTCTTCCAATGGCCGGGCGGAAAGCGCCTTTGGCGCGCGAAGGGCGTGTCGCCGTGGCAGGCGCCCGATCGCGAGTTCGCGCTTTCGGGATGGATCGACGGCCGTTGGTTCCTTCTGGTCGAGGACTTCACGGGGCGCGTGTTTTACGTCTGCAAGCTGCGGTGACGTTCGCCGCTACGGCAGCAGCACCATCGGCGAGCGCCACACCGCGAACTTCTTGTCAGCCGGGTTCAGCACGTTCACCTGCAAAGTGTAGCGGCCCGGCGCCAGGCTCTTGAGCGGGACGCGAAAGCTCACCGGCACCGCACGGGTCCGCTCATCCGGCCCCTCGGCGATCTGCAACGGCGCTGTCTCAAAGGCCTTCACCTTGCCCCGAAAGAAGCTCACCAACGCCACGATGTAGCCGTTGGACCGGGCCTCCGGCTGGTAGGCCTCCAGAAAGACGAACATCTCCTGGTCTTTCCGAAACACGCGCGTCACGCTCGGCGCCAGCTTTTCATTGCCCACCACCAGCGGATTCACCGCCAGCAGCCGCTTGTTGCGTTCGGCCACGGCCACCGAATCCGACAACCGCTGCCGCTGGTTCGAAAGCACCACGCTCGAGATCGGCAGGCGCCGCTGCTCCGCCGTCAGGTCCGGTATGCTGAACTTCGTCTCAAACGTGCCCATCTTGCCGCTCTCGTTCTCGCGCGCCAGGAACTTCAGTGTGTACACACCGGGCGGCAGCGTGAACCCGGTGTCGTACTGCAGACTGCGGCTCGCCAGTTGGCCCATTCGCTCGCCCTTCAGGCGGATCGTTACCTCATCCCGCACAGAGCCCTGCAAGCCCCCCCGCGCATCCCGGATCTCGCCCAGGAAATCGAGCTTCGCGCTCTCCGCTCCGCCGCTTCGGGCCAGTTCGATATCCGCCCCCGGGATCTTCACCGCAACCGGCACAAAGTAGCGGTCGCGCCCCTGCCGGAACCAGTTCACTTCGAGCGCCAGCGAGAGATCGGTGACCGGGTCGCCCAGCATCAGCGCCTCCTGCAACTGCCGCTCCCGGTCCGTCGCGGTGAACTGCCGGAACTCCTTCGACGCAAAGTAGCCGGAGCGATAGTCGAGCGAGGCCGCAAGCCCCTTGGCCAGTTGCACCTTCACGCGCCGGAACTTTCCGTCCAACGCGCCGTTGGTGCTGTAGTAGCCGAGGATGTAGTAGCTCGAAACGTCGCGCTGCGCCTGTACGATGCCGAGCGACAGGTCGTTCTGGTCGAGCATCGCCTTGCCGCCCGTGTCCGCCGCCAGCGTGTACAGGCTGTCCTGCTGCTGCTGGAAACTGTTGCGCGCCGCCCGCTGCGAATCGCCCGAGTACATGCCGCGCCCGCCGGGCGAACCCTGCGTTGCGTCCCCCATCGGCGCCGCTGCCACCAGGCCCCGCGCGTCCACCGGGTAGAACGCCACGTTCGAACGGATGGCCGCGTTCACCGTCCCCCGCAACTGCGCTTGGTTGTCCACGCCCGTCCGGGTCATCCCGCTGGCGAAGTAGACCAGCGCCTTCTTCTCCGGCAGGCTGCCCAGCAGCTTGGCCGCCGACTCCAGCGCCGCCAGTTTGCGGTCCGTGTTGAACATGTTGAACTCGGTCTCGTCCTGCGTGATCGCCGCGCCCGTGTCCTCTTCGTTCTCTTCGCCGGTGGCGCCGTTCGCCATGCCCGTATCGCCGATCACCAGGCCGCGAATCACCGCCAGCAGACTGTCACGATTGGCCGTGAAGTCGTGCAGGACCTTGAGCGTGGTTGTGAAGCTCATCACGGCCACCGCGTCGGACGCCGCCATCTGCGTGTTCACGTACTTGATGGCCGCCTGCTGCGCGCGATACTGGTCCGCCACCGGCATGCCCGCGAAATCGAAATAGAGCACCAGCAGACGGCGGTCCTTGTACTTGATCTCGTCCTTGCCGGCGGGCGCGATCCGCGCGGCCTGCGGGCGGGCCGCCGCGGGCTCCTCGGGCCGCTGCAGCAGCCCGCGCGAAGGCAGCGGTTCATCCAGCAGGCTCTGGTACTCGAACACCCGGATCTGCTGCGGCTTCCCGTCCTCGGTGACCGCAAAGTCGGAGGCCTTCAAGTCCGCCAGCGGCTTCCCGCTCTTGTCCTTCGCCGCCACATTGATCACCACCAGCGACGATGTCGCTTCGAATTTGAACTCGCGCTGCTGTCCTGACGCCAACAGTGCGAAGACGGAAAGGAAGAGAGCCGGCCTCCGCATCAGAATCGAAACCTCGCATTCAACGTCAACCGCCGCATCGCCGCCGCGTTCGAAGCGACGCCGTAATTCAACGCGCCCACCACCGTGCCCCACTGCGTGATCACCACCCGGTTGAGCACGTTCTGCCCCTGCATTTGCAAGTCGAGCGTGCGCTTCTCGTCAAAGCGGATCACGCGGCCGACGGAGCCGTTCAGGTAGAGCGCACCCGGTCCCGGGATCGTGTTCCGCCCCGCGGTGCCCCAGCGGCCCGCCTGCGGCTGAGCGAAGGCGGCGGTGTTGAACAACATGCCGGGCGCATCAATCGGCAGCCCCGTCGCGTCGGCGCGCACGGTGTTGTTCACCGACGTCCCTTGCACCTGGCTGCGCACCGTCGCCGTGAACGGATTGCCCGAGCGGAACGTGAGCGTTGAGCCGACCGTCCAATCCTTGAACAGCTTGCCCTTCCAGCCCTGCAGAAGCGTGCCTCCGCGCACGCCCATGGCCGTGCTGTACTGCGCCTGCACGGAGAGATTGTGCCGCGCATCGAAGCTCGACAGGCCGCGCTCCGCCGCATAGTCGAGCCAGTTCTGCGCTACTGGCGTGCCCCCTTGCCCGCGCCCGCCGGTCCCTGCGTTGTCGATCGACTTCGACCATTGATATGAGGTGTTCGCGCCGAAGCCGCTCCGGAACCGCCGGTTCAACTGAAACTGCGCCGCATGGTAGATCGAGTTGCCGTTCGAGTTCTGAAACGCGAAGCCCGTGGGCAACGTGGACTGCGGCAAACCCGGCGCCGAGGAGTTGGGGATGTACTGCTGATCGAGCCGCGTCCCCTTCGTCCCCAGGTAGCCAACCGTAGCGAAGAGTCCGCGGGGCAGATCCCGCTGCACGGAGACGGTCCAGGTCTGCGCGTACCCAATGCGGTAATAGGGATCGATCGCGTAAGTGCCCAAACCCGCTGCGCCCGGCGCGATCGCAAACCCGTTCGCCAGCGAAAGCGGCTGGAGCCGGCTCCCCGAGGCGTTCAGCACCTGCGCGAAGGGCGGCTGCTGCGCCATGTTCGCGGCGATGATGTTGTAGACCGAGGTGTTGTAGTAGACCCCGTAGCCGCCGCGAATCACCAGCGAGTTGTTCAGCCGCGGCCGGAACGCGAAGCCGACGCGCGGCGAAAAGTTGTTGCGGTCGGGATAGACCAGGGCGTCCGGTAGCACGCCGCCGGGCGTCACCTGGTTCACCGTGGCGAAGCCGTTGGCGCTCGCCAGGTTCACCAGCCGGCCGTACAACTCCGTCACCGGCAGCGCGTAGTCCCACCGCACACCGTAGTTCACTGTGAATTTCGGATGCACGCGCCAGTCGTCGTTGGCGTGGATGTCCCACGACGAGCTGCGAAAATACTGGTCGGGATTGCCGTAGCGGATGTTACTGGTGGTGGCGTAACCAAGCAGGAAATCGGCGAAGTCGTAACCCGCGCCCGGTATGGCCGCGCCGTTGAGCGCGGTGCTCGTCGCGATGCCGTTGAAGCTCCACGTGCCGCGGCCGTTTGTGTCCGACAGGCGGTTGGTTTGGAACCTTCGGAAGTTCACGCCGACGCTCCGCGTGTGCGTGCCCTTCGTCCAGAGCAGCGTGTCGCCCACTGAAAACGTCTGGTTGCGGTTCAACGAATAGTTGCCGTCCGACAAACCGGCGTAGTTGACGAAGCGAAGCGTGGGCGGGCCCCAGTTCTGCGGGAGCGCGGAGACACCGGGGATTCCGAGTTCCCCAGCCACGTTCCGCTCGAATGCAAAAAACGGAATCGCCTCCTGCCGAGCCCGGCTGAAGGCGAGGTTCGCGCTGTTGATCACGCCCGCGCGGATCGTACGCGACCACATCAGGCTGGCGTTGACACCGCTGCCCGCGCCTTCGTCGACAAACTGAAAGAGGTTCGGCGACTGGCTGGAGCTGCGCTGAAATCCAATGCCGCCGTTCAGGCGGTCCTTGCTGCCCAGACGGATGTTCATCACCCGCGCGTTGAAGTTGTGCGAGTCGTTGGCGCCCACCCACGAGGTTTGATAGTTCCGGACCGCGAGCGGCAGGTTGGGCATGGGCAGGAAGGACGCCAGACCAAGGGCGCGCGCGTCCAGGCGGCTCTCCGGAATCTGGTTCCCCGCGAACGGCGTGCCGGTTGCAGGATCGTAGATCGTCACCGGCCGGTTGTTTACCGCCGTCTGGGAGAAGTCGCCCGCACGCTCCAGCGCGGTGGGCATGTTCACGGCGTCGGAAATCGTTCCCGTGCGGTTCCGGCTGTACTGGTAGTTCACGGTGAACAGGATCATCTTCTCCGCTGAGATCAGCCGGGGAATCCGCAACGGCCCGCCGAACATCACGTTCCCGCGCATCCGCGACCAGTCCGGCTTCGCCAGGTTCGCGCCCGTCACCGAATACTGCCGCGCGTCCCACGCCGAGTCGTTCAGGCTATACACGGCCATGCCGTTGTACTGCAGACGGCGGTCGCGGCGGTTATTGCCGAAAGCCGTTGCGCCGCCGCGCCCGGCCCAGGGCGGAGCGCCGGCGTTCGCGCGGGCGGCGCCAGGGCGCGCGGCTGCACGGCGATCGCCACCACCCGCACCGCCGGGGCGGCCGGCTCCACCGCCCCCTCCCGGTCCTCCTCCGCCGCCGAGCCCGGGGCCCATGCCCGGCCCGCCGCCGGGCCGTCCCAGCATCCCGCCGAACGGCCCTGGCGCGCCGGGGCGGCCTCCGAGCCCGCCCATGGCGCCAGGGCCGCCCATCCCGGGAGGTGGTCCGTCCTGTCCCATTCCCGACTGCGCTCCAAACGGCGCGCCGTCGGGGCCCACGCCCGGCCCGAACATTCCGCCGGGTCCCATGCCTTCCATACCCGGCCGCAGTCCCCAGTCGAATTGCTGCGGCAGGCCCACCGCGCTGCTCACGCTGCCTTGCACCAGAAACGAATTCGCAGCGCTTTGGCTGAGGTCGTTCGCCTCCTCGCCACGCAAGGCGCCGGTGTTCTCAAACGCCTCGGTGCTCGCCACCTGGGTAACGTCCGTACGCTGAAAGCCCGCTGCGGCGCGCGCCGGCGCCGTCCCCGGTTGCGGACGCTGCCGTGCGCCCGCGGGAGCGGGGCGGGAAGGGGCAGCCGGTGGAGACGCGGGCTCCGGCTTGGGCGTTGGACTGCCCGCCGCCAGAAGTCCCTTCAGCGCTTCCGGAGACAAGAACGTCAGCTCCCAGGACACCGCGGCGCTCCCCGCCGCCACACTCCGCCGCAGCGGCGCGAAGCCGAAGGACTGGACCTCGATCTCCCAGTCGCCTTCCGGCAAGTCGAGCACGAAAGAACCGTCATCGCCGGTGATCGTTGTGTGCCGAGCCGCCGCGCGCGACGCAGTCACTGTCGCCCCGGGCAGCGGCAGCCCGGAGACCTGCACCACGCCCCGGAAGTCGGCGCACGGCGCCGCGAATGCCACCAACGCCGACGCCGCCATTGCCCGCCACAAAGCCATGCCCATGCTCCGTATGAAGACACCCGTCTGAACACAAAGGTACCGCAGGGCTGGCGGCTGGTTACTCCCGGCGCGGTAGCTTTACCTTGCCTTAACAACAAAAACGGGCCGGCCGGGCCACGGAAGACCCGCAGCCCAGCCGGCCCGCACTGCTGAAGCGATGGCTAGAACGACAACCGCAGCGTCATTTGTATGATCCGCGGCCCGCCCGTGTTGCCGCCGTTCAACTCACTCGTCGCGCCGAGCTGCCCGAACGCGCCGGTGGACATCAGCCGGTTGTTCGCCAGCAGGGCGAAGTTGGTGTGGTTGAACAGATTGAAGAACTCGGCCCGATACTCCAGCTTGACGCGCTCCGTGCCGAGATCGAACTTCTTCGAGGCTGTGAAGTCGAAGTTCATCAGGCCCGGCCCGTAATACGCGTTGCGGGGAGAAGTGCCCACGCGCCCAACCGGCGCGCAGCCGCGGGACTGCGGGTTGCTCGAAGCCGGATCGAACCCCGGGCACGGCGCCGTCCCCGTGACCTTGCCGAAGAAGGCCGGGTCGAAGAAGCTGTCCGGGTTGCCGCGGTTGATCGTCAGCCTGCCGGTCCCCACTACGTCCGGACGGTCAAACCGTTGATTGAAGCCGCTGAAGTCCAGAGCCGTGTTTGCGTACACCGTGAACGGATGCCCCGTCGCCAGGTTGGTGATCCCCGACACAGACCACCCCCCGAGTACGTGGTTCACCACGCCCGGCGCGCTCGCCAGGAACTTCTTGCCTCGCCCCACCGGCAGATCCCAGACGAACACATTCACGAACCGGTGCCGCTGGTCGTTCCCGCTGTTGCCGCGGTCCAGGTCCAGGCGCTTGACGTTGGCCGTGCCCAGATCGTCGTCGGAGCCGAAGAAGCTCGACGCGTTGTCGATCGAGTGGCCCCAGGTCCAGGAGGCTGCATGTTGAGCGAGCCGCGGAACCGCATCCGGCCCGCAACCACCAGGCCGTGATACGACGAGGTCGCCTGGAACGAGCCCATGAACACACTGCTCCAGAGCGGGTAAGGGAAGACCTGCTCATTCGGCCGCTGCACGCCTCGGAAACTGGGGTTGTTGACGATCACGTTCGGCTGGTTCGGATCGAGAAACACGCCCAGTTTGCGGCCGCCGCTGCCGATGTAGCTGATGTCGATCATGCTGCCGTTCGAAATCTGCCGTTGCACGCCGAGGTTCCAACTGTAGCCGTATGAGGTAGGCGCGTCGGGGTCGTAGGCATTGAACGTCAGCAGGCCGACGGCCGGAGCGCCGGGCCCCTGGGTCGTTCGCGCCACCAGCGGCACGTCCTGGTTGAACGCCAGGTCCCACCCGTAGCCCACCGCCGGTTGCGTCGTGCCCGCGGTCTGCGTGGTGGTCAGCGTCCACGGCCCGTTGAGCGATTGGTTCACCGGCAGGTTGTTGAAGATGTCGTCGTAGCCAAGCCGGAATCCACCCCGGATGACGGTCTTGCCGTCGCCCAACAGCCACGGCCCGTCCTTCGGAGAATAGGCGAAACCGAACACCGGTCCGAAGTTGTTCTTGTTGGTATCGGTGCCGGAACGCGAGAGCGTGAAGGGAGCCTGGCGGAATCGGAACGCCTCGCGCCCGCGCTTGGTTGGGTCGAGATCCAAAATCTGGTTCGTGCCCACCAGCATGGGCCCGTAGCCTTCCACGAAGTTGGTCCCCCGGTTGTTCTTCTCGATTGCGGCGGAGAAGTACTCCCAGCGCAGACCGACGTTCAGCGTCAGGCTCTGCGTGAGACGAATGTCGTCCTGCACGTACAGGCTGTGCGGGTAGCGGTACCAGTGCGCCATCGTATCGCCGGTGCGGATCGTGGATTGTTGCAGCAGCGAGCGCCCGCCGCAGGTGGAACACAGGCCCGCGAACTTTTCGAAGCTCTCGAAGGTGGCCGAGCCGCGGGCGTTGCCGTTCAGGAAGCGAATCGTTTCGTCGCGGCGCCCGTTGTAGCCGAACTTCAGCGTATGCCGCGAAAACCCGAACGGTGCGATCTTCGTGTTGTTCAGGAAAAGCTCGTAGGTGTTGGTGATTCGCCCCTGCGGAAGGTTGGTGGCCGCGCCGAGCGAGGTGTATCCGGTCATCACGATCCGCGGCAGACCGCTGTTCAGCAGGTTCTGCGTGCCGTCCACCAAGCCGGGAGCCCCAGGGAGAATCGCGGCCGCGTTGACGCCGTTATCCTCCGGCAGGAACCGCGTCTTGTTGCGGGAGTAGCCGGCGCGCACTTCGGTGAGGAACGAAGGCGACCACATGTGCGTGTCCGTGACGGTGAGTGTCTGGCTGCCGGGCGTGTTTCGGTTCCCATAGTTGGGCAGCAACCCGACGTTGGTCGTGGTTCCGCCGAACCAGATGTAGCGGCCCATCAGGCGGTTCTTGTCCGAAAACGCGTGATCGAAGCGCATCAGGTGCGTGTTGTCGTCCTGCGCATTGTTCCCCGCACCGGCAAAATTCTGAGCGCCCGCGGCCGCGTTGGTGTCGGTCGGGAGCGGCCAAAGATTGACCAACGCCCGCGCCGCCGGATCGCGTACCGTGGCCCGCTCCGCCGCGGTCGGCACGATCGCCGTCAGCACCTGCGGATTGCGCAGCTTCAAGCCCTCCCAGCTATAAAACCAGAACGTGCGGTTGCGCCCGTCGTAGAGTTTCGGAATCATCAGCGGGCCGCCCGCCGTGACGCCGTATTGATTGCGGCGCAGAATCGGCTTCCGCCCATTCAGCTTGTTGATGAAGAAATCGGTGGCCTGCAGCTTGTCGTTGCGCACGAACCAGAACGCCGTGCCGTGCAACTGGTTCGTCCCGCTCTTGGTCACCACGTTCACTTGCGCGCCGTTCTGGCGGCCGAACTCGGCCGAGGGCGCCGTCGTGGTCACCGAGAGTTCCTGCACCGCCTCTGCGATACGGAAGGAATTCAGCGGCCCGTTCACCTGCGGGTCCAGTGCGTTGGTTCCGTCGATCGTCCAGTTCGTGGACTGCGCCCGCGCGCCCGCGGCGGCGAACCCTCCGGCCTGCGTGCCGCTCGGCGCGAAGGTCACGCCCGGAGTCAGGATCGCCAGGTCGTTGAACCGCCGGTTGGCCATGGGCAGGTTCTGCACCAGTTGCTGATCCATCGCGTTGCCGGTGGAGATCTTCTCCGGCTCGATGGTCGACGCCACGCCGCCGGTGATCTCCAGCACCTCGGCCACTTGCCCGACCTCGAGTTTCAAGTCGAGCGAGATGATCTGATCCACCAGAACCTGCACATCGTGAACCGCCAGCTTGCGAAAGCCTTGCGCTTGCGCGGTAACTTCATACGCGCCCGGCGCCACACGCAGAAACTGGAAATAGCCGGTCGCGTCTGTGGTTCCCTTCTGTATTACGTTGGTGGCTTCGCTCTTCGCTTCCACCGTCACGTTCGGGATACTCGCCCCGGACGGATCTTTGACGTAGCCACGGATGCTGCCCACGGGCGATTGCGCAAAGGCAACCGCGCAGGCAGAAAGACAGACTGCCCATTGAACGATCGTTCTTCCCATTGTGTCCAACCCTTTCGAGCAAAGGATCAGCCGGGCGGCTCGGGATGCCCGCACGGCCCTGAAGCTGTAACACCGGCCAGGTTACGAGCGGGCCGGTTGAAGTCAGGATTGAGCGGGAATGAAACCAAGTACAACCGTTTGGGGCGAAGTGCACGGATGGTGTGGCCAAACGGGTGATACTTTCAACACCATGCCTGTGATGCTCGCCGGGCCGCCCGCTACTCGCCCGGCGGCTGGTAGGGCTGCGAGATCGCGGAAAGCGTGGTCCGTCCGCTCCGCGGGGCGGCGCGAAGCAGGCGCAGGAAGATCTGGGCCGTGAGGAAGGCATCGCCGCCGGCCGTATGCCGGTCGTGGGGAGCGATGCCGAACATCTCACAGAGTGCGTCGAGCGTGAACCCCTGCGCGAACGCGCGGCGGTCAAACGCGCCGGCGTCTCTCAGCGCGAGCGCCAGATCCATCGTGTCGAGCTGGCGGTTCCGCAGAGTGAATCCGAAATGACGCTCGCAGGCCGCATTCAGCGTGGCCACGTCGTGGCCGATGTGGTGGCCCACGATGACTCCGTCCGCAAGGTACGGGAGAAACTCCTCGATCGCTTCCCGCTCGGCCATGCCCGCCGCTGCCTGGTCGCGAGTGATGCCGTGCACGGTAACCGAGGCGCTGTTGTAAGCGATTCGCAGCAGTGCTTCAAAGGAGTCGTCCAGATGAATGCGCCCGTCGCGGACCGCCACCGCGCCGATGCTGATCAGCCGGTCGCGCCGTGGATCGAGGCCCGTGGTCTCGGTATCGAGCACCACAAAGCGCACCTCCGCCAGCGGCGTTTCATCCGTCCACGTCCGCTCGAATGATCCGAAGTATTCGTCCTTCAGGCGGCGCTCCAGAAAAAGGTGGCGGAGGTAAGTTCCAGCAGGCTCTGCACGGAGGAGAACGCGGTCTTCAGAAGCC
The DNA here is from genome assembly GCA_031969915.1 of Bryobacteraceae bacterium. Lineage (GTDB taxonomy): Bacteria > Acidobacteriota > Terriglobia > Bryobacterales > Bryobacteraceae > DALYJJ01. Next base: position 4,901 of record DALYJJ010000015.1, on the reverse strand, counting down.
GCTGGTCCAGCTTGCGAAGCGCGCCCGGATGCACCAGCGGACCGCCGTTGACGGTGCGGTGAAAAACCGCGGTGCGGAACGCAGCGGCCGCCTGTCGAAGCACGGCCTCGGCGGATGGGTAGTCGCGGGCGGCAGCCTCCAGGCGATCGATCGTGCGCGGCAACCCCAACCGTCCTTGGGCGAGGGCGAAGACGCGTGCGGCGTCCGCGATCGGGTGCAAAGCGGCGGCGTCCAGGTCCAGGGTCTCCTGCTGAGCGCCGTCCAGGTGCAACACCAGGTCGCGGAAAAACGTGAGCGGTGGAAGCTGTGAGAGCGTGTCGTTTGCGAGCAGCGACACGGTTTCAGGGTGCGCGCGCAGGGCGGCGCCAATCGCCTCCTGGAACTGTTCGTACCGGCCGGCGTCGCCTTCCACGAACTGGAAATCCAAGGCGGCGCGGCGTTCATACAGCCCGCCGGCGAGCGGATCGCGAATGGCCTCCAGACAGTGCTCCTCGAACGCGCTTGCGTCGTCCGCCAACTGGGTCAAGGGCGGCGCGGCTACCAGCAGGCTGTCGCCGCGTGCCGCGTCGCCGGTAAGCAGCCAGCAGCAGCGCCGTCCGCCGGCGGAATGGGTGTTCCCCGCATCGACGCGCAGCGCCGCGCGCGCGGCGGCGAGATTGATCGCCGATGCGGCCCGCAGACAGTCGTCCACGTCGTGCGGTTGCGCCAAAGCGGCCAGGACCGCTTTCCGTCCGGGCGTCAGCAGAGGTTCCAACTCCACTTGCGACCGCGCGCCTTCCAATGCGCGGATCAGCCCGGGGATATCGTGGCCCGTGAACAGCGCGAGGTCGCGTGCCGTGAGCAGGGCTTCCAGCGGACCCTCGGAACCGCCGGCGGCGATCGCCAGCGCGTCGCCTCCGTCGTCCAGGAAGGCCCGCAGCGCGGCGCGCACGGTCAGTGGGGACGCAATGGCCGGACAAGGCTCCCGCAGCCCGGCGGCGGTAAGCACCCCGCGGCAGCGTCCGCCGCGGTCGGTGAGCGCCACCGCGCCGTTCCGTGCGTTTGGGAGACTCCGTTCCGCGTCCTGCGGCGGCGTGCCGTCCGGAAGCGTCACCAGGCGGGCCTTGAGGAAACCGGCGGGCGGCGCCTCCTCATCCAGCCACGAGGTGCGACCGGAAGCCGCTCCGGCGCCCGCCGTGACGTGCGCCGAAACGAAGCGCTGCACCGCCGGACACCTGGCGGCCAGCGATGCGAACAGGTCCGCCGGAATCCCGTAGAGAATCACGTCCGTGGCGGTCCGCGCCGCGTGCCGCCACTCGCGCTCGTTCGTGAAGCGTTCCACGCCGATCAGGTCGCCCTCACCGAGCACATCGCGCAGTTCCTCTCCGAACGCGGTTGACTCCACGATATCCACGCGGCCCTGTTGAACCATCCATAACCACGGGCCGGGCGCAGCGCCGCCGCGGTGGATGTACTCGCCGGACTCATGAAAAGCCACCCGGCCGCTTCCCGCGGCGGCCAGCAGATCTTCCGTGGTAAGGGCGTCGAAGGGCGTGTAGCGCTGCAGGAAGTCAGCCACTCGCTGACGGATGACGGCGGTCTTCATTCGATTTCGATCAGGGGCGTTGGTTCGTCAGTCGCGGGACGGGGGCGAGCAGCGGCCAGGCTGTCATGGAATAGTAATCGACTGCCGGGCGCATTGCAAGCCGGGCGGATCCTCCGGGCGGATCCTCCGGATCCTCCGGCAGCAGCCAGGTCCGTCAGCAAGGTTACAATTGACGCCGCTCCCGGCCCGCTGGTACAGTGCGTGTTTCCCACTATGAGCGCGGATGCGAACGAGATCACTCGTCTGCTGGAACGAGTGCGCGAGGGGGATCGGGACGCAGCCGAAGTGCTGCTGCCGCGGGTCTACCAGGAACTGCGCAAGCTCGCGAGCTCGATCATGAAGCAGGAACGGGGCAACCACACCCTGCAGCCCACGGCGCTGGTGCATGAAGCCTACGTCCGGCTCTTCGGCGGGGGAGACGTGGCGTGGCAGAGCCGCTCGCATTTCTTCGCAGTGGCGGCGCGGCAGATGCGCCGCATCCTGGTGGACCACGCGCGCGCCGTACAGGCTGAGAAGCGCGGCGGCGAAGCGGTGCGCCTTTCGCTCGACGACGCGAACCAGGCGGGCGCGGTGGCGTTCGACGAGGACGTGCTGGCGGTGGACGAAGCGCTCTCGCGGCTGGAGCAGATCGACGCCCGCGCGGCAAAGGTGGTGGAGTTCCGTTACTTCGGCGGCCTCACCGAACCGGAAACGGCGGAAGCGCTGGGCATCGGAATCTCCACCATGAAGCGCGATTGGGACTTCGCGCGGTCGTGGCTGTTCGATCAGCTCGTCTCGCGCAAGGATGCGGGCGGCTGATGGACTGGGGCCGGGTGCGCGCGATCTACGAGGCGATCGCGGATCGCGAAACAGAGGAGCAGCGAGCGGCGCTCGACGCGCTGTGCGGCCGGGACACGGAATTGCGCGCCGCGGTGGAGCGCATGCTCGCCGCGCGCCGCGAGCGCGGCGACTTCCTGGCCGGACCGCCGCACGCCGCCGCCCCTCCGGAGGCCGAGGAGCCCACCGTCACCCGCGAATTCGTCGCGCCCACCGCACTCCTCGGGCACGTGCTGGCGGACCGCTACGAGTTGCTCGCCGTCCTCGGACGAGGCGGCATGGGCACCGTGTTCAAGGCGCGCGACCGCGAGATGGGCAAGACCGTCGCCCTGAAGCTGATTCGTCCGGACCTGGCCGCGCGCCCGGATGCGCTGGAGCGCTTCAAGCGCGAGGTGTTGCTCTCGCGCAAGGTCACGCATCGGAACGTGGTGCGCGTGTTCGACCTCGGCGGCGCCGGCGATACACGCTTCCTCACCATGGAGTTGATCGAAGGCGAGACGCTGGCCGCGCTGCGCAAAGCAGGCCGGCAGTACACGCCCAGGGAAGCGGCGCTGCTGATGGCGGAAGTGGCTGAGGCGCTCGAAGCGGCGCATGCCGAAGGCGTGATCCACCGCGACCTGAAGCCGCAGAACATCATGATCGACGCCGCCGGCCGGCCGCGCGTGATGGACTTCGGCATCGCCCGCGCCGTGGTGCGTGAAGACTCCCCCACCATGAGCCTCGCGCAGCACCTGACGGACACGGGCATGGTCCTGGGCACGCCGCGCTACATGTCCCCGGAGCAAGGACAGGGCCGCCCCGTGGACACGCGCACGGATATCTTCTCGCTGGGCATCATCCTCTACGAGCTGCTGACCGGCGCCGATCCCTACCCGGCGGAAAGCAGCGTGGCGTCACTGGTGCAACGTTCGAAGGAGCCGCCGAAGGCGCCGCGCGACGTGAACCCAGCGGTGCCGGCGGCGCTGAGCGCGATCACGATGCGCTGTCTTGCCATCGAACCGGCACAGCGCTATCCGGCCGCGCGCGATCTTCGAATCGCTCTGCTGGACGCCACCCAGCCAGGCAAAGCGGGACGCCGAGCGGCCCTGGCGGCGGGCGCCGCCGCGGCGCTGATCGTGGGCGCGGGCGGTGGCTACCTCGCCTGGGAGAAGTTCGGTTCGCGGCCCGCCGCTCCGGTGAAGCCGGTGACGATGCTCATTGCGGACTTCGAAAACGCCACGGGCGACCCGGACCTGGAGGGGACGCTCGAGCCGATGTTCGCCCTGGTGATGGAGGACGCCAGCTTCATCAATGCGTTCAACCGCGTGCAGGCGCGCCGGATCGCCGCCCAGGTGAAGCCGGGCGCGGGCCGCCTGGACGAGGAGACCGCGCGGCTGGTGGCGGTGCGTGAAGGCATCGACACCGTGGTGGCCGGACGGATCCTCGCGCAGGGCGGCCGCTACTCTCTCACGGTCGCGGTCCGCGATGCGGTCACGGGCCGCCAACTGGCCCAAAGCGGCGCGGACGCAACGCAGCGGCAGGAGATCCTGAAGGCCGTGGCTCGCGTGGCCGCGCCCGTGCGGCGCGCCTTGGGCGACACCAAGCCGGATACGCAGCAAGTCCGCGAAGCGGAGACCTTCACCGCCAACTCATTGGAGGCCGCCAGCCGGTACGCCAAGGCGCAGGAGTTCGCTTTGTTGGGCCGATGGGACGAAGCCATCGCCGCTTACCAGGAGACGCTGAAGCTCGACCCCCGCATGGGACGCGCCTGGGCCGGCCTCGCCGTGGTCCACCGCAATACGGGCCGCGCGCAGGAGGCGGTGGAGAACTACCAGAAGGCGCTCGAGCACATTGACCGCATGACGGCGCGTGAGAAGTACCGCACCCGCGGCGGCTACTACGTCACCACGCAGAACCATCGCAAGGCGGTGGAGGAGTTTCAGGCGCTGGTGGACAACTATCCGGCCGACACCGCGGGGCACGCCAACCTCGCGCTCGCGTACCTGTTTCTGCGCGATCTCCCGAAGTCGCTCAGCGAAGGCCGCAAGGCGATCGAGATCTACCCGAAGAACATCCCGCAGCGCAACAACGTGGCGCTCTACGCGCTGTACGCGGGCGACTTCGAGACCGCCGAGCGCGAGGCGCGCGCGGTGCTCGCAATGGACCCGAAGTTCGTGAAGGCCTATGTGGCGTTGGCGCTGGCGGCGCTCGCCAAGGACTCGCCCCATATCGCCGAACAGCACTACCGTTCGATGGCGGAGACGGGCCCGCGCGGGGCTTCGTTCGCCGCCGCGGGGCTGGCGGACCTGGCGCTGACGAAGGGCAACGCTCCGGAGGCGATTGAGATCTTGGCCAAGGGCATCGCGGCCGACGAAGCCGCTGGGAACAGGGACGCGGCGGCGATCAAGACGGCCGCGCAGGCGCAGGCGTACTGGATGGACGGGCGGCGTGCGGAGGCGTCGGCGGCCGCCGAGCGCGCGTTGGCGGCGAGCAAGGACGAATCGGTGCTCTACATGGCCGG
>DALYJJ010000014.1:35240-65430 GCA_031969915.1 Bryobacteraceae bacterium | reverse complement strand
ACAGAACTCGGTGTTCGTCTGCGCCCGGGGAAGCAGTTTCTGGAGAGCGGTCAGCGTGAATCTGCGCCGTCGGCCCATGGATCCGGCTGATCGCTGATTGCTGAGTGCTGACCGCTGAAAGCTAATCGCTGACCGCTGACCGCTAATCTTTCAACGCCAGAATTCCATCCAGCGGTGTTCCTGTGAAGCGGCCCTCGACGGAGGTGAACCCCGATTCCACGAGTAGGGCGCGGTATTCGTCGAGCGAGCGTTCGCGGCCCTCGGTGCAGACCAGCATGTTCAGCGACTGCATCAGCGCCGGGACGGGTCCGTCGTGGCGCGGGTTGAGGAGTTTTTCGGCGATGAGCAGGGCGCCGCCGGCTGGCAGCGCCGCGTGGATTTTCGCGAGCAGGCGCCGGCCCTTTTCCTCCGTCCAGTCGTGGAGGATGCGGCCTAGCGTGTAGAGGTCGGCGGGTGGAAGTGGGTCGGCGAAGAAGTCGCCTTCGATCAGGTCGACGCGGTCTTCTGTGAAGCGCCGCGCGTAGGCGATGACGCGCTTGAGATCGAAGACGGCGGCGCGGAGGTTGGGATACCGTTCCGCCGCCGCGAGCGCGAGGTGGCCCGTGCCTCCGCCCAGGTCCACGAGCCGGGTGAAGCGCGAAAGATCGAAGGCGGCGGCTACCGCATGCGACGTGAGTTGACCGAAGCCGTGCATGCCGAGTTGGAACTCCTCCATCGCTTCCTCTGTGCGGAAGAAGTGCTCGAACATCGGCTTGTCGCCGCCGAAGGTTTGCGACCAGCGGTTGGTGCCTTCCCGGATCGCTTCTTCGAGGTGGCCCCACATGGGGTAGAGCGCAGCGTTGGAATACAGGATGTAGCCAGCGAGCGTATCGGGGCTCTCGCGCCGCAGATACGCCGAGGCGGCGCGCGTGTTGGCGTACCGGTCGGCGCTCTTGTCGAGCAGTCCGAGCGCCGCGCAGCCATCGAGCAGGCGCGTCAGCGCGCCCGGGTCCGCGCGGAGTTCCTCCGCAAGCGAGGCCGCCGTCGCGGGGCCGCGGTCGAGGAGATCGAATACGCCGAGCGACACCGCCGTGAACATGGTCTTCGAACGGCGGAACGCTTCGATCAGGTCAAGAACTAGGGTCGGATCGGGTTTCATCGGAAGTGCTGGTAGCCGCGCGCGGGCAGGGGTTCGCCAAGGAAGGTCACGCTGCCCGGCTTGCCTTCCACGATGCGGCCGATGGCGGTGGTCCGAGGAGGCCGGCGCACCTTGGGCGGAAGCGTAAACAGGAGTTCGTAATCTTCACCGCCATGCAGCGCGTCGTCGAGTTTCGCGCCGGGGAAGCGCGGCGGCTCGCGGTCCAACTCCGCGGCCACGCCCGAGGCCTCGCAGAGGCGCTTCAAGTCGATGGACAGGCCGTCGCTGAGGTCCATCGCCGCACTCGCCTTGCCGCGGAGAGTGACGCCCATCGCGAGACGGGGTTCGGGCCGCATGTGGCGCTCCCAGGCCTCGCCGCTCTTCGTGCGCAGCCCGAGCGCGGAAGCGCCCAGGGGGCCGCTCACACAGATGGTATCGCCGGGCTGCGCGCCGAACCGGCTCAGCGCCTCTCCTTTCGGCACGCCCCCGCACACCACGATGTCGGCGGCCACGCGGTCCGAGTGCGACAGGTCGCCGCCGATCAGCGGCACGTCGAACTGCCGCACTCCCTTCACGAAGCCTTCGAACCACCGCTGCTTGGCCCACGGGGCAAGCGCGATGGAGAGCAGGCAGAAGCGGGGCCAGGCGCCCATCGCCGCGATGTCGCTCAGCCCCCGCGCCATGGCCTTGTAGCCGGCGTCTTCGGCGGAGTGCGTCCGCCGGCGGAAATGAACGTCCTCAATGAACATGTCGGTGGTGAAGACCAGATCCTCTCCACCGCTGGGGCGGAAGATGGCGGCGTCGTCTCCAATCCCCAGCACCACGCCCGGGCCACTGCTCTGCAGCCGTGCCAATCGCCGCACTAGTTCGAGTTCGTTCATTCGGAGAACACGAGACCGCTCGGGAGGTCCTCGCCGAACATCCGGCCCATGGCGGCGAGGTCGCGCGGGCCCTCGCCGTCCAGGACGGAGAGCAGGCGCGCCGAGTCCTCCAAGTCGCCCAGTGCGCGGCGCACCAGGTCAAGCGTGGCGGGCGCGAGGTCGCGGGTTGAATCGCCGGTGTGACGGGCAATCGAGGCCACCGCTTCCGCCGCGTGCGGCATGCTTTTGTCGAGCAAACCCTCCACCCAGCGCGCCGCCGTTGAGGCGGGCAGCACCTGGTTGATCGGTGCGTAGAAGAGGGCGCGCGCGCCCAACCGCGCCAGGCACCACAAATCGCTATCGTTGGGCGGCCCGGAGCGCACGCGCTTGATCAACGCTTCGCCCAGTTCGGTGCGCGTGCCCCCGGGCAGCAATTCGAGGCTCGCCGCGGTGCGCCACATCTCCCGAAGCAGGCTACTGTTGAGCCGCTGCGGCTTCTTGGCGCGGGGCAGCAGGAACGGCGAGAGACGCTGATAGATGTCCGCCTGTTGATTGCGGTTGAGGCCGCCCGCGACGCGTCCCCAGAAGATCCACCACTGGGTCTCGCACTCCACCTGGTTGCCGAAGGCCATGCCCGCGGCGTAGACGCGGCGCGCCTGTTCGATGCGCACGTCGTCGCCCGGAAAACCGAACCCGGGCCGCAGGCAGAAGCCGCACAGGTTCAGCCAGCGGCTCTCCATGTTCGCGCCCTTGCGCCGGCCCTCGGAGAGCTCCAGAAATACGTCCGCCAGGCGGCGAATCACGCTCAGCGGCCAGGCGTTGCGGCCCAACCCCATGGCCTGCTCCAGGCGCGTGGGCAACTCTTCCGGCGGGAACTGCGGCGAAGCGGCGAAGACCGAGCGGATCAACTGCTCGGCGTTCTTCTGGCCTTCCTCGCTGACCACGGCGGCGGCGCGGCGCTCGCCGGGTTCGCTGTGCGCGCTCTTGCGGAGTTCGAACTGCAGGCGCCAGCGGTGCTCGCTCACCTTCGATTCCACCCAGATTTCAAGCGTTCCCACTTCGGTCAGGCGCGCTCCGAGTTTGACCGGGATGAGGCGCTCCTCGATCTTCTTGCCGAAGCGGATCACCGCGTTGAGCGGGGCGTGCACGTGCAGGTCGCCGCTTTCGATCTGCGCGGGCGTGAAGTCGACCCTCTCACCGAAGGCGTCGCCGGCGCGCGTGAGCGAACTGTAGAGGCGAAAGGAGACGGCCTTGTTGGCCACCAGTTGCAGATTCTCGCGATCCAGTTCGAGCGTCGCGCCTTCCTCGGCGCCGCGCGGCGCCAGGCAGACCGTGCGCACCGTTTCTCCGGCGTCGAGCCCGATGTAATATGACCGCGGCAAGCCCCCGCGAACGATCACGCCCGCGCCGCTGGTCTTGGCGTAGGAGTAATAGGCGGCGCCGACGGCGACGGCGAGATCCAGGTCGCGGTTCTCAAAGATCAGCGGGCGGCGGCCGAACCAGCGTTCCATGACGTCCGCGACGCGGTTGCGGAGGATGTCCGGGATGAAGAAGCCGCCGTTGAAGAGAATCGCGTCGGGGGGCGGCGTGTTGGACGACGCCAGGAACGCGGAAAGGTGCCGCGTCACGGCGGGGTCGGAAACGTAGGGGAGCCCGAGTTCGCGAAAGACCGAGCGCTTCTCTTCCTTCGGTTTCTCGCCCAGTTCGCAGAATGGCAGGAACCCTTCGAGCGCCAGCTCCAACGCTTCTTCGCGGAGAATCTCCGTTTTCAGCGCGCCTCCGATGAGCGAGGAGCCCGCCCCGAGAAGGCGCACTTCCGCGGAGGGCAGGGTGGGGTCGGCGAGCAGCCGTTCCTTCGCCGAAGCGCATTGCCGGCGCAGGGCGCTCCGCTGCTTGATCGACAACTGTTGCCCGAGCTTGGACTCCGCGAGCCAGGCGAGCGTGAGGTCGAGGTTATCGCCGCCCAGCAAGAGGTGCTTGCCCACGGCGGTGCGCGTGAACGTGACCTCGTCGCCCTGGCGATCCACGCGGATCAGCGTGAAGTCGCTGGTGCCGCCGCCGACGTCGCACACCAGCACCACCATACCGTCCGTCAGCGTCTTCTGGGACTGGGCGAGGTGGTTGGCAATCCAGGAATAGAACGCCGCCGCAGGCTCCTCCAGCAGGGTCAGCGTTTCGATCCCGGCCTGGTTTGCCGCGGCGACGGTCAGCTCGCGCGCCTCTTCGTCGAAGGAAGCGGGCACGGTGAGCACCACCTGGTGCTGCGCGATCGGCGTGCCGTGCGCGCTCTCAAACGCTTCGCGCAGGTGCTGCAGGTAGGCGGCGGAAACCTCCACCGGCGAGAGCACCCGTCCCGCCTCCTGCGCGTCCCAGGGCAGGATCTTGGCCGTGCGGTCCACGTCGGGGTTGGAGAGCCACGATTTCGCCGAGTGCACGGACTTGGTGGGCACCAGCGCGCCCTGCTCCCGCGCAAACACGCCGGTGTAGTTTTGTTCCGGCGCGAGGTAGAGGAAGGAGGGCAGCGTGCGCTCCTCGCCGGTGCGGTTCTGGGCCACGTACTGCGATACCGGCTGGATGTGGATGGGCGGAAACTCGGCGCCCTCGGCCTCGCGCGGGTCGATGTAGGCGAGGGCCGAGTTCGTGGTGCCGAGGTCGATGCCGATCTTCATGCGTGCTGATGGGAGGCGCGAACGTTGAACTCGAGTTTCCAGCGGCGGCCGTCACGCGCCACGCACCAGAGCTGTAGGACGCCGGTTTCGGTGACCACCGTTTCCAGGGTCACGGGGACGAGTTCGCCCTCGTTGCCGGGCAGGGTCACTTCCATGGGCGCGAGTTCATCCAGGGAGTCGTCCACCTCGTCGAGCATCGCCCCGGGCGCGTCGTTCTTGCGCTCGGTGGACTGAAAGAAGCGGAACTCGGCGGGCTCGCCCGTCACCAGGCCGAAGGTGCGGTCCGGGAACCGGAGTTCCGTGCCCTCTTCCATGCCGAAGGGCGCAACGGTGAGCGCTTTGAGCGGCGCGGGCAGGCCGGGAACCGCGGGCATGGCGCTTTCGATGCCCACGTAATAGGTGCGCGGGACGCCGCCACGGATCCGAACGCCGCGGCCATGGCGGGCCATTCCGTAATACGCGGCGCCGCGCGCCACGGCGTGCATCAGGTCTTCGCCGAACAGCGGAACAGCGTGGTCCATGCCTTCCGCTGTGAGCCAGCCGTTCAGCACCGCGAGCAGCCGCTCCTTCACCAGATTGGCGCGCAGCACGCCGCCGTTGAAGAGAACGTGCGTCGGGCAGGCCAGGCCACTGGGCCCGCGCCGAACGGCGCCGTGCTCGGCGGTGGCGGCAGGCTGGCGGAGGAAACGCGCGAGATGCCGTGTGATGGCGGCGTCCGCTGCGTACGGCAGGCCGATCTCGGCCAGGCCCACGCGGCGCGCGCGCTGCGGCATTTCCGTGCTGGCGACGGCGGGCAGAAAGCCGTCCAACAGAATGGCGTCGAGATCCTTGCGAAGTAGCTTCGCGCGGATCGTGCCCCCCACCAGGCCGGTGCCCTTGCCGAGGATGGTCACCGGCTCGTCCTTCAGTTTGTCGTCGCTGAGCAGCTTCTCTTTCGCCACGCGGCACTGCTGCCAGAGCGCGTGCAGTTGCAGGGCGTCGAGTTTGGTGCCTTTCGCGGCGAGCTGCGCTTCGGTGTGGCGGGCGAGCGCGAGGTCGATGTTGTCGCCGCCCAAGAGGATGTGCTCGCCCACGGCGCTGCGCTCCAGACGCAGTTCACCGTTTTCCTCCGTCACCGCGATGAGCGTGAAATCGGTGGTGCCGCCGCCGATATCGACGACCAGAATCAGATCGCCTACCGTGACGCGCTCACGCCAGTCGGGGTGCTTTTCGATCCAGGCGTAGAAGGCAGCCTGTGGCTCTTCCAAGAGCACCAGGTTGCGATAGCCCGCTTCGTTGGCCGCGCGCAGTGTGAGTTCCCGCGCCACGGCGTCGAACGACGCGGGTACGGTCACCAGCACTTCCTGATCTTCAAACGGGGCGTCGGGGTGGGCGTAGTCCCAGGCCTGTTTGAGGTGTTCCAGGTAGCGGCGCGAGGCTTCGAGCGGGGAGACTCTGGGGGCGCCCTCGGGCGCGTTGGCGGGCAGAATCGCCGACGTGCGGTCGATCCCGCTGTGCGAGAGCCAGCTCTTCGCGGAGGAGACGAGGCGCTGCGCGCGCTCGACGCCCCTCTTCTGTGCCAGAACGCCCGCGACGTGCATGGGCGCGCCGTTCCAGGGGAGCGCCGTGGCGCCTTCGGGGAAGTCCATCTCGCCCGGCAAGTAGAGCGACGAGGGCAGCAGATCTTCCGCGCGCACTTCGCCTGGATTCACCAACTGCGAAACGGCGAAGATGGCGACCTCGGGCAGCCGGTGCGCGTCCGTAATGGCGGAGGGCTCGGCGTAGGCGAAGCCGCAATTCGTGGTACCGAGGTCGATCCCGATGACAAACTGTTTGGGCACGGAGGGCTACTCGATCTCGATTTCCGCGGGGGCCACGATGGCGGGGTCCTGCTTGGCGGAGAGGGAGGGCAACTCGATCTTTTGGGCGCGCCAGCCGCGATGACGCAGGGCGCCACCGGGGGCCTTGCCGTCGGGTGGAACGTTGCCGATGAGCTTGAGCGCGTTGGGATCCTTGGCCAGCGCGCCGGTGATCTGGGTGAAGGCGCCTTCGACGCCGTCGATCACCGGGCCGAAGGTCACGTAGCGCTGGAGCGAATCGCGGCAGCTTTGGTGCAGGCTGCGGACCGCGGCGCCCACCTGGTCGTCGCTATAGGACGAGATGTCTTCCATCAGGAAATCCACCAGCCGGGAATCCCGCTGGAGAATGCCCAGCATCTGGAGCGCGCCGTCCGAGGTGCGAACGGCCGGGGCCTGCGCAGGCGCGGGCGCCGCGGCCTTGGGCGGCGCAGCCACCGCCGTCTTTGGCGAATAGCCGTAAGCGGCGGCGATGTCCCCGGCGAGACTGCCCTGAAAGAGCAGCGAGAAGAACGCGCGAAACGCGTGCGCGAGTCGTGTCAAACAGAAACCTCCAAACCACTAGGATACGAAAACCGGGGACGGACGAGACGTTTCCGGGTTTTTCGGAGATTCCCCAGTCCGTCCCGGCACTACCAAGGCGATGCCCAGGACAAGTCGGGTGGTGGCGGTTGGGAGCCCGCACCACGTCACTCAGCGAGGGAACCATCGGCTGGACGTATTCACGAGCGATCAGCTCCGGCGAGTGTACCTGGGGCTGCTTAAGGAGCACGGCGGGCGCTACGGGTTGCGCGTGCTGGCTTACTGCCTGATGTCGAACCATGTGCATCTGGTGGTGGCGCCGGAGCGGGAGACGTCGTTGGCCGCGACGCTGCGCCACGCCCATGGACGCTTCGCGCAGTATTGGAACACGGTGCACGAACAGACCGGCCACCTTTGGCAGAACCGCTTTTTTTCATGTCCCGTGGACCCGGGCGCCGTCTGGCGCGTGGTGCGTTACGTGGAACAGAACCCGGTGCGGGCGGGGATGACGCGGCGGGCGATCGACTACCCGTGGTCGAGCGCGCGCTATCACGCGGGCGTGGCGCCGTCGGAGATCGTCTCCTCGTCGGGTTGGGAGTGGTCCACCGGGGATTGGCTCGGGCTGCTCGACGGGTCGAGCGAAGCCGAGTGGGGCGAGATCCGCCGGGCCACGTACTCGGGGCGCCCCTACGGCTCCGAGCAGTACGTGCGGCAGTTGGAGCAGACGCTGGGACGGCGGTTGATGCCATCGAAAGGAGGCCGGCCGCGGACGTGGAAGACCAAGCCGCATCAGCTCTGTTTATCCACTAGCGCTCCCGCATAAGGGGAACGTCTCGTCCGTCCCCGGTTTTTATGGCCTTGTTTCAGACGCGCAGTGCGGCGGTGTTCGGGATCGAAGCGCATGTGATCGATGTCGAAGTGGACATGTACGCGGCCGGCTCGGCGCGCGACTTCACCATCGTCGGCATGCCCGATACCGCCGTGCGCGAGAGCCGCGAACGGATCAAGTCGGCGCTGATGAATTCGGGCTTCGGCTATCCCAACAAGCCGGTGACCATCAACCTCGCGCCGGCCAACGTGCGCAAGGAAGGGGCGGGCTTCGACCTGCCGATGGCCATGGGCATCCTGGGCGCGATGGGCGCGGTCAAGCAGACCGGCGGCTTTCTGTTCGCGGGCGAACTGTCGCTGGACGGGGCCGTGCGCAGCGTCCGCGGCGCACTCTCGATGGCGGTGTGCGCGCGGCAGCTTGGGATCGCAAATGTGGTGGTGCCGGCGGACAACGCGGCGGAGGCGGCGGTGGTAGAGGGCGTGAACGTGTTCGGCGTGCGGCACGTCGGCGAAGCGGTGTCGCTGCTCACCCAGCCCGGCCGCATCGCGCCCGCAACTCCGGCGCCCGCGCAGGGCGCTCCGCGCGCCGAAGGTTTTCTCGACTTCGCCGATGTGCGCGGCCAGACCACCGCGAAGCGGGCCCTCGAAGTCGCCGCGGCGGGCCATCACAATGTCCTCATGATCGGGCCGCCGGGCTCGGGCAAGACCATGCTCGCCAAGCGGCTGCCGGGCATTCTGCCGCCGCTGACCTTCGAAGAGGCGCTGGAAACGACGCGCGTGCACAGCGTGGCCGGCGTGCTGCCGAAAGGAGCGGGACTGCTCACTGAACGCCCCTTTCGCGCGCCGCATCACACGGTCTCCGACGCGGGCCTGTTGGGCGGAGGGGCGGGCACGCCGCGGCCAGGCGAAATCAGCCTGGCGCATAACGGCGTGCTCTTTCTCGACGAACTGCCGGAGTTTCCGCGCAACGTGCTGGAGCAGCTTCGCCAGCCGCTGGAAGACCGCGGCGTCACGCTGGCGCGTGCGAACATGACTCTCGAGTTCCCCTCCGCATTCATGCTGGTGGGCGCGCTCAACCCGTGCCAGTGCGGCTACTACGGCGATTCGACGCGAGAGTGCCGCTGCACCGGCGCCATGATCCAGCGGTACCTCGGCAAGATCAGCGGTCCGCTGCTCGACCGCATCGACCTCCACATCGAAGTCCCCGCCGTGCCCTACAAGGAACTGCGCGGCCAGGAGAATGGTCTGGGCTCGAACGAAATGCGGGATCGCGTGCGCGCCGCGCGCGAGATCCAGGCCCGCCGCGGCTGCTACAACGCGCACCTGCCCTCACGCACACTGCGGAGCGTGTGCCGGCTGGACGAAGGGGGCGAACGCACGCTGGAGCTGGCGGTCCGCCGCATGGGCCTTTCCGCGCGCGCGCACGACCGGATTCTCAAGGTCGCCCGAACCATCGCCGATCTGGCCGGCTCGGAGACCATCCCGGCCAAGAGCGTTGCGGAAGCCGTGCAATACCGCAGCCTGGACCGCAGCTACTGGAACTGAGCGCCGGGAAACCTGCGAAACTGAAAGTTCCCGAGGAGGCGTCCCATCGTCAAGGTCTGCGTTCTGGCGAGCAGCAGTTCCGGCAATTGCACGTTCATCGCCACCGAGCGCACGCGCCTGCTGGTGGACGCCGGACTTTCCCGCAAGGAGACGCTGGCGCGACTGGCGGCGATCGGCGAGGACCCCGCCCAATTGGACGCGGTGCTGGTCACCCACGAACACTCCGACCACGTCTGCGGGCTCGGGCCGCTGGTGCGCAAGAGCGAGCGGCCGCTGCCCGTCTATGCCACCAAGCTCACTGCGCCGGCGCTTGCCTGGGAGGATTTCGAACCGGTGATCGAAACGTTTCAGGCCGGAACTGGTTTTGCCATCGGCGACATCGCCGTGCGCAGCTTCACCATTCCGCACGACGCGGTGGACCCGGTGGGCTTCTGCTTCGAAGCGGGCGGCGTCCGCGTGGGACTGGTCACCGACCTTGGCTACATGCCCGATTCGATTCGCGTTCACCTGCGGGGCTGCCACTTCCTGCTGCTCGAAGCGAATCACGATCTGGACATGCTCAAGGTGGGGCCGTATCCCTGGTCCGTAAAACAGAGAGTGATGGGCCGCAAGGGCCACTTATCGAATGACGTGGCTTGCGACTACATTCGCGACAACCTGGACCGCGAGACGGGCACCCTGGTGCTTGGCCATTTGAGCGAGCAGAACAACCATCCGGAGATCGTGCGCCTGGTGGCGCGGCAGGCGCTCGAAGGGCGCGGATTGAGCACGCGGCTGGTGGTGGCCGAGCCGCGGCGGCAGAGCGAGGTATTTCAACTTTGATAGCCCGTTACACGCGGCCTGAGATGGGCCGCATCTGGAGCGAAGAGAACAAGTACCGGCAGTGGCTAGAGGTGGAACTGGCGGCGTCAGAGACGCTGGCGGAGTTGGGCGAGGTGCCCGCCGGCGCCGCGCGGGCTTTGCGCGCGCACGCGGGCTTTGAGGCCGATCGCATCGCCGAAATCGAGCGTGAAGTGAAGCACGACGTCATCGCCTTCACCACCGCCGTGGCCGAAACCATGGCCGCGGCCGGCGAAGCCGCGTCCTCGCGCTGGTTTCACTACGGACTCACATCCAACGACGTCGTCGATACCGCGCAGGCGTTGCAGGCCAGGCAGGCGGCGGCGGTGATCGACGGAGCCCTGGAGAAGCTGGCCGGCGCGCTGCGGGAGAAAGCCTTCGAGCACCGGCGCACGGTGCAGGTTGGGCGCACCCACGGAGTGCACGCCGAGCCGATTGTGTTCGGCTTGAAATTCGCGCTCTGGTTCGACGAAGCGCGCCGCGATCTAAAGCGGCTTCGGGAAGCCGCCGATGACATGCGGGTGGGGAAGATCTCAGGCGCGGTGGGGACGTTCGCGCATTTCGGGCCGGAAGCGGAAGCGCGGATCTGCGAACGGCTCGGTTTGCGGGCCGCGCCTATCGCCTCGCAGGTGATCTCACGGGACCGCCACGCGCACTTCCTGAACGTCCTGGCGCTGATCGCGGCTCTGTGCGAGAAGATCGCGCTCGAGGTCCGGCACCTGCAGCGCACCGAGGTCCGCGAAGCCGAGGAGCCGTTCGGCGAAGGCCAGAAGGGCAGTTCCGCCATGCCCCATAAGCGGAATCCGGTGACCAGCGAACAGATCTGCGGCCTGGCGCGGGTGGTGCGCGCCAACGTGCAGGCGGCGTACGAAAACATCGCTCTGTGGCACGAGCGCGACATCTCGCACTCTTCGGTGGAGCGGGTCATCATGCCGGACTCGTGTATCCTGATCGATTACCTGCTGGCGAAGACGTGTTGGCTGGTGGAGGGCATGCGCGTCAACGTGGACCGCATGCGCCGCAACCTCGACTCGACCCGAGGCCTCATCTTTAGCGGCCAATTACTCCTCGACCTGGCGGCGGCGGGGATGCTGCGCGAGCAGGCTTACAAGCTGGTGCAGAGCTACGCCATGAAAGCGTGGCACGAAGAGGGCGACTTCCGCGCCGCCGTCGAAGCCGACCCGGACATCCGGAGTTCGCTCGGCGGACGCCTGGACGAGACGTTCTCGCTCGACCGCCAGTTGCGCCACGTGGACGCGATTTACGCCCGCGTGTTCGGCGAGTAGTTGCGGTAACCAGTTTTGCGGGGGAACATAGAAAATAGGAGCCGTGTGTCTGCAATGAATTCGTCATCAAAACCGACCTCCGGAGTAGACAAATCCATAAAGATTGTGCGCCGCAGCGGCCATCCGCTGGACGTATTTTTCACGCCGAAAAACATTGCTGTGATCGGCGCAACTGAGAACCCCGGGAGCGTCGGCCGCACCACGCTCTGGAACCTGATCAGTTCGCCCTTCGGCGGGGCGGTCTTTCCGATTAACCCGAAGCGCTCGAGCATCCTGGGCATCAAGGCCTATCCGAGCGTCAAGGACGTGCCGGCGGAGGTGGACCTGGCGGTGGTGGTGACGCCGTCTTCGACCATTCCCGCCCTGATTCGCGAGTGCGGTGAAGTGGGCGTGCGCGGCGCGGTGGTGATCTCGGCGGGCTTCAAGGAGATGGGGCCGCAGGGGGCGGAGCTCGAGCGGCAATTGCTGGCCGAAGCGCGCGAAGCGGATATTCGCATCATCGGCCCGAACTGTCTGGGCTTGATGAGTCCGTTGACGGGCGTCAACGCAACGTTCGCGGCGGGCATGGCGCGTCCGGGAAACGTAGCGTTTCTGAGCCAGAGCGGCGCGCTGCTGACGGCGATTCTCGATTGGAGCCAGCGCGAAATGGTGGGCTTCAGCGCCTTCGTTTCGGCCGGTTCGATGCTGGACGTGGGTTGGGGCGACTTGATCGATTACTTCGGCAGCGACCCGCGCACGCGCTCGATCCTGATCTATATGGAGTCGATCGGCGACGCGCGCAGCTTCCTTTCCGCGGCGCGCGAAGTGGCGCTTTCGAAGCCGATCATCGTCATCAAGGCGGGGCGCACGGCGGCGGGCGGCAAGGCCGCGGCGTCTCACACCGGTTCGCTCACCGGCAGCGACGAGGTACTGGACGCCGCGTTCAGGCGGAGCGGCGTACTGCGCGTCAATAACATCGCGGATCTGTTTCACACGGCCGAGGTGCTGGCCAAGCAGCCGCGGCCGCGAGGCCCGCGCCTCACGGTGGTGACCAACGCGGGCGGTCCGGCGGTGCTCGCCACCGACGCGCTGATCGGGGCGGGCGGCGAACGGGCGGAGGTATCGGCGGAGACGATACAGGAACTCAACCAGCATCTTCCGGCCGCCTGGAGCCACGGCAATCCCATCGACATCCTCGGCGACGCGGGAGCGGAGCGGTACGCAAAGGCGCTTGAAATCGCGGCCAAGGACCCAAACAGCGACGGCATGCTGGTGGTGCTTACGCCGCAGGCGATGACCGACGCGACGAAGACCGCGGAGTTGCTCAAGCCCTACGCGAAGCTGGGCGGCAAGCCGGTGCTGGCGAGCTGGATGGGTGGTCCGGAAGTGGCGGCGGGCGAGGCGATCCTGAACGCGGCGAACATCCCGACGTTCTCATACCCGGACACCGCCGCTCGCGCCTTCAACGACATGTGGCGCTACACCTACAACCTGCGCAGCATTTACGAAACGCCGGTGTTCCCACCAGAGGAGAACTCGATCGATCGCAGTCGCGCGAGCGCGCTGATCGAGGAGGCAAAGTCGAGCGGCCGCACGATCCTCACCGAGTTCGAATCGAAGGCGGTGCTCGCGGCGTACGGAATTCCGACGGTGGATACGCGCATCGCGCTGTTCGAGGACGAAGCGGTGGAGTACGCCGAGGCGATCGGCTACCCGGTGGTGCTGAAGCTCTACTCCGAGACGATCACGCACAAGACCGATGTCGGGGGCGTGCAACTGAATTTGAAGTCCGCCGCCGCGGTGCGCGACGCCTGGCAGTTGATTCGCACTTCGGTGATCGAGAAAAAGGGCGAGGAGCATTTCCAAGGCGTCACCGTGCAGCCCATGATCAAGCTCGAAGGATATGAGTTGATCCTGGGCTCGAGCGTCGATCCGCAGTTCGGGCCGGTACTGTTGTTCGGCCTGGGCGGGCAACTGGTTGAGGTTTTCAAAGACAAGGCTCTCGGTTTGCCGCCGCTGAACAGCACACTGGCGCGCCGCATGATGGAGCAGACCAAAATCTACGAGGCGCTGAAGGGGGTGCGCGGGCGGAAGCCTGTGGACCTGGCGGCGCTCGAGCAACTGATGGTGCGGTTCAGCCAGTTGGTGGTTGAGCAGCGCTGGATCAAAGAGATCGACATCAACCCGCTGCTGGCGTCGCCGGAACGGCTGGTGGCCCTTGACGCACGCATCGTGATCCACGAGTCCAGCCTGGCGGAGAAGGACCTGCCGAAGCTCTCGATCCGCCCCTACCCGTCGAAGTACGCCAAGCCCTATACGCTGCGCAACGGCCAGTCGATCTGCATCCGCCCGATCCGCCCCGAGGACGAGCCGATGATGGTGAAGTTCCACGAGACGTTGTCCGACCAGACCGTCTATCAGCGCTATCTGCAGATGCTCAAGCTGAGCCAGCGCGTGGCGCATGAGCGCCTGATGCGCATCTGCTTCATCGACTACGACCGCGAGATCGCGCTCGTCGCCGAGCGCCGCAACGAGCAGGGCGGGCGCGAACTGATCGCCGTCGGGCGCCTCCAGCGCCTGCACGGCACCAACGACGCCGAGTTCGCCGTAGTGCTCGCCGACGCCTACCAGAACCAGGGCCTGGGCCGCGAACTGGTGTCGCGCCTGATTCAAATCGGCCGCGAGGAGGGCGTGGACCGGGTGATCGCCGATATCCTGGTGGACAACTTCCGCATGCAGCGCATCTGCGAACAGATGGGCTTCCGGCTGTACCGCAGCCTGGGCGACCCCACGGTGGCGGCGGAGTTGAACGTTCAGGAAGGCGTGGGGGTGTGATCAGCGTGCGGCGTAGTTGCGCCGGTAGTAATCCAGATACTCGCCGGATTTGACGCGCCGCACCCATTCCGCGTTTTCGCGATACCAGGCCACGGTGCGGCGCAGTCCCTCGTCGAAAGGAACCTGCGGCTGCCAGCCGGTTTCGCTCGTGAGCTTGGCGCTCGATAGTGCGTAGCGGCGGTCGTGTCCGGGCCGGTCGGTGACGTACTGAATCAGCGATTCCGGCTTCGCGGTGGCCGCCAACAGCCGGTGCACCACGTCCAGGTTCGGCAGCGAACAGGTGCCGCCGATGTTGTAGACCTCGCCCGCGCGGCCTTTTTCGAGGACCGCGAAGATCGCCCGGCAGTGATCCTCTACATACAGCCAATCCCGCACCTGCTGTCCGTCGCCGTAGACCGGCAGAGGCCGGTCCTCCAGCGCGTTTGAGATCATCAGCGGGATCAGTTTCTCCGGGAACTGATAGGGGCCGTAATTATTGGAGGCCCGCGTCACCGAGACGTTCAGCTTGTAAGTGTGAAAGTAAGACAGCGCCAACAGGTCGGAGCCGGCTTTGGACGCCGAATAGGGGCTGCTTGCCCGCAGCGGGTAGCTTTCATCCGCTTCGTGCGGCGGATCGATGCTGCCGTAGACCTCGTCCGTGGACACATGGACGAAGCGGGCCGTGTTGCGCCGGCGGGCCGCTTCGAGCAAAGTGAACGTTCCCCGCAAGTTCGTTTCGAACACTGGAGCGGGAGATAGAATGCTCCGGTCCACGTGCGATTCCGCGGCAAAGTGCACGATCGCGTCGGGCGCTTCCTCCGCCACCAGGGCGTCGATGGCCTCGGCGTCGCAAATATCGGCGTGCACGAACCGATAGCGCGGATCTTCGGCCACCGGCGCGACGTTCTCCAGATTGCCGGCGTAGGTCAACTTGTCCACGTTGGTCAGCCGGGTCGCCCAGTTACCCGAAATTCCCAGGCGCACGAAGGCCGAGCCGATGAAGCCGGCGCCGCCCGTAACAAGCAATTTCATTTATGTTGTAATTCCCAGTCGTAGTTGATACCGGCGTCGTTGTACGGTATGCGGCCTTCGTCGGCCGGATCGTAGAAACGGTCGGTGACGTAGATCAGCACCGCCGGCTCGCGGCTGATGACCTTGTACCCGTGGGCGACGCCCGGCGGAATGAGGATCTGCCAGGGGCGCAGCGAACCTGTGTAGATTGTGTTTCGGCGGCCGAATGTAGGCGAGTCCGGCCGCAAGTCGGCTAGCGCCACCTGGAGCATGCCGATCGCCGCTCCCCAACAGTCGGTCTGATGCCGATGGATGTGAAACGCCTTGATGATGCCCGGGTAGTTGACGGCCGCGGAGACTTGCGTCGATTCCGCGGGGAAGCCGGCAACCAACCCTTGCCGCGACCGCATCAATTCGAAGAAATACCCGCGGTCGTCGGGCCAGACGGCCAGCGGGGCGATGCGCACTCCGGCGATCAGGTCTTTCGAACCCGGCGACGTGATGAGATCGCCGATTCCTTTTTCACAAACCGGCGTCGCGAATCCGGCCACGGTTACCGGGGCGGACACGCTAGTCCACCTCCTCGGCCAGGGCGAACCGGGCCTCGCTGCCGGCGCTGGTGCGGGCCACCAGATTAGCCGCGCGAAGCAGTGAATCGAAGGTGCCGGCGTCCGTCCACCAGCCCTCCAGGAAACTGAAGGTCATCGTCCCTTCGCGAATGTAGGCGTTATTGACGTCCGTGATTTCCAGTTCCCCTCTTTGCGAAGGCACCAAGTGCTTCACCTTGTCGAACACCGAGGCGTCGTACATGTAGATGCCCGTGACCGCATAGGGCGACTTGGGGACCCGCGGCTTCTCCTCAATTCCGACGATCCGGCCATCCCTGATCTCGGCAACGCCGAAACGCTCCGCGTCGTGCACTTCCTTCAACAGAATCCGCGCGCCTTGCGCTTGGCGCCGGAACTCGTCCACGGCGCCCCGGATGTCCTTCTCGATGATGTTGTCGCCGAGCACAACACAGACCTTCTGTCCGTCGGCGAAATGCTCGGCCAGGGCCAGGGCCTCGGCGATACCGCCTTCGCCTTCCTGGTAGGTGTAGTTCAAGTGCGCCAGGCCGAAATTCTTGCCATTCATCAACAACCGCAGAAAGTCCCCTGCGTTCTTGCCGCCCGTGACCACCAGGATATCGTTGATGCCCGCTCCAACCAGCGTCTGAATCGGGTAGTAGATCATCGGCTTGTCGTAAATCGGCAAGAGGTGTTTGTTGGTGATCTTTGTGAGCGGGAAAAGACGGCTCCCCGTGCCTCCGGCGAGAACAACACCTTTCATCTCGAAATTCTCCTTAGTCGGGTCGACCGGCCTTCTTTTCGTCTCATGATACACTACGGCGCGATGGCTCTCTTTCGTTGGGACGAGGTGGAGCGGGAGGTATTGAGTCCCACGATCGCGCGGCAGGTCATTCACGCCGAGGCTTTGACGGTCGCCCGCATCTTTTTGAAAAAAGGTGCACTTGTACCGGAGCATGCGCATGTCAACGAGCAGGTGTCGGTGATGCGCTCCGGGTGTCTCCGCTTCGTCGTGAATGGATCCGAGGTACTGGTACGGGCGGGCGAGACGCTGGCCATTCCGCCCCACGTTCCACACTCGGCGGAGGCGCTCGAGGACAGCGAAGCACTGGACATCTTCACCCCGCGGCGCGAGGACTGGATCCGCGGCGACGACGCGTACCTAAGGCAAAAATAGCTCTTTTCCGACTTCCTTATCCGGGATACAATCATCGCGGGTCTTGTTTTATGAGGCGTAGGATTCGTGTTTTCGCTTGCGCATTCGTGCAACTAATCCTTGGCGTTTCCGCCGTTCGGGCCGAACATGTGGTGGTGCGGTTGACACAGCCGCTCACCGCCGAGCGGCGGGCGCAGTGGGAGGCGCGCGGAGTGCGGCTGTTGGAGCCGCTCGGCGGCGGCGAGTACTCCGCGGTTCTGGCTCCCGGTAAGGATCGGCAGGCCTTCGCGGGCGACGCCGGCCTGGCGCTGCGCGCGCTGGGCGATGAAGAGAAGCTGTCGCCGGCTTTGAAACTCGGCCAGATTCCGGGGCACGCCACGATGGATGAGGGCGGCGTCACGATGGTGGATGTCAAAGTCCGGTACCATCCCGACGTCACGCCGCAGGCGGCGGCGGCGGCGGTGACGGCCAACGGCGGATCGATCATCCGAACGGCCGAGTTCTTCTCCCGGCTCACCGCCCGGCTCCCCGTGGACCGCCTCCGGCCGTTGGCCAAAGACGATCGCATCGCCTTCATCGACACCGTGGCCGGCCCGCCTCGCGTGCACACCAACGCCCGATCCGCCGAGATGCTGCGCGCCTCGGAGGTCCACAGCCAGCCCCTCAACGTGCTGGGTGAGGGCATTCGGATCGGGATCTGGGATGGCGGCATGGTTGGTTCGCATCCGCAGTTCGACGACCGCGTGATGCTGCTGCAGCGCAGTTCGTCGAGCACCCACGCCACGCATGTGGCCGGAACCATGGTTGCCAGCGGCCAGGGTGACGCGCGGCTGCGCGGCATCGCACCCCGGGCGCGGCTGTTCTCCTATGACTTCTACGACGACGTTCCCAACGAGATGCTCCAGGCCGTTCGCGACAACAACGTCGTCATTTCACAAAACTCATGGGGGCTGGGCATCGACGAGGATTTCGGAAACTGCTCAGATTACGGCCGCTATGGGATCGACGAACGCGAGATGGACCAACTGGTGGCCGAAGCGAACCTGTCGATCGTCTTCTCGATGGGCAACGACCGCGATTACGACGGCTGCGTGATTGGCGCCCGCGGCGGCTTCTACACCGCGGGCCGGCCCGCCTCGGCGAAGAACGTGATCACCGTCGGCGCGGTGGATACCGAGAGCGCCACCAGCAGTTTCAGCGGGTTCGGTCCCACGACCGACGGCCGTTTGAAACCGGACGTTGTGGCGCTGGGTGTTCAGGTCCGGTCCACGACTCCGAACGGAAACTCGACCACGCTCAGCGGGACCTCTATGTCCGCACCCGCCGTTTCCGGCCTGCTGGCGCTCCTGCACGAGCGGTCTCGCGGAACTCCGATCGGCACGCCCAAGCCTTCACTGCTCAAGGCGATTCTTCTCAACACCGCGAAGGACCTCGGAAATCCGGGCCCCGATTACACCTTCGGCTATGGCCTTCCCGATGCCGTCGCGGCGATGGCCGCGATCGACGACAAGCGCTTCGTCGAAGGCAGCGTGGGGCAGGCGAAGCAGGAGCATAAGATCGAGGTTCCCGGGAACGCCGAGACGCTCCGCGTGATGCTGGTGTGGACTGACCCGCAAGGCCCCGCCTCCGGCCGCACGCCGCTGGTAAACGATCTGGACCTGGCCGCCATCGCTCCCGACGGGGCGCGAACGCTTCCCCTGACTCTTGATCCGATGAATCCCAAGGCCGACGCCCGGCCCGCCGTGAACCGCCGGGACAATGTGGAGCAGATTGTGGTCCGCGGGCCCGCCGCCGGGTCCTGGACCATGGAAGTGCGCGCCGAAACGCTCGGGACGGAGAACCAGAGCTATGCGCTGGTCTGGAGTTTCGACCGGGTCGACACGCCGGCTTGCACGACCACGATCACTCCCTCCCTGCTCGAAATGCGCGAAGCGGCCACGAGCGCGGTGGTGGCCGTGACCCGGTCAAATCAGTGCTCTGCGGTTACGCCCACCTCGGACGCCGGGTGGCTCGCCGTCGACTCTAAGGAAAGCCAGGGCAGCTCCGTCCTGAAACTCAAGGCGGAGGCGAATAACAGCGGGGCTCTGCGCCGAGGCACGGTGACGATCGGCGATAAGACCGTTCGCGTCGTGCAGACCCCCTCCTGCAAGACGGCTGAGATTACGGCCGGGGAGCGGATCAGTTCATCGCTCGAGCCCTCCGATTGTTACTACGCCGATTCCTTCTCCTACGCCAAGCTCTTCACCTTTGAGGCGAAGGCGGGCCAGGTGGTCTCGATCGAAATGGACTCGCCGGCGATCGACACGCTGGTGGGTCTGCTTGGGCCGACCGGACTCGTGGTCGCCGCCAATGACGACTCGGGCGAATCCACCGATTCCCGCATCCCCCCGAACGAAGGCACGATTCAGTTGCCGGTGACGGGGCGATACACCATCGTTGCGACCACCTTTTACGACGACGAAACAGGTCCCTTCCGCTTGCGGCTCACGCTCGCCGATCCGCCCGCGGTGGACGGCGCCAGCCCGCAGGTGATTAGCCTGGATGGCTGTCCCGCCTCCCGCGACGGCGAACTCGGCTCCCGTTCCAGCCGCTCCGGCCGGCGAGGCACGCTCCACTACTCCGACGCCTTGGAGTTCCCGGGCCGCATCGGACAGAACGTAGTGATCGATATCCCCGAGGCCTCGTTCGACACATTCCTCTACCTGGTGGGAGCCAACGGTTCGGTCCTGGCCAGCAACGACGACAAAGCCGGCTCGTCCCTTTCACAAATCGAGTTCACGTTGCGTTATACCGGCCGGTACCGGATCGAGGTTTCGTCGTTCGCGCCGTTCGTGGGCGGGCGCTACCGCCTGACGGTGAACGGTTGCACCGCGCCGGCGGGGGCGGCGCCGTAGGGGCGTATCGTTACCGGTCGCGCTCCGTCACCAGGTCGGTGACGGTCGCCAGCGCCCGCTGATACGGCGACTCCGGAAACTCGTGGATGATCGCTCGCGCCCGTTCCGTGAACATGAGCGCGCGGTCGCGAGCCCGCTCGAAGCCGTGGTGGCGCTCGATCAGGCGCCGGATGTCTTTGAACGCCACCCGGTCGTAGTTCTGATCCTTCACCACGGACTCCACCATCCGCCGCTCTTCCGCGCTCGCTTCCTGCAGGGCGTAGATCAACGGCAGCGTGACCTTGCCTTCGCGCAGATCGTTGCCCACCGGCTTTCCCAAGACGTTCTCCCGGGCGGTGAAATCGAGCACGTCGTCGATCAACTGGAACGCGATGCCCAGGCTCCAGGCGAACTCGCCGAGCTTGGCTTCCATGGCTTCGCTCGCGCCGCCCACCAGGGCGCCCAGTTTGGCGCAGGCCGCGAAAAGGCTGGCGGTCTTGCGGTCGATGAGTTCCATGCAGTCGGCTTCGGAGATGTCGATCCGGCCGATCCGTTCCAGTTGCAGCAGTTCCCCTTCCACCATCATTTGCGTGAGCCCGATCAGAACATCGAGCACGTGGAAGTTTCTCTGACGCAGGGCGATCTGAAAGGCCTGCATGTAGAGCCAATCACCGGCGAGCACCGAGGTGTGATTGCCCCAGAGGACATTTGCCGAAGGCTTGCCGCGCCGCGTGCTGGCCACGTCGATCACGTCGTCGTGCACCAGCGTGGCGGTATGGATCAACTCCATCACCGCCGCCAGGCGAACGGCCTCCGGTGTCACTTCGCCGAACAGCTTGCAGGAGAGCAGCACCAGGATGGGCCGCAATCGCTTGCCGCCGTTGCCCTGCATGTACTGTGCGATTCTCGCGATCGCCTCCACCGAAGCCATCGACTCGACACTGATCTCGCGTTCGACTTTCGCGAGATCGTCCTTGACGAGATCGAAAACTTCCTTGGCGGTCAGCGACTGCCCAAGCCTGCCCAAGCCCATGAGATGTCCCAGTTTACTCATTGCCGGATGCGTGCGGCAAACAGAGCCGCTCCCAGTTCCGGGTCGTCGCCCGGGCCACGGCCTCGATCGTTTCCCCGCGCAGCTCCGCCACCTTCGCCGCGGTATGCGTGACGAACGAGGGCTCGTTGCGCTTGCCCCGGTGGGGCGCGGGCGACAGATACGGCGCGTCGGTCTCCACCAGGAGGCGATCGATGGGCGTTTCGCGCGCCGCCTGCTGCACGCCCACGGCCTTCGGAAAAGTAACAATTCCGGCGAAGCTCAGGTGAAAGCCGAGAGCCAACGAACGGCGCGCTTCTTGCGGCCCACCAGAAAAACAGTGCATGATTCCGCCGCCGCGCCAGTGTTCTTCGAGCACCGCGAAGGTATCGTCCCACGCTTCGCGAGTGTGGATCACCACCGGCTTGCCGGCCGCCGCCGCGATGCGCAACTGCTCCGCGAACACGCGCCGCTGCACATCGCGCGGCGCGAAGTCGTAGTGATAATCAAGCCCGATTTCCCCCACCGCAACCACCTTCGAGTGCTTTGCCAGCAGTTCCAGCCGCGCCAGCGCCGCGTCGTTCGACTGAGTGGCGTTGTGCGGATGGATGCCCACCGTCGCCCATACGGGGGCGAACATCTCCGCGATCCGAATGCCCGCCTCCAGGTCCGGCGGCCCGTCGCCGGTGCCGATCGACACCATCTGCCGGACGCCGGCGGCCAGCGCGCGATCGACCACCGCTTCGATCTCCCCCGCGAACCGCTCGTCGTCCAGATGACAGTGGGAGTCGACCAAATTCACTTCAGCCTCGCGCCGATGGGCACGTCTTCGTGGAAGCCCACCAGCACTGGCGGGCCGCCTTCGAGCGAAGCCGCCACGATCATTCCTTCCGATGGGATGCCGCGCAGTTTCCTCGGCTGCAAATTCGCGACGATCACCACCTTCCGGCCCACCAGCGCCTCCGGCTGGTAGGCCAGAGCGATGCCCGCAACGATGGAACGGGGCTGCGGCTCGCCGATGTCCACGTGCAGGTGCAGCAGTTTGTCCGCTCCCTTCACCTTCTCGGCGGACTTCACCACGCCAACCCTCAGGTCCACCTTCACAAAGTCGTCGATCGCGATCGGGGCCGCCAGAGGCTGCAGCGGGGCCGCGGCCGCCGGCTCGGCCTCTTCCTTCTTGCCCATCAACTCCGCTTGCCGAGCCTTCTCCTCACCCTCCAACTGCCACAGTCGATCGATGGTTTCCTTCGCGTCCAGGCGCGGGAACAACTGCTGGGGCTCGCCCGTCGCCTGACCGGCCGCGAGTTGTCCCCAGGCGAGGCCCTCCAACCTGACGCTTTCGGCCGCCTCCGCCATGCCGAACTGTTTCCAGATCCGCGAGGTGGTCTCCGGCAGCACCGGCATCAGCAGGACGGTCACGATGCGCAGCGCTTCGGCAGCCGAATAGAGCGCGCCGTCCAATTGAACCGCCTCGCCCTTTTTCGCCAGCACCCAGGGCGCGGCCTCGACAATGAACTTGTCGGTCGCGCCGATCAATGCCCAAATCGCTTCCAGCCCGCGCGAAAACTCGAAGCGTTCGAACGCCTCCCGCACGGCGGCGATGGTTTCCGCGGCCACGCCCGCCAGCGGCGATTCGGCGGGAGCCGCCGGAATCGCTCCCCCGCGATACTGCCGGATCATGCTGAAGGTCCGGCTTGCCAGGTTCCCGAGCCCGTTCGCCAGGTCCGAGTTGTAGCGGGTGAGCAGCGCGTCGTAGCTGAAGCTTCCGTCCTGGCCGAAGGCCATCTCACGCAGCAGAAAGTACCGCAGCGGCTCGATGCCCACGGCCTTGGCGATGGGCGTCGCGCGCACCAGGTTCCCGCGCGACTTGCTCATCTTCTCGTTGTTGAACAGCCAGAAGCCGTGCGCGAAGATCCGCTTCGGCAGCGGCAGCCCCGCCGCGTGCAGGAACGCCGGCCAGTAGACGCAATGGAAACGGATGATCTCTTTGCCGATCAGGTGCAGGTCCGCGGGCCACAGCCCTTCGCCCTCCACGGCGCTCATGTAGGTGGCCAGCGCGTCGAACCAAACATAGAACACGTGCGGCTCTTCGCCCGGCACCGGGATGCCCCACTTGATGTTCGTGCGCGTAATGGAGAGATCGTTCAGCCCGCCCTTCACGAACGACACAATCTCGTTCCGCCGGATCTCCGGCTGGATGAACTCCGGATTCTTCTCGTAGAGTTCGAGCAGCCAATCCCGGTAGGCCGAGAGTTTGAAAAAGAAGTTCTCCTCGGTCACCGTTTCCGTGGGCCGCCCGCAATCCGGGCACGGGTCTCCCGGCTTCGCGTCGTTCACGTAGAGATTGTCGTGATAGCAGTACTGCCCCGTGTAGGAGCCTTTGTAGACCGCGCCGTTTGCCCGGCAGCGCGCGAACAACTCCTGCACTACCTTGTGATGCCGCGGATCGCTGGTGCGCCGGAACCGGTCCACGCCGAGCTGCAGCTCTTCCCATGTGCGCTGGAACTCGCCGGCGATGAGCGTCGTGAATTCGAGCGGCGGCTTGCCCACGCGTTCGGCGGCTCGCTCGACGTTCTGTCCATGCTCGTCGCTGCCCGTGGTCAATACCACCGGATCGTAGCCCTGCATCCTCCGGAAGCGCTTGATGGTGTCCGCGACCACGGTCGTATAGGTGTGGCCGATGTGCGGCGCGGCGTTCACGTAGTAAATCGGTGTCGTGAGGTAGTACTTGCCCTTGCTCATTGCGTGTTCTTTCGATAGAGGAGCGCGGCTTCCGCCAGGATCTCTTTCAACGGCGCGCCGGATTCCACTGCCAGACGGCGGCAGTCTTCATACTCCGGCGCCGCGCCGTGCTCGCTGACCTTCACCCGCACCTTGCCCCAGCGCGTGTCCACTTCTTCGGTTCGCCGCGCGAGCACGCGGCGCTCCGCCGCATAGAGCCGTAGCCCGAGCGTCGTGGTCTCGCGCAGCATCACCGCGGCCAGCGACTCCTGGTCTTCGGGCTTCGCCAGCACGCGCAGCAGCGTAGCCGCGCGGTTCTTCTTCATCAGCACCGGCTGGAGCGTGACGTCGAGAGCGCCCGCCTCCAGAAGCCGCTCCATCGCCCACCCGAGAATCTCGGGAGTCGAGTCGTCGATGTTCGCCTCGATTACCGTGATGGTGGTTGCCTCCGCCGCCGCCGTGCTTTGGCCGATCATCGCGCGGACCACGTTTGCGTGCTCCGTGAAGTCCTTCGTCCCCGCGCCGTAGCCGATGGCCTGCACGGTCATCGGCGGCGGCGGTCCGAAGCACGTCGACAACGCGGCCAGAATCGCCGCACCGGTCGGAGTGGTCAGCTCAAACGCCGGTCCCCGCGCGTAGACGGGCCGGTCGCGCAGCAGGAGCGCGGTGGCCGGCGCGGGCACGGGCAACACGCCGTGTTCGGTGTTGACCGTGCCGCTGCCCACGTTCACGGCCGAACAGCGCACTTCGCCGACGCCGAGCGAATGCAGGCACCACGCCGCGCCGACGATGTCGCAAATGGAATCCACGGCACCGACTTCATGGAAGTGCACCTTCTCAATGGGCACGCCGTGCACCGCCGCTTCGGCTTCGCCCAACTGCTGGAAGATCCGCCCCGCCGCTTCCTTCACGGCCTCCGGCAGCGCCCCCGCGGCGATGATCTTGACGATGTGCGGCAGGTGCCGGTGCGCTTTTGTCTCTCCGCCGTGAACGTCGAACTTGGTGGCCGCAATGCCTCGCCGCCTGGTCTTCTCCGCGGTGAACGTGGCTCCCAGGTTGAGGGACGCGAGCGCCGCGAACAGCCCCTCGCGGTCCGCGCCCGCGTCCAGCAGCGCGCCGATCGTCATGTCGCCGGCGATCCCGGCGAACGCATCGAAATAGCAGATCTTCATTCCAGTTCCAATACCTGGGGCAGAATCTCGCCCGCCTTCCCGCGCAGCGAGACGCTCACGCCCGCCGAAAACGGGGTCTCCTCGAGGTTCACTTCAATGACCCTCGCGCCGGCCTCCACCGCGGCGGGCACCAGACTCGCCGCCGGATAGACCACCGCCGAGGTGCCGACGACGAGCACCACCTGCGCCGCCGCCACGGCCTCCTCGGCGCGCCGCCACACCTCGGCGGGCAGGGCTTCCCCAAACCAAACCACGGCCGGCCGCAACAGCCCGCCGCACCCGCATTGGGGCAGTTCCACGGAGCGGACCCGCGGCTGCTCACGACCGCATCGCTGGCATCGCTCGGTGGCGATATCGCCATGCAGCTTCAACACCCGCCGGCTGCCGGCGCGCTCATGCAGGTCGTCCACGTTTTGCGTCACCAGCGCGAAGCGCGGCGTCCGCCGCTCCAGTTCCGCCAGCGCGATGTGCGCCGGGTTCGGTTGCGCGTTCGCGATCAGGTCGCGGCGCCACTCGTACCACTCGCGCACCAGCCGGGGATCGCGCGCGAACGCCTGCGGCGTGGCCAGGTCTTCGGGACGATAGTTCCGCCACAGCCCGCCCGCGCCCCGGAACGTCGGGATGCCGCTTTCGGCGGAAACCCCGGCGCCGGTCAGCGCGACGACGGACTCCGCCTGCCGCAGCCACTCGCGAGCTTGCTCCAAACCACCATTATGCAACGTGGCGCGCGAGCGCCCGCCGCGCGGCCTGCGCCGTCTCCGCCGCTGCCTGGGCGGTGGCACCAAACGCCGTCAGGTGCCCCATCTTGCGCCCTGGCCGCGCTTCCGTTTTCCCGTACAAATGCAGCTTCACGCCGGGCATCGCCGCCGCTGCCGCCCAGTCCGGCTCCCCGCCGTTCCACAGTTCGCCCAACAGATTCGCCATGGCCGCCGGCCGCAACTGTTCAGTGGAGCCCAACGGCAACCCGCACACGGCGCGCAACTGCTGCTCGAACTGGCTGGTTACGCAGGCGTCGAAGGTGAAGTGCCCCGAGTTGTGGGGCCGCGGCGCCAATTCGTTGATGAGTAATTCTTCCCCCTGCAAGAAGAACTCGACGCACAGCACCCCGACCACGTCGAGCTGGTCGAGGACCGTGCGCGCCATCTCCACCGCACGCGCCCTGACGCGCGGCGGGACTTCCGCCGGTGCGATGGTGACGTCCAGGATGTGCCGCGCGTGCCGGTTCTCCACCACGCCGTAGTCGACGAACGCGCCGTCCAGCCCGCGCGCCGCCACCACCGACACCTCGCCGTCGAAGCGAATGAAACCTTCCAGAACCGCCTCGCGCGCGCCCACCGCCTGCCATGCGGCCGCCGCCTGCTCTGGCTGCTCGATCTTCGACTGTCCTTTGCCGTCGTAGCCGAAGTCCGCGCTCTTGAGGACCGCGGGCAGGCCGATCTCCGCGATCGCCACGGTCAGTTCATCCAGCGATCGCACCGCGCGAAACGGGGCCACGGGAAGTCCCGCGCCGGAGAGGAAACCCTTCTCGCGCAGCCGCTGCTGCGTGGTGTGCAACACACGCCCGGCCGGCCGCACGGGTGCAAACTCCGCCGCCGCCTCCGCCGTAGCCAGGGGCACGTTCTCAAACTCGTAGGTCACCACGTCCACCCCGCGCGCGAACTCCCGCACGCGGTCCAGGTCGTCGTAGGAGGCGTTGATCTCGACGTCGGAGACCTGGCCAGTGGGTGTATCGCTGTCCGGGGAGAGGGTGTGCACGCGATACCCCATGCGCCGCGCCGCGATGGCGAACATGCGGCCCAATTGGCCGCTTCCCAGGACGCCGATCGCCGCCCCGGGCAGGATGACGCGACTCATGCCGGGTGCGGGCTCTCCGGCGGCAGCATCTCCGCCCGCACCTTCGCCGCCTGCTCGCGGCGGAACGCCTTCAGCTTCTCGCGCAGCGCCGGATCGTGAAGGGCCAACACGGCCACCGCCAGCAGCGCCGCGTTGATCGCGCCGGCGCGCCCGATGGCGAGTGTGCCCACGGGCACTCCGCCCGGCATCTGCACAATCGAGAGCAGCGAGTCCATGCCCTTCATGGCCTTCGATTCCACGGGGACGCCGAACACCGGAAGCGTGGTCACCGCCGCCACCATGCCGGGCAGATGCGCCGCTCCGCCCGCTCCGGCGATGATCACCTGCAGACCGCGCTCTTCGGCCGTTCGGGCGTATTCCACCATCCAGTCCGGCGTGCGGTGCGCCGACACGACGCGGCACTCGTGCGGAACGCCGAACAGCGTGAGGGTCTCGTCGGCGTGGCGCATGGTCTCCCAATCGGAGACGCTGCCCATGATCACGCCGGCGAGCGGATTCATCCTACTGGCCCTGGCCCAGCGTGAAGCCCGGCTGGCCGTCGAAGGTATAGAGCCCTTCGGTCTTGATGAAGTCGTAGCCGGCGCCGGCGATCCGTCCGAGCAGTCCGATGATCTGAGCGTGCGTGGCGGCCTTGCCTTCCTCCGCCTGGAAGCGGCAGCGCCAGTTGTCGCACGTGATGGTATCCGGATGGCCGCCCGGGTAGACCTTCGTGCCGCGGTTGGAGAGCATAACCAGCCGCAACCCTTCGCCCGCCAGTTTCTCGAGCGCCTGGCCGAGGTCGTTCGGCGTTCCCTTGTCCCAATCCACAAACACGTCCACGCCGATCAGCTCCTTCTTGGACGGCTTGTGCTTGCTGACGAACTCGGTGGCCGTCTGCTCGGGAGCCGACTTGTAGCTCACGGGCTTCAAGTGTTCGGGCTTCTTTCCGAGCCGCGCCACCACCGCCTGCGCGAACTCCTTCGTGCCCACTTTCTGCTTGGAAACGTCGTCCTTGAAGATGTCGTAGGTGTGGATGCCTTCTTCGACAGTGCGCAGCCAGGCGTTGTGCACGAGTTCCGCCATCTCCGGCTGACGGATGTGCACCAGCATCATCACGCCCGCCAGCAGCAGGCCGCTCGGGTTCGCCAGGTTCTGGCCCGCGCGCCGCGGCGCGGAGCCATGGATCGCTTCGAACATCGCGTACTTCACGCCGATGTTGGCCGACCCGGCCAAGCCGACCGAGCCCGCGATCTGCGCCGCCACGTCGCTCAGGATGTCGCCGTAGAGGTTCGGCATCACCACCACGTCGAAGGCGCCCGGCGTGTCGGCCAGCTTCGCCGCGCCGATGTCCACGATCCAATGTTCTTTTTCGATGTCCGGGTAGTCGGCGCCGATTTCCTCAAAGACCTTGTGGAAGAGACCGTCGGTCATCTTCATGATGTTGTCTTTGGTGAAGCAGGTGACCTTCTTGCGGCTGTTGCGGCGCGCGTACTCAAAGGCGTAGCGCGAGATTTTCTCGCAGCCCGGCCGAGTGATCAGCTTGAGGCACTGGAAGACCTGTTCCGTTTGCCGGTGCTCGATGCCCGCATAGAGGTCTTCCTCGTTCTCGCGCACGATCACCACGTCCATCCCAGGGTGCTTGGTCCTGACGTACGGATCGTAGGCCACGCAAGGCCGCACGTTCGCATACAGCCCAAGCATCTTGCGGGTCGTGACGTTCAGGCTCTTGAACCCGCCGCCCTGCGGCGTGGTGATGGGGGCCTTCAGGAAGACCCGCGTGCGCCGCAGCGACTCCCAGGCCGAAGGCTCCACGCCCGCGCTGTTGCCGCGCAGGTAGACCTTCTCGCCGATCTCAATGGTTTCAATATCGAGGGCCGCCCCCGCTTCCTTCAGGATATGAAGCGTGGCATCCATGATCTCCGGGCCGATACCGTCCCCGTGAGCGACCGTGATGGGAGTTTTTTCTGGCATAGGAACCTCTCACGGTATCGTGTTTACGCTCGTTGCGGCAAGGGGCGGATTTGTGCCCGACAAGATGAGCCTGAAGGCCGTGAGGCGGATGCTTCCCGGCTCGGACCGCAGGATACTGAGGAGGTGCCTCGGCTCTTTCCGTTCGTTCTCTTGGTCCTTCCACTATTCGCGCAACCCGCTCTCGACCTGCCGGCTCCGGCCACGCAAGGCGGCGGGAGCCTGATGGATGCTCTGAAGGCCCGCCGGTCCGCCCGCGAATATGCAGCGAAGCCGCTGCCCCGGCAGGTCCTGTCCAACCTTCT
Organism: Bryobacteraceae bacterium; assembly: GCA_031969915.1. Classification (GTDB taxonomy): domain Bacteria; phylum Acidobacteriota; class Terriglobia; order Bryobacterales; family Bryobacteraceae; genus DALYJJ01. Next base: position 36,500 of record DALYJJ010000014.1, on the reverse strand, counting down.
CTGGGCTGCTTATGGCGTCAATCGGCCTTCAAGCGGCGGCCGGACAGCGCCTTCCGCCCACAACTGGCAGACCATCGAGATCTACGCCGCGCTTCCCGGAGGACTCTACCGGTACGACGCGAAGGCCCACCGCCTCGCCCCGGTCGCCGCGCTCGACGCTCGGGAAATCGCGGGCACTCAGGACTTCGTCAAGGACGCCCCGCTCAACCTGATCTATGTCGCCCGGATGTCGCTCACCAGGACGAGCGCGGAGGATTCTGCCGAGGACGTCCTTGCCTGGTCCGCCGCCGAAGCCGGAGCGATCGCTCAAAACGTGGCCCTCTACTGCGCCTCCGAAGGGCTCGCCAATGTGGTGCGGGCCGGTGTCCAGCGAGCCGCGTTCGCGCGGGCGGCGGGACTTGCCGCCACCGATCGCATTCTTCTGGCGCACACCGTCGGTTACCCCAGGTAGTCAGCGCCGGGTGTAGGCCCGGCGAACGCCAGGCGTGGCGGCGTAAACGAACACGGCTCCGTTGACGGCGGACGCCAGCCACCCCTGCCGAATCCCGACGCTCACCTGCCAGAGGCTGCCCAACACGCCGGCGCCGTAGACCGCAAGCGTCAGCGCCCAGGCCCAGGGCCGCACTCTCCACGCCCCATAGGCCAGCACCGCCAGCACGCAGCCCACGCCGAGAAGAAACGCGGGAGTCCAGGAGCCGAACATGGCGACCATGCGGGCGCTTCCACCGGTGAGGGCCAATCCATCCCGGAAAGCGGGCGACACCGCGCTCCCACCGGCCAACGCCACGCACACCAACGCCCCGGCGGCGTGCACGATGGTCAGCACGTGGAGGAAGCGGGGCTGCCGGTTCATCCTTCGATGATGGCCCATCTGCGTTGAGCGCGGCGTTGTTGCGAAACCGCGACGATTTTCGCGCCCGCCCGTCTCAGCGTTTGATATGACTCACCGCTTCGCACTCCTGTTCGCCGCCGCAGCGCTTCTCGCGCAGTCGTCGTCCTCGTCGCTCACGCCGGCGAAGATCCTGGAGGAGTTGGCCGTGGGCGAAGGCGGCACGTTCTGCGAGGTCGGCGCTGGAGATGGAGAGGTCAGCATCGCCGCCGCCCGCCTGCTCGGGCCGCAGGGTCGCGTCTACACGAGCGAACTGGGCGAGGCGCGCGTCGCGAAACTTCGCGGCAAGGTGGAAGCCAGCGGCCTTTCCCACGCCACGGTCATCGAAGGCGACCCCGCTCGCACGAACTTTCCCGAGGGCGTCTGCGACG
>DALYJJ010000014.1:3039-35228 GCA_031969915.1 Bryobacteraceae bacterium | reverse complement strand
CTGCGCGACGTCTACCATCACCTCACCGACCCCGCCGCTCTCAACCGGTCCGTGTGGGCTTCGCTCAAGCCTGGAGGCCGCGTCGCGGTGATCGACTTCACGCCGCCCAGCCAGGAGGCCGCGGACCCGTCCGGACGAGCGAAGGACGGGAGCCACGGCGTCGCGCCGGAGACCGTGGCTCGCGAGATGAAGGAGGCGGGACTCCAGCCCGTTGTCAGCCGGAAACCCGGGCGGCGCTGGTTTCTGCTGGTCCTGGTCCGGCCGGCATCGTAGCCTCGCGCGCCGCTCCGCCGGAGCGGGTGGCGAATACGAAGAAGACCAAGGCCAGTGCGCCTAGCGCGAACAGCGTGTCCCCCGGCGCGCGCAGCCACCGGAGCGTCTCCATCAGGGGCGTGCCCAGGAACTCCGTGCTCCGGGCGTACCAGTAGCCGTGCTCCACGGATGCGCGTGTCTGCAGCAAGCCCACCGGCAGCAGGCTGCCCACGCACATGGCGAACAGCCCGCCGTTGAGACTCCAGAAGGAAAAACGCAACCAGGAATCACGCCACCGTGCGAGCGGGGACATGGCCCGGAGACAGACGAGCAGCAGACCGATGCCGAGCATTCCGTAGACGCCGAATAGCGCGGCGTGTCCATGCAGAGGCGTGGTGTTCAGGCCTTGCATGAAGTACAGCGCGATGGGCGGGTTGATCATGAAACCGAAGAGACCGGCGCCGACCATGTTCCAGAACGCCACGGCGACGAAGAAGTACACCGGCCACTTGTAGCGCTCCGCCCAGACGGTGAGCTTGCCCCGGCGCAGATCGTCGAGCGCGGAATAGGCGACCAGTGTCAAAGGAACCACTTCGAGCGCGCTGAACACCGAACCCCAGACCAGAGCGACGCTGGGAGTCCCACTGAAATAGAGGTGGTGGCAGGTGCCGATGATTCCTCCGGCGAGAAAGATGGTCGCCGAAAGCAGCGCCGCGCGGGCCGCGAAATCGGGCCGAATCAGCTTGAGGCGGGCAAAAAAGAAGGCGATCACCGTGGTGGCGAAGACTTCGAAGAAGCCCTCCACCCACAGGTGCACCACCCACCAGCGCCAGTACTCGACGATCGACAGGTGAGAGTGTTGGCCCCAGGTCAGTCCGGCGCCATAGAAGAGTCCGATGGCGCCGGCCGAGATGAGGAACAGCCAGAGGAGTTGCTTTTGAGCGCCGCCCTCCTTGAGGGCGGGGCGGATGGCCCGGACGACCAGAAAGAGCCAGATGAGCAAACCAACGAAGAGGAGGATCTGCCAGCCCCGCCCCAGGTCAACATATTCGTATCCCTGGTGTCCCCAAAGGAACGAGGTGTCGTCGCTCAGGCGGTTCATGACGCTCATCCACTGGCCGGTGAGCGAGCCGGCTACGATCACCAACAGAGCGGCGAACAGCACGTTCACGCCGAGCCTCTGGAACTTAGGCTCCACGCCGCTCACCAGCGGCCCGATAAACAGCCCCGCGGCGAGCCACGCGGTCGCGATCCAGAAGATGCCGGTTTGTACATGCCAGGTTCGCGTCACGCTGTAGGGCAGGATTTCGGAGAGCTTGATTCCGTAGAAGCCGTCGCCCTCAACGCCGTAGTGCGCGGTCACAACGCCCACCAGGATCTGGACGAGAATCAACAACGCCACGACCCAGAAATATTTGAGCGTCGCCCGCTGGGACGGAGTCGCCGCCCATTGTCCGAGCGGATCCGTGGCGGGCAGCGGATCGTGGTCCACTTCCTGCTTCTGGGCCGCGTACCACCAGACCATCGCGCAAATTCCGGCGAGCAACATGATGATGCTCACGCCGGTCCACATGACACTGTCGCCCGTGGGCCGGTTTCCGACCAGGGGCTCATGCGGCCAGTTCGACGTGTAGGAGACCGTATCGCCGGGCCGGTTCGCGGCCGCCGTCCACGCCGTCCAGAAGATGAAGGCGCCCAACTGACGCATCCGCTCGGGCGTGCTGACGGCGCCGGCGGGAATCGCGTACGGTTCATTGCCCTGCATGAAGATCACCGTGTAATGCCGCAGGCAGGCCTCAAACGCGCGTGCACGCACCGGGTCAATGGGCAGCGTACCGCTCGACGCATCGTAGGTATTGCGGCGGTACATCGCCTCGAGCCGCCCGCGCAGACGGGCCTGGTTCTCGGCAGAAAGCTGGTGGTAGGGCGTCTTGAACTCCTCGCCCGCCCAGTCGTTCAGCACGAACGTCGCTTCCCGGTGCAGCCAGTCCGCGGTCCAGTCGGGTGCGACGTAACTCCCGTGCCCCCAGATGGAGCCAACCTGCATTCCCCCCAGCGATTGCCAGACGTTCTGCCCGCGGCCAATCTCGCCGCTCGCAATAACGGTGTCGCCCGCGGTGGTCACGACGCGGCCGGGAATGGGCGGCATCTCCTGATAGATTCGCGTCCCGATCCATCCCAGGATGGCGAACGAAACCACCACGACAAGGCCGAATGCAATCCACAATTTCTTCATGAGTGCTCCCTCGCTGGACAGGCGAAAACGCCGGTTCGATGGAAGAGTAACAGGGCCCGTCCCGCGGGGCCGTGACTGCGGTCACAAGGCGGGCGCGGTGCTGCGCACGCCCCGGCCGGCCCTGAGCGAAAGCCCCAGGAAAAGCACTTCCAACGCGTCGCGCCGCGCACCGTCCCCAACTTCCGGTGGAGGTATACTTGGCGGTATCGGGAGGCTCGGATGCGAGACCCGGTGTCGATCCCATGAAAATCATAGTGGCCATCAAGCAGGTACCCGCGCGGGACTCGGTGCTGCGAGTGAACGGCTCGGGGACATGGATTCAAGAAGACGACCTGACCTTCGAGATCAACGAACCGGATGCCTACGCGCTCGAAGAAGGTTTACAGATCAAGGAAAAGCATGGCGGTGAAGTGGTGGTGGTGTGCCTCGGCCCGGCGGGCGCGGCGCAAACCATTCGGGAAGCGCTCGCGAAAGGCGCCGACCGCGCCCTGCACATCGAGGAGGAGAGCCTGACCGGCCTGGGCCCCCTCGGCGTCGCCCAACTGCTCGCCAAGGCGGTTGCCGCGGAGAGCCCGGACCTGGTCCTCACCGGCTTGCAGAGCGACGACCTCGGCTCCGGCCAGACCGGCGTGGTGATGGCCGAACTCCTCGGATGGTCGCACTCGACGATCATCATGCAGGTGGAGAAGACCGATGGCGGCATCCGCGTCAAGCGCGAGTTGGAAGACGGATGGTTCCAGTACATCGGCATGCCGCTGCCCGCCGTGCTCACCATTCAGTCCGGTATCAACAAGCTGCGGTACGCCACGCTGATGGGCATTAAGAAGGCCAAGAGCAAGGAAGTGAAGCAACTCTCGGCGGGCGCCCTGGGCGTCGCGGCCAACACGGCCGCCGCGGTGGAGAAGATCTACGTCCCGCAGAAGTCCAAGCAGACGCAGTTGCTCGAAGGGCCGCCCGCGGAAGTGGCGGCGAAGCTGGTGGAGAAGCTCAAATTCGAGGTGCGTGTCATATGAGCGGCGTACTGGTGATTCTCGAACAGCGCGGCGGCGCTTGGAACAAGATGAGTTGGGAGACCCTGGCCGCCGGCCAGGAGATCGCCGCCGCCCTTGGCGCGGGCTGCTCGGCGGCGGTACTCGGCAGCGGCATCGGCGCGCTCGCGCAGGAACTGGCTGGCAAAAAGCTTGAAAAGGTCTACGCCGCCGATCACGCCCTGCTCGGCGAATACACGCCCGACGGCTTCACCGCCGCCGCGGAGCAGGTGGTCAAACAGGCGGCGCCGGCCATCGTCCTGCTGCCCCACACGTACCAGGTTCGCGACTTCGCTCCGAAACTGGCCACCCGCTTCGGGCGCGTGCTGATCAGCGACGTGACCAAAGTCAAGGTGGATGGCGGAGGGTTCGTGTTCGTCCGGCTGCTCTTCCAGGGCAAGCTGAACGGCGATGTGCGGGTAGCCGGTGACGGACCGCAGTTTGTCTCCCTCCAGGCCGGCGCCTATCGCGGCGACACGGTGGAGGCGGGTTCGGCGCCGGTGGAGGCCTTCGCTGTCGCCCTCGACGCCTCGCAGATTCGCTCCAAGCCGGAGCCTCCGTTCCGCGAGTCCGCGCGCGCGGTCGATCTGACGGCCGCCGAGATCATCGTCTCGGTAGGCCGCGGCATCAAGGAGAAGGACAATATTGGGATGGTGGAGGAGTTGGCGTCGGCGCTGAAGGCCGAGCTCGCGGCCTCCCGCCCGATCTGCGACGCGGGCTGGCTCCCCATGGAACGCCAGGTCGGCTCGTCGGGCCAGACCGTCGCCCCCAAGATGTACCTGGCGGTCGGGATCTCCGGCGCGATTCAACACCTAGTCGGCATGAAGGGCGCGAAGACCATCGTCGCCATCAACAAGGACCCCAACGCGCCGATTTTCGAGATCGCGGACATCGGCGTCGTGGGCGACTTGTTCGAAGTAGTACCCGCCCTCACCGCCGAATTGAAGAAAGGGTAGTCACGCCCGTGCAGTTTTGGGCAAGCCCCGCGGCCACGGCGTGCTTCGCGCTCGCCGCGGCCGCGGTTTGCCTGTACGCGTTGCATCGGCTCGCGCTCTGGCTGGAGGACAAAGGCTGGATCTTCTATGCCCGCCGGCGCGCAAGGCCCGACGCACTCGGCAACGCGCTGGTCAACCTGCACGAACTGGTGAAACCCGAGGTGCGCCACACGGTGCAAGCGCGGAGACCACGCAAGAACGTACCTCCCTCCTCCGATCCCGATCGGACCGACGGCTCCGGCGGCCTGGCGCCCCAGCGCCAGCCCTAACGGGCTTCGCCCAGCCGGTGGAGCTTCATGAGGTTGGTGGAGCCGGTGCGGCCGATGGGCTGGCCGGCGACGAAGACGACGCTATCGCGCGGCTTGAGGGCGCGCGATTCGATTAGAGTGCGGTCCATCTGGTTCATCATCTCGTCGGTGGATTTGACGTGTTGGGCGAGGAAGGGGAACACGCCATAGATAAGGGAAAGCTGGCGGGCGGTGGTCTGGCTGGGGGTGAAGGCGAAGATGGGGACGGGGGGGCGGTAGCGGGCGATGAGCCGGGCGCTGAAGCCGCTGGCGGTGAAGACGACGATGGCGGCGACACCCGCGGAACGGGCGGCGCGGTAGGCCGAGTCGGCGACGATTTCGGCGTGCGTGGGATGGTCCTTGTACGGGGGGTCCTTGTAGCCTTGGGAGCGAATGGACACCTCGGCTTCGCCCGCGATGCGGTCCATCATGCGGGCGGCGTCAACGGGGTACTTGCCGGCGGAGGTTTCGGCGGAGAGCATGACGGCGTCGGTGCCGTCGTAGATGGCGTTGGCGACATCGCTGACTTCGGCGCGGGTGGGGAAGGGGTTTTCGATCATCGATTCGAGCATCTGCGTGGCGGTGATGACGAACTTGCCGTGGAGGCGGGCGCGTTCGATGATCGACTTCTGAATGAAGGGGACGCGTTCGAGGGCGAGCTCGACGCCGAGGTCGCCGCGGGCGACCATGACGCCGTCGGACTCGCTAAGGATGTCGTCGAGGTTCTGCCAGGCTTCCGGTTTCTCGATCTTGGCGACGATGGGCACGTGGGCGTCTTTTTCTTCGAGGAACAGGCGGAGGCGCAACACGTCGTTGGGGCGGCGCACAAAGGAGAGGGCGACAAAATCGATGCCGGCTTCGAGGCCCATCTGCAGATCGGACATGTCCTTGCGGGTGAGCGAAGGAGTGCTGACCTGGACGCCGGGCAGGTTCATCCCTTTGCGATCGCCGACCCAGCCGCCGGTGACCACTTCGAGCTTCGCCGCGGCGACGCCGTCGGTTTCGAGCACGCGGAGTTCGACGCTGCCGTCGGCGAGCAACACGCGATCGCCTTCGCGGACGTCCTTGGCGAAGTCGACGTAGCTGGTGGAGGCGATCTCCGCGTTGCCGAGCACCTCCTCAGTGGTGAGGGTGAAGACGCCGCCGGTGGCGATGTGCGCGCGCCCGCCCTCAAAGCGGCCGAGGCGGATTTTGGGGCCCTGGAGATCGAGGAGGATACCGACGGCGATCTTCATCTCGTCGGCAATCTCGCGGACGAGCTTCACTCGCTTCACGTGGTCTTCCTGGGTGCCATGGGAGGCGTTGAGCCGGAACACGTCGACACCGGCCTGAAAGAGGCCGCGGATCACTTCGGGCGAATCGCTGGACGGGCCAAGAGTGGCGACAATTTTGGTGTTCGGCATGGGGACTGGGTTAGGATTGGGACGTTCCCCCATTATGCCTCTTTATCAAGTGATCCTTCTGGCGGTAGTGCAAGGCTTCACGGAGTTTTTACCGATCAGTAGTTCGGCGCACCTCGCGCTGGCGCCGTGGCTGCTGGGATGGCGGGATCAGGGGCTGACGTTCGACATCGCGCTGCATTTCGGGACCTTGGCGGCGGTGCTCATCTATTTCTTCCGGGACTGGATGCAGGTGGCCGCGCAGGGCTTCGGGCTGCAATGGGGAAGCGACCCGGAGCTGAAACAGAATCCACGGCTTTTGTGGCTGCTGGCGGCCGCCTCGCTGCCCATCGGCTTCTTCGGCTTTGTGTTCAAGCACCAGGCGGAGACCAACTGGCGGAGCCCGTTTGTGATGGGAACGATGCTGATTGTGGTGGGGATGCTGATGTGGCTGACGGAGCGCTACAGCCGCCACACGAAGCACATCGGGGATGTCACGCTGCTGGACGCGATGACCATCGGAATCGCGCAGGCGGTGGCGATCATCCCGGGCACTTCGCGCAGCGGGATCACGATCACTGCGGCGATGTTCCGGGGCTTCGACCGGCCATCGGGAGCGCGCTTCTCCTTCCTGCTCTCGACGCCGGCGATCACCGCGGCGGCGGCGAGCGCGTTCTACGACCTGTACAAGATGGGCGGCGTTCCGGCGGGGCAGCGCCTGGACTTCGTGGTGGGGATCGCGGTTAGCGCGGTGACGGGTTGCCTGGTGATCGCGTTCTTCTTGCGCTGGCTGCGCCACCACACGCTACGATTCTTCGTGCTCTACCGGATTGTTTTTGGCATACTGGTAATCGCTCTGGCTCTTCTCCGCCGCTAGGCGGCATGAATCTATTGGGACCCTCCCAACGCCCAAGGCTCAACGAAGCCGTCGGGTTTGTGTATCTATTCGCCGGCATCTTCCTTGCGGCGGCGCTCGCCACGTATCATCCGGGTGACGCGTCTTGGAACACGGCCGCTCCGCCGCTCCACAAGCCAGAGAACCTGACCGGCCGGGTCGGCGCACACCTTGCCGACCTATTGCTGCAGCTCTTTGGTCTGGGAGCCTTCGCCCTTCCCATCCTCGCCCTGTTGCTTTCCTGGCGGTGGTTCCGCTCGCGACCGGTGGAAGCGCCGCTGGTGAAACTGTTCGGTGCGCTGAGCCTGGTGGCGTTCGTGTCGGCCGCGCTCTCAATGGGTCCGGACTTTCGCCCCATCGGCGGCGTGATTCCGGCCGGAGGCACGCTCGGGGTGCTGTTCGCCGCGGTGCTGGTGGAGGCGATGAACACCACCGGGGCGCTGCTGTTCACGGCGACCGCGATTCTGATTTCGCTCTACCTGGTTTCGAAGTTTTCGATGGCGGTGTTATCGGCGTGGCTGTCGCGGCCGATCGCCTTTCTCTCGAAGGTACGGATCAAGCTGCGGCGTCCCGCGAAACCCGCGCGGGCGCGGGCGGCCGCGGATCCGGAGGTCACGACGGTGCTCGAAGCGCCGATTGGAGATGACGACGCACCGTGGGACGAAGCGCCGACGGAGCGGATGGAGCAACCCGAGGAGCCGGGCGAGGATCTCGAAGAGGGGCCGGAGGAAGAGGAAATTCCGATTCGCATGCTGGAGGAGCCCGCGCCGGCGCCCCCGCCGCCCCCGGCCTTTGCCGCTCCCGTGCAGGCGGGCCCGCCGGTGCGCCAGGCGCGGGTGTATGAGCTACCCTCGACGTCGCTGTTGAACGAGCCGCCGGCACGCAACGGCTACGACAGCCAGGAACTGAAGGACACGGCGGCGCGGATCAAGGCGAAGTTCGAGGAGTTCAACGTGTTCGGCTCGGTGGTGCAGATCAACCCTGGGCCGGTGGTGACGACCTTCGAGTTCAAGCCCGAAGCGGGGATCAAGTACAGCCGGATCACGACGCTGACCGAGGATCTGTGCCTGGGATTGCAGGCGGAGTCGATCATCATTGAGCGCATTCCGGGCAAGCCGACGGTGGGCATTGAAGTGCCGAACTCGAAGATGGAAGTGATCAGCCTTCGGCAGATCCTGGAATCGGACGAGTTCCACAAGGCGGAGTCGCGGCTTTCGATTTCGATGGGCAAGGACGCGAACGGGCGGATCAAGGTGGCATCGCTCGAGACGATGCCTCATGTGCTGATCGCGGGCTCCACCGGGTCGGGCAAGAGCGTGATGCTCAACACGCTCATCATGTCGGTTCTCTACAAGTCGACACCGGACGAAGTCCGGATGATCATGGTGGACCCGAAGCGGCTGGAGATGGGCTTGTACGAAGGCATCCCGCACTTGCTGACGCCGGTGATCACGGACCCGAAGAAGGCGACCAACGCGTTGCGCAACGCGGTGCACGAGATGGAGCGGCGTCTGAAACTGCTGGCCTCGCAGGGCGTTCGGAACATCGACCAGTTCAACCGCAAGATGCGGCAGTTGCAGAACGAGCCTCGGAGCTTGTTCGAAGACGATCTGAGCCAGGAGCAGGAAGAGGACCTGCGGCCGCTGCCGTACATTCTGATCATCATCGACGAGCTGGCGGACCTGATGATGCTGGAACGCCAGGGCGTGGAAGAGTCCGTGACACGGCTGGCGCAGATGGCGCGCGCGGTGGGCATGCACCTGGTGCTGGCGACGCAGCGCCCGAGCGTGGACGTGATCACGGGTCTGATCAAGGCGAACTTCCCGGCGCGGATCAGCTTCCGTGTGGCGACCCGCGTCGATTCGCGCACGGCGCTCGATTCGATGGGCGCGGAGCACCTGCTGGGGCGCGGCGACATGCTGTTTCTGCCGCCCGGTTCATCGCGGCTGGTGCGCGTACACGGGGCCTTTGTGACGGAAGTGGAGATCAACCGGGTGGTGGAATTCTGGAAGGAGCAGGCGCCGCCGGAGTACGACCAGACCTTCCTGCTGGCGCCTCCGGGCGACGAAGAAGAGGGCGCCGAGGAACAGTTCGACGGCGAAGAGGACCCGATGTACCAGGACGCGGTGCGCGTAGTGCTGGAGATGGGCAAAGCCTCGACCTCGACGCTGCAACGCAGGCTGCGGTTGGGCTACGGGCGCGCCGCGCGGATTCTGGATATGATGTACCGCGAAGGGATCATCGGGCCTCCGGACGGCAGCCGCCCACGCGAGGTATTGAAGCGGCCGGACTGGCTGGAGGAAGTGGACGCGCAGATGCGGTGAGGGTGACCAACTGAAAGCGAGGGATGAAGGGAGGGGGCGGGTTGCCGAAGGCGCGAGGCGAAGCTTGGCGGGTGAAGCCGGAGCAGGTCAGCCTGAAGATCGACGTGTTCACGCCGGAGACGCTGCCAATGGCGCGCCTGGCCCGCTACCTTGAAGAACTCGCGGCGATGCTTGGGAGCGATGCGAACCTCCATTTTTCGAGGGTCGCCGCGGGCTCGGCCCATCTGATCGCGCTCGCGGATCCGCCCGCGGCGCCCAAAGTCCTGGAACGTGCGCGCGCGGTTGCTGAGCGAACGGCCCCAAGGAGCTCGATGGCCGCCCATGCGCGGCTGGACGATCTGCTGGCGGAGGACAACGCGATCGGGGAGCTCTTCGTCGGGCGGACGAAGCTCCTGGAGTTCCCTGGGCGCCGGCGCGCGGCGCAGGAGGTTATCGGGCCCGTGAGCAGAAGCGGCAGCATCGATGGGCGCGTTTTTTCGATCGCCGGCAAGGACGAATCGATCAACGTACGGCTGCTGGGAGATTCCGGCGGGGAGCTCCGCTGCGTGGTCAGCGTCGAGTTGGCAAGGAGACTGGGCCCGCACCTGCTCGGCGGCAGACTCCGGCTATTTGGACGGGGCGTTTGGAACCGTGTGGATGCCCAATGGGTGATGAAGGCGTTCGAGGCGGACGAATTCGTGGTGCTCGATGATTCGCCGCTGCCGGATACGCTTCGAAGGCTGCAAGCGGTCTTCGAGGGCGTTTCGGCGGACGAGTTTGTGTCCGCGATGTCCGACCTGCGGGAAGCATGATCGCGCTCGACACCACGGCGCTCTCCCTGCTGTTCCTACCCGACGCCAGGATCCCCTCCGGCAAAACGGGTAAGCCCATCGAATTTGCCCGGGAGCGCATGTCGTACCTGGTGGACCGTTCCGCGAAGGCAAATGACGTGATCCTGATCCCGACGCCCGCTCTGAGCGAGTTATTCGTCAAGCTGGACCAGGATCGGATCAACGCTCTCCTGAAAGAGTTTCGGGGCTCCCGTTGGTTTCGCATCGGGTCTTTCGACGAGGCGGCGGCAGTTGAAGCGGGCGTTCGAACGGCGAAGGCGATCAGCGACGGCGACAAGAGGGGAGGCCTGGCCGCGACCTGGGCGAAGGTGAAGTTCGACCGCCAGATTCTCGCGATCGCCGGGTGGCGGCGCGCTGGACCGGCGGGGAGCCGATATGGCGCGGGGCCGGAGGAACCCTCCCCGTCATCAGAACGAAAAGCCAACCAGGCCTTGCACCTGATTGCGCAATGCGGTTCCGCTCCCTACGGTATCGGCGCCCCAGTGGGTGAAGCGCAGCCTGGGCGCGATGCGCAGGCCGCCGAGGCGCATCTCTATGCCCGCGCCGCCGGTGACGCCGGCCCGGCCGAGGCGGCCGCCGCCGATCCAATCGGCAGTACGGAACGATGGGCCGGCTTCGAGAAAAGGCCGGAGTCTGCCGCTGGTGTCGAAGCGGTACTTGGCGAGGACGGGGAATTCGGCGACATCGCCCACGCGGAACGAGTTGCGGCCGTCGAACCAGCGGCCCTGGGCGAGCGAGCGGATCCGGAACTGGCGGTAGATCGCGTCCGCTTCCACTGAGAAACCCTTTCCGATCTCCAGCTCGACGCTCACGCCAGGCAGCAGGCTGCGCGGTCCGGAGGTCCGGGCGATTGCGAGCGTCTGGCTGTCGAAGGCCGCCAACTCCACCGTCGAGCGGACATCGTCGCTGAGGGTGGTTCCGAGGAGCAATCCGAAGGAGAGGCGGCGGCCGAAGGGCTGGAGACCGTTCTGCGGCAGCGCCCTGCCGAGGCCGACGAGGAGTTCCACCTGGTCCTGCTTAAAGGGCGCGAAGGTGCGGTCGGCGTTCCAGCGTGTGTAGCGCACGGTGGGCGAGAGCTTGAACCCTGCGACGAGGACATCGGCTCCCACGCCGGCCGTCACGCCGTACTGGGACTGGGAGCCGTTTTGACTCGACGTGCGGAAGGACATGCCGCCGGCGACAAACGGCTGCAGCGTGGAGCCGGTGGCGAAGCGGTGCTTGAGCAGCACGGGGAACTGGACGCTATTGGTGTCGAAGCCGGCGAGGCGAGTCCGCGCGCCGCCCGGCCGGAGGGAGAAGGACTCGGTTCGGGAGTGGCGCAAGAGAGCGTCGACCTCGAGAGACAGCGAGCGCAGGAAGTACACTTCCAGCGCGGCGCCGGCCATCCAGCTTCGGTCCGCGGGGCCGTCCTGGAAACCCTCCTGGCCGCCGGGCGGAAAGAAGACGCTGGTGCCGGAACTGCGTGTGAGGCTGCCGCCGCCGATCGCGCCGAGGTAGACCTTCTGGGCGAAGACGGCGGTGGAAATCAACAGAAGCAAAAAAACGGTTTTCATCGCCGTTGCGATGTGCACGCGCGCGGCCAGTGTGGAACGCGCGGATTCCGCGAGACTTCGCGCGTATTAGAGTGTGAATCGGAAACCTCGGCCGTCGCCGGTTCCGCCCATGTTATGTCGAGTCACGATTCCTGGAACGCCGCCGAATACACTCGTTACGCCCGGTTTGTGGCAGATCTGGGAGCGGACCTGGTGGGCCTGTTGGGGCCACGCGCGGGCGAGCGGGTGCTCGATCTCGGCTGCGGCGATGGCGCGCTGGCGCTGCAGCTTGCCGCGCGGGGATGCACTGTGGTGGGCGTGGATTCGTCGCCGAGCATGGTCGCCGCCGCGCGCGCTTGCGGGATCGATGCGCGGCTGACGGACGCGACGGCGCTGACCTTCGCGGGGGAGTTCGACGCCGTGTTCTCAAACGCAGTTCTGCACTGGGTCCGCGATCACGATGCCGCGGTGGAAGGCGTGGCGCGCGCGCTGAAGAGCGGAGGGCGGTTCGTGGGTGAGTTCGGAGGGCACGGCAACGTCGCCGCAATTCGCGTGGCCCTGCATGCGGTGCTGGCGCGGCATGGCGTTGGGGCGGCGGCCGTCGATCCCTGGAATTATGCGACGCCGGACGGCTTCACGGCCGTGCTGGCGCGGCATGGATTCGCGGTCGAGCAGATGGAGCTCTTTTGCCGCCCGACACCACTGCCGGCGGGCATGGGCCGCTGGCTGGAGACGTTCGCAGGCCGCTTCTTCGAGCCCTTCCCCGAAGCGCAGCGGCCGGCGGTGAGAAGCGAAGTGGAGGAGTTGCTGGCCCCGGCCCTGCGCGACAATGAAGGCCGGTGGACGGCGGACTACGTGAGGCTCCGGTTCCACGCCACGCTGCGATGAGAGACAGGGCAACGAGGGACAAAGTTCGCGACGCGTATTCGGCCGCCGCTTCGGATCCGGCGGCGACGCATCCGTTCCCGGTGGGGCGAGCCTTCGCGCTGAGCGTGGGCTATCCGGACGGGCTGCCCGAGGCTTCGCTCGACGGCTTCGCGGGTGTTTCGAACGTCGCGTGCTTCGCGGAGATCGCGGCGGGCGCGACGGTGCTCGACGTGGGCTGCGGCGCGGGACTCGATACGCTGATCGCCGCCCGGCGCGCAGGGCGTGTAGCGGGGATCGATTTCAGTCCGCCGATGCTGCTTCGCGCGGCCGCGGTGAGGCCGCCGAACGCGGTGTTCGCGCTCGCGGCGGCGGAGTGCATGCCGCTGCCGGATGCGTCGGTGGACGTGGCGCTGGCGAATGGGATCTTCAACCTGAACCCGGCGCGGGCGGAGATCTTCGCTGAGCTGGCGCGCGTGCTCAAGCCCGGAGGCCGGTTCTTCGGGGCGGAGCTGATTCTCACGGCGCCGCTGCCGGAGGAGATGCTGCGTTCAGACGCCAACTGGTTCGCCTGAATCGCGGGGGCCCGGGAGGGCGGGGCCTTCCTCAACGAGTTCCGCAGCGCGGGTTTCGCCTCGGCCCGCATCCTGCGCACGCTGCGTAACGCGCGGACCGCGAACCCGCGGGTGCTGGTGGCGGAGATCGAAGCTACGCGGTGAGGCCGAGGGCGGTGCGGGCGTAATAGAGGCTCGCTTTCACGTTGTCCTCCTCATAGCGCAGGAGCGCGCCGCGATCCATTCCCGCGACACGGGGCAGCGGCTTGCCGTAGGCGGCGGCGAGGGCGAGGGTGCGCGCGAGGCCGGTGGCCGGCAGGTGGCGCATGGTGATCCAGTACTTCGACTCGAGGCAGGGCACGCTCAGGGGATCGCGGGTGATGGTTTCCATGGTCATGCGGGTGGCGGGGCGCGCCCGGCGGATGGTGGCGGCGATGCGTTTGAGGTCCAATTGGCCCTCGCCGAACGCGACTTCGGAGAGCAGGAAGCCGTTGGGCGCGGGAGCGAGCGCCATGTCCTTGATGTGAGTGGAAACGGCGTAGGGGGCGAGCCGTTCGACCACGTCGTAGGCGTCATCGAGCAGGGAGAGGTTGTTGCCGGTATCGAGACAGACGCCAAACCACTCGCTGGAGAGGCGCTTCATGTAGGCGGCGAGTTCCTCGGCGGTCCAATCCTTGTGATTTTCGATCGCGATGGGAATTCGCACCTTTTCGGCGATGCGGGCGGCGCGCTCCAGGGACGCTTCGCTTTCGGTTACGAAGGTTTTCCAGGCGTCGAGGGAATCGAAGGTTTCATAGCGGCGGCCGCTGAGACAGGCGGCGCGCAGGCAGAGCGCACCGGCCTCGCGGGCGGCGGCGGCGCGTTCCTCGAGGCCCGCACCGAGCCCGGACATGATTTCGAGGTACATGCCGAGCTGTTCGGCGCGCGCCCGCAGTTTCCTGCCATAGGCCGGTTCGAGCGAACGCAGGGATGCCTGAATGCCGCCGGCGCCGAGCGAGGCGGCGTACTCCAGAAATTCGTAGGTATCGGCAGGCCGCCGCGCCGTCAGGTACGACGTGGTGGCGATGCCCATCGACGAGCGGGGCGGCATCAGAGTCCCAGCCCCCGCAGCACGTTGTCCCACGGCTTGCGATAGGGTCGTTCGAGCATCGCCGAGGCCTCGGCGTCACCGGCGATGCCGTTTCGCTCGGCATCCCAACGGAGTTTGCGGCCGGTGCGCAGGGCGATGTTCGCGAGGTGGCAGGTGCGGGCCACTTCATGGCCGTCCTGGGCGGAGGCGATGGGCTCCTCGCGCGACTTGACGCAATCAAGGAAGTTGCGGGTATGCATCGTGAACTGCTCTTCGGACGATCCTTCGCCGAGCACGGCCTGCACCCAGGGCCGGCCATCGACGCGCTCTTCGCGGGCGCCGTTGACGCCGCCGGTGGGATGACCTTTGAAAACGGGGACGAGCGCTTCCGGGTTCACCTGCTGGTCGGCGTGGACGCGGAAGCCGGAGCGGTCGATCTTGAGGCTGCCCTTTTCGCCGAAGAACTCAAGGCCGGAGCCGCCACGGGTACCGGCGCTGGCCTCGCGATGGGACCAGACGGCGGTGAAGCCCGGGTACTCGAAGAGGGCGTCCTGGGTGTCGGGAGTTTCGCCGTCGTCCTGGAGCGCGAACCGGCCGCCGCTGGAGGCAACAGCGAGGGGGGCGGCGGCGCGGAGCGACCATTGCAGGATGTCGATGGAGTGCGCGCCGAGGTTGGTCATCTGGCCGCCGGAGAAGTCCCAGAACCAGCGGAAATGATAGAGGCCGCGGTGGGGCGAGTAGGGACGCGCGGGAGCGGGGCCCAGCCAGAGGTCGTAGTCGAGGTCCCTGGGGACTTCGGTCTGAGGCGGGCGGCCGAAGCCGGGCATGATGTTGCGGAAGCTGGCCATGCGAACGGAGTGCACCTTACCGAGGTAGCCGGTGCGAAGCAGCGCCAAGGCCTGCTGGTAGTGGGGCCCGCTGCGCTGCTGGACGCCGATCTGGACGATGCGCTTCCAGCGGGCGGCGGCTTTGATCATCCACTCGCCTTCGCGCACGAAGAGGGTGGCGGGTTTCTCGACGTAGACGTCCTTGCCGGCGGCGCAGGCCATGACGGTCATCAGGGCGTGCCAGTGGTCGGGCGTGGAGACGACGACGGCGTCAATGCTCTTTTCGTCGAGCAGGCGGCGGAAGTCGCGGAAGCCCTGGGCGCGGCCGCCGCAGGCTTCGATGCCCTGAGCGACGCGGGGCGCGTAGACGTCGGAGACGGCGGCGCATTCGCAGTCTTCCTCGGCGCGGAAGTCAGCCACGTGCTGAGCGCCGATGAGGCCATAGCCGATGAAACCGACGCGGACACGGTCATTGGCGCCGAGAACGCGCGCATAGGAGGCGGCGGTCAGGGCGCCCAGGAAGCCCCTCCGGGTGACGGCCATGGGCCAAATTCTACCACCGGCCGGGGATGCGGTACCGTTACGAATCTGTTGAATCCCTACACAAGGCTCTTGCATCTGGGTTGACAGACAATTAAGATAAACGTGTATTTTAGTCCACCCGCTTTAGGGGAATGGCATGATTTACTCTCGTTCCGCAGAGTACGCGATCCGCGCGTTCGTCCAGCTCGCCGAGGTGCCGGAAGGCAAGTACGCGATGGTGAAGCAGATCGCCGAGCAGGCCGACATACCGGCCCACTTCCTGGCAAAGATTCTCCAGCAGTTGGCCCGCAAGGGCTTCCTGCGGTCGAGCAAGGGCCCGACGGGAGGATTTGCCCTCCGGCAGCCCGCCGAGGCGATCACGATCCTGCAGATCGTGGAATCGGTGGACGGTTTGGAAGACTACCATCGATGCCCGGCGGGCATGGCTGAATGCAACGACCAGATGCCGTGCGGGATGCACGACTCGTGGAAAGCGCTCCGTTCGCGTATCATGGAGTATCTGGAAGAGACTTCGATCGAGAATCTCGCCCGAGCACTCGAGCAGAAGCGGAAGAACGTCGAGAAGAACAGCCGCAAGGCGAAGAAACTTGCGAGAAAAGCGGGCTGAGGCCCTCCCGAACAGCGCCGGCCAGGCGCGGGGCGGCGGTCCGCGGAAAGGCCCCGTCCTAATCCTATGCTGGTACCCATGGTTGTCGAGCAGACGTCGCGCGGAGAGCGCGCCTACGACATCTACTCCCGTCTGCTGAAAGAGAACATCATCTTTCTTGGAACGCCGATCGACGATCAGGTGGCGAACCTGATCATCGCGCAGATGCTGTTCCTGGCCGCCGAGGATCCACAGCGCGACATCTCGCTGTACATCAACTCGCCGGGGGGCTCGATCACGGCGGGCCTGGCGATCCTCGACACGATGCGACTGATCGAGCCGGACATCGTGACGTATTGCGTGGGGCAGGCGGCGTCGATGGGGGCCGTGCTGCTGGCTTGCGGCACCAAGGGCAAGCGCTACAGTCTGCCGCACTCGCGGATTCTGATCCACCAGCCTTCGATGAGCGGCCTGGCGGGACAGGCGGCCGACATCGACATCTACGCCAAAGAGATCCTGCGTATGCGCGAGATCCTGAACGGGATCCTGGCGGACGCGACGGGACAGGCGGTGGACCGCGTGGCGCGGGACGTGGACCGCGACTACATCATGGAGCCGGACCAGGCGCTGGAATACGGGATGATCGACCGGATCATTGCGTCGCGGGAACCGGCGCCGGCGCGGTAAGCGCTTCGAAGCGGGCGTAGGCTTCGTCCCACCGTCCCTTTTCCTTGGGCTCGACGGTGAGCACGGGGAACGATTGACGAACCACCTGGCGGGCCTCGGCGAGGCCCGCTATTTCTTTGCCTCCCATGGCCTGCACCAGGACGTTGCCGGCGGCGGTGGCTTCGGCCGGACCGGCCATGACGGTCCGCCCGGTGGCGTCGGCGACGAACTGGTTGAGGACGTGGTTGCGGGACCCGCCGCCGACGATGTGAATCGCGTTGAGGCGGCGCCCGAGCAGGGATTCGAGGCTTTCGAGCACCTGGCGGTAGCGCAGGGCAAGACCTTCGAGGATGGCGCGGGCCATTTCGCCCGGAGCCTGGGGCGGCGTCTGCCCGGTGTTCCGGCAATAGGCGGCAATGCGCTCGGGCATATGGCCGGGCTCGAGGAATTCGTCGGGCGGAACGATGGCGGAGAAGGGCCGCGCGGCGGCGGCGAGGCGGGTGAGGTCTTCGTAGGAGTACTCCTGGCCGGCGAGCGCCCAGGCGCGGCGGCACTCCTGCAGGAGCCAAAGGCCGGCGATGTTCTTAAGGAGCCGCACCTTCTGCTCTGCCCCGATTTCATTGGTGAAGTTGAGGGCGAGCGAATGCTGGTTGATGACCGGCTGATCGATCTCGACACCCATCAAGGACCAGGTTCCGGAGCTGATGTAGCACCAGTCGTCACCGGTGGCGGGCACGGCGGCGACGGCGGCGGCGGTATCGTGGCCGGCGGTGGCGTAGACGGTGACCGGGGCGAGTCCCGCCTGGTCGCACAAGTGCGGAAGCAGTGGTCCGAGTGCGGCGCCAGGCGGGACAATCTCGCCCAGGATCGAAGAATCGAGGCCGAGTGCGTGGAGGAGTTCGGTCGCCCAGCGCCGCTGTGCGGGATTGTAGAACTGCGAGGTGCTGGCGATGGTGAGTTCGGTGGTTTGGACGCCGGTGAGCCAATAGGAGAACAGGTCGGGCATGAAGAGCAGGCGGCGAGCGGCGAGGAGACCTGGGGCGGCTGCAAGCTTCATGGCGTAGAGCTGATAAAGGGTATTGAGGGGCATGAACTGCAGGCCGGTCTGAGCGAAGATTTCCTGGCGGGGAACGACGGCGAAGGCGGCATCGAGCATACCGTTGGTCCGGGCGTCGCGGTAGTGGCGCGGGTTGTCCGTGAGGGCGCCGTCGGCGCCGATGAGTCCGAAATCGACGCCCCAGGTATCGACGCCGATGCCGTCGAGGGCGAGCTTACGTTCGCGGCCCGCGACGGCGAGGCCCTGCTGCATTTCGTGGAAGAGGCGGAGGGAATCCCAATAGAGGCCGGTGGGGAGCCGCACCGGCTGGTTGGGGAACCGGTGCAGCTCTTCGAGGTTCAAGTGCCCGTTGGCGAGGGTGCCCAGGATGGCGCGCCCGCTCTCGGCGCCGAGATCGATCGCCAGATAGTGTTTCATCCGGCGTCAGTATATCGCGCGGGTCACTCGACGACGCGCGCGTCGAGGACGGCGAAGATCGCGGTTTCGGTGTTTTGGACGGTGGCTTTGCCGACGACGGTGCGTTTGCCCTCGGGGACGTCGACGCTGGCGGAGATATCGGCGCGATCGAATTGCCAGTAGGGGCGCCCTTTTTCGTCGGTGGACTGGCGGGTCGGCACTTGCAGGATCAGTTCGAAAGCATCGATGCGGATGACGTTTGCCTTCTCCAGGGCACTCACCGCAGCCCGGCGGATGCCGAGTTGCACGGTGCCCGCTACGCCATCCGGTTGTCCGGGCACCCGCAGCGCCCCATTAGCTCTCGCGTCGCGGCCGTCGCGGGTGCGCACCAGGTGGGTATCGAGGAGCGTGTAGGTCTGAAAGGGGAAGATGGCGCGCAGTTGTTTGGCCACGGGCTCAAGGCCGGCGGGCAGCTTCGTCGCGCCCGGCTGTTGAGTGGCATACACGAGATGCACGGTGATCTCGATGTTCTTCTCGGGCGGCGGCGGCACATCGAATCGCTTGATGGCTTCTTCGAGGGCGGAGATACTGGCCTGGTCGCCCTGCGCCGAGATGATCTTGAGGTTCTCATCGACCATCAGGCGGGCGTCGAAGATGCTCAGGATTTTCGCGAGACGATTCACGTCGGCGTTCTTGATTTCAAAAATCTTGCGAACCGGCTGCGCGAAGGCAACGGCGCTTGCCAGCAGCAGGATCGGCAGTAATCGCTTCATTCGGTGTCTCCCTTCGTTCCATCCACAATCCAGTACACGATGACGTCCGGGTCGGCGGTGACGAGCTTCACGGTCAGCGGCTCGATGACGGGCACCCGCCGCCGGGGGGGCTTCGCGGGGCGCGCGGCGGCCGGCCGGCGGTAGTCCGGCAGGACCGGCTGGGGCGCGGGCGCAATGGCGGCGCGCGCGGCTTTAGGCGGGGCGAGGGAACGCGGCACAGGGCGAGTCCATAGCACCGCCGCGGCGATCGCGACACACGCCGCCGCTGCCGCCGTTGCCCACCTCCAGGCCACACGCGCGGCGCGGACACGGGACCGCACGCGGACGCGCACCTGGGCGAGAGCTTCCTCGGGCGGCTCTTCGGCCGCCAGTTCCGCCAACACGCGGTCCAGGTCGTGTTCGTTCATGACCGCCTCCAGAGTCTTTCGGCGAACTTGCGCAATTTGCCGCGGCCGCTGGCGACTTGCGATCGCACGGTGTCCTCGGTGATTCCCATGATCGCGGCCACCTCCTGGGTGGTGAGCCCTTCGATTTCACGCAATACGACGGCGGCGCGTTCGCGTTCCGGCAGGCGCGCAAGGCCCTGCATCACCGCCCGGCGGCGTTGTTCGGCCTCCAGACGCTGGTCGGCGGCGGAGGCGACGTCGGGCGGGTCGAAGCCGTCTGCGAGCGGGACGAACCGGCGGCGCTTACGGCCGAGGTCGTAGCAGACGTTGACCGTCACGCGATAGATCCACGGTCCGGCGGCCTCGGCGGATTCGAACTGCCGGAGGTTGCGATGCAGGCGCAAGAAGACCTCCTGGGCGGCGTCCTGGGCGTCCTCGAGGTTGCCGAGGAGGCGCCAGGCGGTGCGCAGGACGGGCCGCTCGTACCGGTTCACCAGAATTTCGAAGTCCAGCGGCTCCACGCGCCCTTTCATCAAGCCCGCGGCGGCCGCGATCACGTCTTCCATCGTGCCGCTTTCGAACTTTTATACGAGACAAGTCGTCAGAGTGTTGAGAGGAATCTGAAACCGGGGACGGACGAGACGTTCCCGGGTTTGTCCGGTTGTGGGAAAAACCCAGGGAACGTCTCGTCCGTCCCCGGTTTTTGCGAGAGGCTTGTGAAACGCTTCGATTCGGTGATCGGGTGGGGGATCGTGGTGCTTGGGATGGTCCACTGTGCGGTTACGTTCCAGGCCTACAAGTCGGCGACGGACGCGGCACTGTGGTTTTTCACCGGGGGCCTGGCGCTGATTTACGGCGGGCTGTTGAACCTGCTGCGTGCGGAATACCGCCGCCCCGGGATCCGGTACGCGAGCCTTTTCGCCAACCTTTCGCTGCTGGCCTTTGCGGTGGTGTACGCCGGGCGGAACCCGATGCGCGCTCTGCACGACCCGGCGGCGTGGTTCCTGTTCGCCTTGCTGGGCCTGGCGACCTTCTTTTCCCTCCGAAGATGAAACCGGTTTTCCTGTATTAATAGAGGGATGGCGATTGTGGATGGGGAGTACCGGGAGGAGCGGCCGCGGGCCGTCATGTCGAAGTGGCGGCTGCTGTTCACCCTCGCGGCCGTACTCTCGCTGGCGGTGATCGGATTCACCGGGCTGCTCTACAACCGCTACTGGTTGATCGTCCCGATTCTCCTGCTGATCACGGGGCGCATCATTGAGCGCATCGAGCGCAAGCGCCGGCGCGGCTGAAGCTACTCCGGCTTCCAGTTGGAAAAGACTGGCCACGGCTCCTCCACCGCGGAGAAGCCGGCTTGCTGGAAGTAATCGTCAAACTCCGTGGCGCCGCGGGTAAGCGTGTCGAGCAACTGGATCCACACGGCGCGCCGGATGGGCACGGCAAAGACCGGCTGGCCGTTCACCATTCGGGGAATGGGGATGGGGAGGAAGCAACGGGCGCCGTCGACATCCGCGTACAGGTCGCGAAACACGAGCGCGCCGTTGTAGAACACTTCGGCCATGGCGGCGGCGGCCTCGCTATCTTCAAACCGGACGGTCCAGGGGGCCTTGTACTTTGAGTTCAGCTCGCGGTCCCACTGGATCGTGATCGAGGCGATGGGCACGTAGACGGCGGTGTAGACATGCGATTTCGCGGCGGACTTCTTGATGTCCATGACGTGCCAGTCGGCGGGCGTCGACGACACGATGATGTCCATGATGCGGGTGAGTTCCACGGCGCGCCCTCCTTCTAGATGCGCAGTTCGTAGCCGGCCGCGCGCATGCCTTCGATGATGCGCGCGCGGATGGCGGTAACGTCCTCGGCGGACAGGGTGCGGTCCGGCGCGCCTACGGTGAGGCGGAACGACACGCTCTTGGCGCCCTCCGGAAGCGGGGGGCCGGAATACTTCATGACAAAGCGAAGCGCGACCAGATCGGGGGCGGCGAGTTCCCGGAGCCGCCGCTCGATATCGCCCGCGAGCGCGCGTTCGGGCGTCACCACGGAGAGGTCGAACTCGCTCGCGGGGTAGCGGCGCAGCGGCTGATAGCGGGCCGCCGCGGGCCGGCGCGCGATGGACTCGGCCAGGTTCACGGAGAGGACGGCGCCGCGGCCGCCCTCGATCATCGTGGGATGAAACTCAAAGAGACGCCCGACGGCAGCGCCCTGCCAGGAGACCTGGGCCGCGCGCGCGGGATGCTCCCAGGGGTCGGCGGCGGCGGGCCGCACGACGCAGCCGGGCCAGAGGCACTCGGCGAGCCGCTTCAACTCGAACAACTGCGCTTCGCCGCTTCCGCGGGTGAACATCGCGGCGGCCAGGTACGGCACTTCCTCGGGCAGGGAGCCATCCCGCTTGTGGATCTCGCGGCCGATCTCAAACAGCCGGAACTCGTCGAAATGGCGGGCGTTTTCGAGGAGGTTCTTGCGGATCCCGGGCAGCAGGCTCTTGCGCATCAGCGTCTGATCCGAGGCGATGGGATTCGTGACGCGCACATGCTCATCGGGCGTCCAGCCGAAGGCGGCTACGGCTTCCTCACTGAGGAACGAATAGTTGTAGACCTCGGTGAAACCCTGGGCGGCGGCCTTCTCGCGAATCTCGTGGTGATACTCGCGTTCGGGGCTTCCGGGGGGCACGGCGGCGGGAACGAGCGGCGCGGTGAGCGGAATCGAGGCGTAGCCGATCATGCGGCCGACCTCTTCCACGAGGTCGTCCTTGATGCTCACGTCCTTGGTGGCACGCCAGCTTGGAACGGTGACCCGCAGGACGCCGGGCGCGGGCTCGGAGACGCCGAATTGCAGGCTCTCGAGGATGCGCACCACTTCCTCGCGCGGCACTTCGCGGCCCAGCTTGCGGTAGAGCCAGGCGAGGGGCAGATCGATGGGCGCGGGCAGCGGAGTGTCGCGCCTGCAGTCGGCCAGGCCGCCCACCAGGCGGATGCCGGGGGAAACGACGGCAAGCAACTCCACGGCGCGTGCGAGGCCGCGCACGGTATTGCTCGGGTCCTGGGCTTTCTCAAAGCGCATGGAGGCGTCGGTGCGCAGCCTGAGCTTCGCGGAGGTCTTGCGGATGCTCGCCGCGTTGAAGTTCGCGCTTTCGAGCACGATCCGCGTGGTGCCCGGGCCGATGGCGCTCTCCATACCGCCGATCACGCCGCCGATGGCGACGGCGCCCGCCTGGTCGGCGATGAGCAGGTTGGTTTCGTCGCACTCGTAGGTTTCGCCGTTCAGGGCGTGGACGTACTCCTTGGGCCGCGCGGCGCGGACGACGATCCCACCCTTCAGACGATCGGCATCGAAGGCGTGCATGGGCTGCGCGATCTCCGCCATCACGTAGTTGGTGACGTCGACGACGTTATTGATGGGGTTCAGGCCGATGGCCTCGAGGCGGTGTTGGAGCCAGAGGGGCGAGGGCTGAACGGTGGCGTTCTCGAAGACCAGGGCGCAGTAGCGCGGGCAGAGGTCGAAGTCTTCAATGCGGACATCGATGGGAGCAGGGCCGGCGGGGAGGCTTCCCGGGTCGACGGGTTCGCGCAGCGCGCACCCGGTGAAGGCCGCGACTTCGCGCGCCATGCCGTGATGGCCCCACAGATCGGGCCGGTGGGTGATGCTCTTGTTGTCGATTTCGATGACCGCATCGGGGCGCAGCCGATCGAGTGCTCCGGGGCCGAGTTCGACGATCCCCTCATGGTCGCGATTGACACCGAGCTCCGAGCCGCTGGCGAGCATCCCGTCGCTTTCGACGCCCGCGATGACGGCCTTGCGGATCGCCTTGCCGTTGTCGAGAGCGACGCCGGCGGGCACATAGGCGGTTAGCACACCCGGCTTGCAGTTGGGAGCGCCGCACACGACGGTCTTCCGGCCGTAGCGCTCCGTTTCCACCACGGCCTTCACGTTGTGGCTGTTCTCGATGGGCTCGACGCTCACCACGCGCGCCGGGCAGACGGCATCGAGGAACGCACCCACGCGCTCGACGCCTTCGCTTTCGGCGGTCTTCATGGTGATCAGGCGGCTCAGTTCTTCGGGCGGCGTATCGAGTCCGTCGACGAGTTCGCGAATCCAGTTGTAGGAGAACTTCATGCGCGTCCTCCGCCGAACTGGCTGAGGAACCGCAGGTCGCCGCCCTGCAACTGGCGGATGTCGTCGATGCCGTACTTCATCATCACCAGGCGGGTGAGCCCGAGACCGAAGGCGAAGCCGTTCCACTCCTCCGGATCGATCCCGCCGAAGCGAAGGACGTTCGGGTTCACCAGACCGCAGGGCAGCAGTTCCACCCAGCCGCTCTGCTTGCAGACCGGGCAGCCGGGGCCGCCGCAGATCAAGCATTGGATGTCGAGTTCGAAGCCCGGCTCGACGAAGGGGAAGAAGCCGGGCCGCAGCCGCACGGTGACTTCGCGATGGAAGATGGCGCTGAGCAGGGTCTTCATGAAGTAGATCAGGTGGCCGACGGAGACGTCGCGGTCCACCATCATGCCTTCCAACTGGTAGAAGGTGTGCTCGTGCGACGCGTCGACTTCTTCGTTGCGGAAGACGCGCCCCGGGGCGATCATGCGCAACGGGGGGCCGAGCGTCAGCATGCCGCGGACCTGGACCGGGGAAGTATGAGTGCGCAGGACGTGGCCGCCTTCCAACCAGAAGGTATCCTGGGCGTCGCGCGCGGGGTGGGTGGCCGGGATGTTCAGCGCGTCGAAGTTATGCCACTCGGTTTCCACCTCCGGGCCGTCGAGCACGGCGAAGCCCATGGAGACGAAGAGGTCCTCGATCTCGCGCTGGATCTGGGTGACGGGGTGGATGGCGCCGGGCCGGGCGCCGGGAGCCGGCTCGGTGAGATCGATCCACTCGGAGGCGAGCCGGGCATCGAGGGCGGCCCTTTCGAAGGCGTTCTTGCGGCTTTCAAGGGCGGCTTCGACGCTCTGCTTGGCGCCGTTCAGCAGCTTGCCGGCGCGGGCGCGCTCCTCCGGGGCGAGCTTGCCCAGTTCCTTGCTGGCGGCGGCGAGGGCGCCTTTGCGCCCGAGCACTTCGATCCGGACCGCTTCCAATTCTTCGAGCGACGCCGAGGAGCCGATGCGCGCGAGCGCCGACTCCGCGAGCGCCGACAACTGTGATTCGAGCATGAGAGTAGGTAAACGACTATTGTAAGACGCGGGCTACGCCTTGGCCGCGCCGGCGAAGAACACGGCGTCCTTGGACATCTCAGCGGCCAGGTGGTTCAGGTAGAACAGGAGCACCGCCTCCGGCCATTTCTCGCGGAACTCTTCGTAGGCGCGCTCGCGCCAGCCCTCGGTGAGGTACTGCCGGGCATCCATGTCCTTGGCAAAGAACCCTTCCTCGTGGGGCACGCCCAGGAAATTGAGCACCTGGACGATCATCTCGAGGTGCGAGACCAGAATGGCCTGGGCGAGGTCCTGCGCGAGCTCGTCCTCGCGCGCCTCGAGGCGCGTCCAGAGGCGCGGAGCGGCCTTGCGCAGGTTCTCGGAATTCAGCTTACCGAGGTGCGCGCGCGTCTTCACGATGTCGAAAAGCTGGTAGGTGCGGAGCTTCCCCATGGAGATGGAGCGCAGAAGCTGGGGGAGCGCCTCCTGTCCAAGGCCGAGGAAGATCTCTGAGAGCTGCATCACTGGTCAGGGTAACACTTGGGCAATTTTGTCGAAACTCAGGGCCGCCGGCGCCGTATTCGTTGCTGTGAAGCCATTCTCGCGCCTGACCTCGGATGCGCTGTACGCGCTCCGCCAATTTCGTCACGCCCCGGCCTTCGCCGGCGCGGCGGTGCTCACGCTGGCCCTGGGGATCGGCGGGACGACGGCGATCTTCTCCCTGATGCACGACGTGATGCTGCGTTCGTTGCCGGTGACCGACCCGGCCAGTCTCTACCGGATCGGCGGCGGTTATTCCTGCTGCGTCCAGGGCGGGCCGCAAGGGGATTGGAGCATGTTCTCCTATCCGCTGTTTCAGCGCATCGCCGCGGCGGCACCCGAGTTCGACCAGGTGACGGCGTTTCAGGCCACCACGGGCAGCTTGAGCGTGATGCGTCCGGGCGTGGACCCGGTGGGACGCGCGATGCGGACCGAGTACGTGAGCGGCAACTACTTCACGGTGTTCGGCATCCGGCCGTATGCCGGGCGGCTGTTCGAGGCGCGGGACGACACGCCCTCGGCTGCGCCCGTGGTGGTGCTGAGCCACAACGCGTGGCGCGAGCAGTTCGGGGGCGACCCGGGCGTGATCGGGTCGACGATCGCGGTGCACGGGCAGGCGTTCTCGGTGGCCGGAGTCGCGCCGCCCGGCTTCTTCGGCGACACGCTGCGGGCCTTTCCGCCGGATCTCTGGATTCCGTTGCAGCAGGAGCCGCTGATTACGGGCCAGGACTCGATCCTCCGGCAGCCCGTCTCGGCGTGGCTGCGGGCCATCGGCAGGCTGAAGCCGGGCGCGAACACCAACGGGATGAACGAGCGCTTTACGGCGTTGTTGCGGCATTGGATCGAGAACGAAAGCGGCTACCCGCCCAACTGGATGGTGGAGATCAGGAAGACTATCGGCCAGGAGAAGATCCGCGTGGTGGCGGCCGGCAACGGCGTCGACGTGATGCGCGACGATTACGGCCAGAGCCTGAAGATCCTTCTGGTGGTGTGCGCCACGGTGCTGTTGATCGCGTGTGCGAACGTGGCCAATTTGCTGCTGGCCCGGGGCATGGGACGGCGCGTGCAGACGTCGATCCGGCTGGCCATGGGCGCTTCGCGGGCGGTGTTGATCCGGCAGGCGCTGGTGGAGAGCACGCTGCTCGCGGTGGGGGGTGGTGCGGTGGGCCTGCTGGTCTCCTACGCGGCCATCACGGGGCTCACGTCGCTGTATTTCGCGGAGGCTGTGCATCTTCCGTTCAGCACCACGCCGTCCCTGCCGGTGCTCGGCTTCGCCCTGGGGCTCTCCGTGCTCACCGGCGTCATCTTCGGCGCGGGGCCGGCGTGGTTTGCGGCGCAGCGGGATCCGGTGGAGGCGCTCCGCGGGGCGGGGCGCAGCACCAAGGATCACTCCACGCGGGCGCGCAAGGCGCTGTTGGTGCTGCAGGCGGCGCTCTCAGTTGTGTTGGTGGCCGGAGCGGCGCTGTTGGCGCGGAGCCTCGGCAACCTGCAAAGGCAGGATCTCGGCTTCCGATCGGAGGGGCTCACCTACGTGAGCCTGAACCCGCCGCCGTCGTCGTACGCGCCGGAGCGGCTGGACGCGCTGTACCGCAGCCTTCAGGACCGGCTGCAGGGGATCCCGGGCGTTGAGCGGGCGAGCCTGGCGCTCTACGCCCCGCGTGCGCGGCGCCGCCACCGCGCTCTACAACCCGCTCACCGACAACTGGGGCGAACTGATCTACGTGGACGGCCACCCGCCCGCGGAGTTGAGCGAGAAGTACGCGGCGTCGTGGGATCGCGTGAGTGCAGGGCATTTCGAAACCGTCGGACAACCCGTGCTGCGCGGGCGCAGCTTCACGGAGCGCGACACGCGCGCGTCCGAGCAGGTGGCGGCGGTGAATGAGGCATTCGTGAAGCGCTTCTTCGAGCCCCACAAGGAAGACCCGCTGGGCCGCTCCTTCGGCATCGATCTGCCGCAATACGCGAAGACCTGGCGGATTGTGGGCGTGGTGCGGGACGCCAAGTACAGCGACCCGGTGCGGCCGGCGCGGCCGATGTTTTTCGTGCCGCTGGCGCAGTGGGCCAACTACGACGTGGAGTTGCTCCGCAAGATCGATTCGCGCTCCCATTTCATCGAGGCGGCGATGCTGCGGACGGCGCTGCCGCCGTCGCGGTTGGAGCCGATGCTGCGCAAGGCCTTCGCCGAAGTGGACGGGAACCTGACGGTGGTGCGGGTGCGCACAATGGGCGAGCAGATCCGGCTGGTGTTCGATCAGCAGCGCGCGGTGGCGTCGCTGGCGGGCTGTTTCGGAGCGGTGGCGCTGCTGCTGGCGGCGGTGGGTCTGTACGGTGTGACGGCCTACAGCGTGGCGCAGCGTACGCCGGAGATCGGGGTGCGGATGGCGCTGGGCGCAGACACCGGGGGCGTTGTGCGGCTGGTGCTCCGGGGCGCCTTCAAGATGGTGGCTGTGGGGCTCGTGCTGGGCATCCCGCTGGCGATTGGCGCGGGGCGGCTGTTATCCGGCCAGCTCTACGGCGTGGAAATCTGGGACCCGGTGGCGCTTTCGATCGCCACGGGGGCGCTGGCGGCGTGCGCGCTGCTGGCGGCGGTTCTGCCCGCCGCGCGCGCGGCGGCGATCGATCCGATGAACGCGTTGCGCTCGGAGTAGGCGAGAGTCAGCGCCGGGCGGGGCTTACGCGGGCCGGATGGAGTCGACCGCGATCGCCAGGGCAATCCCGGCAGCGTTGGCGAGCAGATCGAACGGGTCGTAGGTGTTCTGCATCACGCCGAAGCCGTTGGTGAGTTCGAAGAGTTCGACCACCGCGAGGGCAAGGCCGGCGGCGATGAGACGGCCGGCGCGGGCGGGCGGGAACAGATGACAGAAGATGAAGTACACGGCGAAGGAGACCGAGACGTTCCCGCCGTAGGAGCGGACCAGGGGCTGGCCAGGACCGTCATAGCGGCCGCGGAGCAGCAAGCCGGCGGCGCCGAGAAGAACGAATCCCACACTGCGAACCTTGGCGTTCATGAGGCTTACACCGAGGACGATCGTACCGCCGCGGCGCAGCCAGTTCCAGGGGGCGCGGTTTAGTCGCCGGCGGCGGAACCCAGGACCACCAGCGGGTTGTGCGGCATCTGCAGTTCGGGCATGGGCTTGCCGGTGAAGAGGCTGCGGCAGATGCGGGCTGTCACGCGGGCCCAGCGGTTCGCGCTCTTGCGGCGGGCGCTGTCGGTGGCGATACCCGTGTTGGCGTACATCTGGCGATAGAGCTTCGAGATGAAGACGAAGGCGAGGCGCGACTTCAAGCTCTTGACGCAGTTGGCGCGCTTCCAGATCTCAGGCAGCCGGTAGTAGCTGTCCCAGGCCTGTTGGGTGCCCACGCGGATCTCCTCGGTGGACATCGTGGGGTGCTTGGCGTAGAGCTTGGGCCGGAGGTGTCCGGGGATGAGCCAATAGCGCGTGATCGGGGTGCCGTGCACCTTGGGCACCTCGTCGCCGAGCGTCTGTTCCCACTTGGCGAAGTCGACCGTACCGGGGAAGGGCGTCATCATCACGAACTGGGCGAAGGTGAGATCGGCTTTCTTGGCGAGGCTGGCGGTGGCCTCAAAGGTCTCCTGGCGGTCCGTGGGAAGGCCGAAGATGAAGGAGCCGAGCACGTGCACGCCGTGTTCCTTGAACACGCGGAGGCGTTGGACCAGGTTGTCGCCGGCCAGGTTGAAGTCCTTGAAGACGGCCTTGAGTCCTTCCGCGGTTACCGCTTCCACGCCCACCAGGGCGCCCTTGATGCGCGCCTCGCGCATGGCGTCGAGGAATGCGACGTCCTCGGCGGCCTCCATCGTGATCTGCGTGAACATGATCATGTCGGAGGGGAGTTTGGCAAGCTTGCGCATGAGGTCGAAGCGCTCGTCGCGAAGGGCACGCAGCTCGGCCACGCGTTCCAGCTTGTTGTGCTTTTCGGCGAGGGCGATGTCCTCCAGGCTCACGGGGTAGAAGTTATCGTCGGCAAGCGCGATGTAGCGGTAGCCCAGGCGGCGCAGGGTCACGATCTCTTCGATGACCGCATCGTTGGCGCGCTGGCGGGGCTTCTGGCCGTCAGTACGCCACACGGAGCAGAAGGAGCAGTGCTTGGGGCAGCCGCGCACGGTCTGGACGGAGGCCCACATGTAGCGGCCCGGCTGCATCAGGTCCCAGCGGGCTTTGACGAAGTTGTCGCCGGAAACGCGGCCGCCGTCGTAGAGAGGCTGAAGGTTCCCGGCGACGGAGTCCGCGATGACCTTGGCCCAGATGGTGTCGCCGTCGCCCTTGACGACGGCGTGCGCGGCGCCGTGTTCCACCGCTTCTTCCGGGTAGAGCGTGGCGTGAATGCCCCCGAAGATGACGGTCGCGCCGCGTTGGCGCGCGAGGCGGCCGACTTCGAAGCCGCGCAGGGCGTTGGCGGTGTGGATGCCGATGCCCACGATGTCGCCGGGCTGCACGTCCTCCGGGCGGATCTGCTCCAGGGTCTCGTCGACGATCAGAGGATCGCCGTAGCGGGCTGGGGTCGCGCCAGCGAGTACGTAGAGCCAGCGCGGTGTGATGACACCAATACCGAAAGACACGTCGCTGGGATTAACGAGGATGACGCGCAAGCCCGGCTCCTTTCGCGGAACGAATCGCGTTTCACGCGCCAGGAAAAATACGGACTCACTGGTCAGAAAAACGCCCATTCAGCATACCACTCCGATGGGCGGCTTCCTCGGGAAATTCGGCGAATGGGGCGGGCAGCCGGATGAGGCGGCCCAACCCGCATTGGGCGTCAGGCGTTGGCGATGTGGGCCTCCGCTTCGGCCGCCTCTTCCTCGGCGACTTCCGCCTCGTGGAACTGTTCTTCCTCGGTGGAGCCGTGCAGCGCCGCGGTGGAAGCCAGGCCGCCGGCGATGGTGTTGGTGATCTCGTCGAAATAGCCGGTGCCGACGAAGCGCTGGTGGCGCACGGCGGTGTAGCCTTCGTGGGCCAAATGGAACTCCTTCTCCTGCAAGTCGGCGTAGGCGGACATGCCGCGGTGGCGGTAGCCCTCTGCCAGTTCGTACATGCTCAGGTTGAGGGCGTGGAAGCCGGACAGGGTCACGAATTGGAACTTATAGCCCATGGCGCCCAGCTCCTGCTGGAACTTCGCGATGGTCGCGGTGTCGAGCTTGCCCTTCCAGTTGAAGGACGGGGAGCAGTTGTAGGCCAGCATTTTGCCCGGGAACTTATCGTGGATGGCGTCGGCGAAGACGCGCGCCTCGTCCAGGTTCGGCTCGGAGGTCTCGCACCACAGCAGGTCGGCGTAGCGCGCATAGACGAGGCCGCGGGTGATCGCCGCCTCAATGCCGCCCCGGTAGCCGAGGAAGCCATCGCGGGTGCGTTCGCCGGTCAGGAACGGCTCGTCGTGGGCGTCGGCGGCGGCGGTGACCAGGCGGGCGCTGTTGGCGTCCGTACGGGCGATGAGCACCGTGGGCACGTTGCAGATGTCGGCCGCCAGGCGAGCGGCCACCAGCTTGGGAACGAACATGCTGGCGGGTTCCAGGACCTTACCGCCCATGTGGCCGCACTTCTTGGCGGAGGCAAGCTGATCTTCAAAGTGCACGCCGCCGGCGCCGGCGGCGATCATCGCTTTCATGAGTTCGAAGGCGTTCAGGGGTCCGCCGAAGCCGGCCTCGGCGTCGGCGACGATGGGCGCGAACCAGTGCACGCGGTCGTCGTGATTTTCGCTGTGCTGGATCTGGTCGGCCCGCTGGAAGGCGTTGTTGATGCCGCGCACCACCTGGGGAACGCTATTCACCGGGTAGAGGCTCTGGTCCGGGTACATCTCGCCGGACACGTTCGCGTCGGCAGCCACCTGCCATCCGCTCAGGTAGATGGCCTTCAGCCCGGCCTTCACCATCTGCACAGCCTGGTTGCCGGTGAGCGCTCCGAGCGCGGGCACGTAGGGCTCGTGCTGCAGGAGTTGCCAGAGGCGCTCAGCGCCCATCCGGGCCAAGGTGTACTCAATTCCAACGCTGCCGCGGAGGCGAATGACGTCTTCCGGTCGATAGAGACGTTCAATGCCGTTCCAGCGCGGCTCCGTAGTCCAATTCTGAGTCAATTCGTCTTTCGTCGGCAAATGCATGCTCACGTTATCGCCTGACTTGACGCATTGCAGCAAACATCCGAGTCCGCCCGGTCCCACTAGGACGAAAGGTCTCGTTTTGCGGGGACGGCGCGGATCGGACTACTCGTCCGATTTGACCTAGGGGGGTTCCCGCGGCCCTGGTTCGGGCGTAGCATGGCTGCATGGCATTTGTCGGTGTCCCCTCCCTGCGGAAACATGTGGAACTGCTCGGCGCGCGCAGTTCGGAATGGAACGAGATTCTGACGCCGGAGGCGCTGGAGTTCGTGGCCGGGCTGTCGCACGAGTTCGACGAGCGGCGGCGCGACCTGCTCCATCGCCGCTACTTGCGGCAACTGGATTTTGACGCCGGCCTGAACCCGGGGTTCCTGCCGGAGACGGGCCACATCCGGGAGACCGAGTGGCAGGTGGCGCCGATCCCGGCCGACCTGCAGGACCGCCGCGTCGAGATCACGGGTCCGGTGGACCGCAAGATGATCATCAACGCGTTGAACTCGGGGGCGAACGTCTTCATGGCGGACTTCGAGGATTCGAACTCGCCCACCTGGAGCAACTGCGTCGAAGGCCAGATCAACCTGCGCGACGCAGTGCGGCGCCAGATCACCTTCACGAGCCCCGAGGGCAAGCGCTACGAGCTGTGCGAGAAGCCGGCGGTGCTTTTCGTGCGGCCGCGCGGCTGGCACCTGGAGGAGAAGCACATGCTGGTGGCGGGCAAGCCGGTTTCGGCGAGCCTGTTCGATTTCGGCCTGTACTTCTTCCACAACGCTAAGGAGCTGATGGCGCGGGGGACGGGCCCCTATTTCTATCTGCCGAAGATGCAGAGCCGGCTGGAAGCGCGGCTGTGGAACGACGTGTTCGTCTCCGCGCAGGAAGTGCTGGGAATCCCGAAGGGGACGATCCGCGCGACGGTGCTGATCGAAACGCTGCCCGCGG
>DALYJJ010000014.1:0-3029 GCA_031969915.1 Bryobacteraceae bacterium | reverse complement strand
CGTTCGAAATGGACGAGATTCTGTGGGAGTTGCAGGACCATTCGGCGGGGCTCAACTGCGGCCGGTGGGATTACATTTTCAGCTTCATCAAGACGTTCAAGGCGCGCGCGGACTTCATGCTGCCCAACCGGGGCGAAGTGACCATGGAGCGGCACTTCTTGAAGTCCTACGTGGACCTACTGATTCAGACCTGTCACCGCCGGGGGATTCACGCGATGGGCGGGATGGCGGCGCAGATCCCGATCAAGAACGACGCGGAGGCCAACCAGGTGGCGCTCGACAAGGTGCGCGCCGACAAGCTCCGCGAAGTGCGCGCCGGGCACGACGGGACGTGGGTGGCGCATCCCGGCCTGGTGCCGATCGCCAAGTCGATCTTCGACGAGCACATGCCGCAACCGAATCAGATCGCGCGCAAGCGGGAAGAGGTCCGGGTGACGGCGCAGGACCTGACCACGGTGCCCGAAGGCTCGATCACCGAGGCGGGCCTCCGATGGAACATCGACGTCGGCATCCGCTATCTGGAAAGCTGGCTGCGCGCGTCCGGGTGCGTACCGATCTACAATTTGATGGAAGACGCCGCGACGGCCGAGATCTGCCGCACACAGGTGTGGCAGTGGGTGAGACACGGCGCGAAGCTCGATGACGGACGGCCGCTGACGGTGGAGTTGGTGAAGGAGATGGTGGCGAGCCAACTCATGCAGATCCGGAAGACCGAGGGCGACGAGGCCTTCGACCGGGGCCGTTTCCGTACGGCCGGGCGCATTCTCGAGCAGATCATGATCGGGCCGGAGCTGCCCGACTTCCTGACGCTCATCGCCTACGACTACATTGACTGACACCGAAGCTTCGACCCAAGCGCTGCTGGCCGGACTGCGGCAGGACATTATCGAGCGCCGCATCCGGTCTGGTCTGGCGCGGTTGGAGGCGTGGGCGGCGCCCTGGGGCGGCGCCCTGCCCGATTCCTCCGAAGCGGCGCAATTAGCGTGGCGGGCGGCGCAGTGGGTGGACGTCGGGTTTCGCGACGGATCGTTCGTCCAGTCGATTCTCCAGAACATTTCACGGGAAACGCGTGCGCGGCTGGCCTTGGCCGATTATGCCGCCGTGCGAACCGCGGAAGGATACGTGGCGATGGCCTCCGAGCAGATCGACGCGGCCATCGGCCACTTCGAGGCGGTAGGGGTGCTGGAGCCGGACCTGGAGGATCGCGAACTGGCCGCCATCGCCGGATTCTGGAAGGCGCGCTGCCACCGCCAGAAGGGCGAATACGAGCGGGCGATGCTGTTGACCGAGCGCGCGCGCGACCTGGCGGCCGGGTGCGGGTACCCGCGCATGGCGGCGGTGATGAGGGTGCTCGAGAGCTGGCTCTATTTCCAGAAGGGCAAGCACAAGGAGTCGCTGCGGATCCTGGGCGAAGTGGAGGCCGCGCTTTCCGGCACGGACGACGCCGTGGTGCTCGGGAACATCCAGAGCACGTACGGCCGGGTGTTCCGCCAGCAGGGACGGCAGGACCTGGCGATCGAACACTTCACGAGGGCCATCGACCATTACCGGTCCATGGACCCCCGGCATCCGCACCTGGCGCGGACGCTCGCGAACATCGCCTACGTGAAGCGGCTGGTGGCGCTCGACCTGCGCCAGCGGATCGACGGCGAGATTGCCAAGCGCCGGGGCGTGGCGCGGGACCGGGGCCTCGCGGCGTACCACGAGCAGTTCGAGCGGCTGTCCGCCGAGGCCTTCGCGCATTTGCAGGAAGCCGCCGACAGCTACGCCGTTCATCCGAACCGCCACGGACTGGGCACGGTACACATGAACCGTGGACTGCTGCACCTGGACGGCGGCTCGCTGGATGTGGCCGAGGCCGAAGCGGAGCGTGCGTTTCTGTTGGGCCAAGGCCGAGGCGACGCGATCCTGATGGCGCGGGCGCGGATTCTGGAATGCATGGTGGAAAACGCCAAGCTCGAAGAGGGCATCGGCGACCCGCGGCGGCACGGCCAGGCGGCCCTGGAGCATATTCGGGAGGCGATGGAGCTGGCGCACACGACGCAGAACCGGAGGGTGCTGGCGCGCGCGCATACCTGGCACGGGCTCACGCTTTCGAACGAGTACTTCGCCGACCTGGACGGCGCGCGCGAGGCGATGAACACGGCGGCGGCGTATCTGGACCAGGGGTTTCACGACACGGCCTGGGCCGATTTGCGGACCCTGAAGGGGCGCGTGGTGAAATCGCACAGCGTGGATGAGACCCTGCTGGCCTGGTCGCAGGGGGCGGTGGGCAACCGGACGTTCCGCGATATCGAGGAGCAGTTTGCCGAGATCGTGATTCCGAAGGTGTGGGAGGCCGAAGGCCGCAAGATCGCCCGCGTGGCCGCGAGGCTGTCGATCTCGCCGAAAAAGGTCCGGCGCATTCTGAGCCGTGCCGGACTGCTCAAGGCAAGAACCGAGTAGGGCCGCCGCTCAGCGCCCGGACGATCCGAAACCGCCGGCGCCGCGGCGGGAGTCGGTGAGATCGCCCTCCTCCCACTCAATGGCTTCGTAGCGGGCGATGACCAACTGGCCGATGCGGTCGCCGGCGTGCACGTGGTACGGCTCGCGGCCGAGGTTGAGCAGGATCACCTTGATCTCGCCGCGGTAGCCGGGGTCGATGGTGGCGGGGCTGTTGGGCAGGGTGATGGCGTGCTTCAGCGCGAGGCCGCTGCGAGGGCGGATCTGCGCTTCGTAGCCGGGCGGAAGTTCGATGGCGAGGCCAGTGGCCACGGCTCGCGGGACGTTCGGCTCGAGCGTGCAGTCCTCGATGGAACGGAGGTCGAGGCCCGCGTCTTCGAGGGGTCCGTGGGCGTAGTGGGGAAGCTCGGCGGCGGGCGAGAGACGTTGAATCCGGATGCGCATGAACCTTGTATCATAGCCATTTGCCGGACCAACCCAAGAAGCGAGTATTGACGGTCGCGCCACTGCCGCCGGAGAAGGCGGCCTACGCACTGGCGCGCTACAGCCGCTCGCCCGATTCCATCCGCGACTCCATCGAATGGGTG
>DALYJJ010000013.1:0-67726 GCA_031969915.1 Bryobacteraceae bacterium | reverse complement strand
ATCTGCAACTGGCGGCGGCCCGGTGCGGCATGGTGCTGGTGAACGTGAATCCGGCGTATCGGGCGCATGAACTGGCTTACGTGCTGCGGCGCTCGGGGATGAAGGCCCTCTTCCTGCATGCACGGGACCGGCGCAGCGATTATGCGGCCATACTGGACGAGGCGCGCGGCGGGCAAACGGAACTGGCCTTGCGGCAGGTCATCTACCTGGGCGCGGCGGCGTGGGAGGAGTTCATCGGCGGCGGGCGCGCGCCGGAGGACGTGGCGGTGGATCCGCACGACGTGGCCAACATACAGTACACCTCGGGAACCACGGGGTCTCCGAAGGGAGTGCTGCTCACGCATCACAACCTGGTGAACAACGGGCTCAACATCGCTCTCGGGTTGAAGCTCACGGAGCGGGACCGCATCTGCGTGCCGGTGCCGATGTACCACTGCTTCGGCTGCGTGGGCGGGACGATTCCGCTGATCACAACGGGCGCGGGGTTGATCTTTCCCGCACCGTCGTTCGATCCGCTGGCAACGCTCCAGGCCATCGAGCGCTACCGCGCGACGGTGATTTACGGGGTCCCGACGATGTTCATCGCGCAACTCGATCACCCGGAATTCGCCCGCTTCGACGTCACCAGCCTGCGGACGGGCATCATGGCGGGGGCGCCGTGCCCGATCGAAGTGATGAAGCGGGTGGTGACCGGGATGCACTGCCCGCAGATGACGATCATGTATGGGCAGACCGAATCGTCGCCAATCATCACCGGTTCGGACGTGGACGATCCGGTGGAGACGCGCGTGGCAACGGTGGGCCGGGCGTTCCCCAACACCGAGGTGAAGATCGCGGGGGCATCGGGCGAGACAGTGCCGGTGGGCGTGCAGGGCGAGCTCTGCACGCGGGGATACCTGGTGATGAAAGGGTACGACGGCGACCCGGCGGCGACGGCGCGTGCGGTGGACGGAGAGGGCTGGCTGCACACGGGCGACCTGGCGACGATGCGCGAAGACGGCTGCTTCCGCATCACGGGCCGCGCGAAGGACATGATCATTCGGGGCGGCGAGAACATCTATCCGCGCGAGATCGAGGAGTTCCTGTACACACATCCGAAGGTGGGCGACGTTCAGGTGGTGGGCCTGCCGGACGCGAAACTGGGCGAGACGGTAGCGGCGTGGATCCGGCTGAAGCCCGGGGAGAACACGACGGAAGAGGAGATCCGCGAGTACTGCAAAGGGAGGATTGCGCACTTCAAAGTGCCGCAGTATATCTCGCTGGTGGACGAGTTTCCGATGACGGTGACGGGCAAGATCCAGAAGTACCGGATCCGCGAAATCGAGATCGAGCGGCGCGCGCTGCACGACGCCGCGCGCGTGGAGACGGCGTGAATGCGGGTGCTGCCGCGGCCCTGGTCCGCACCCACCGAGTTCAAACCGGAAGAGCTGCTGGCTTCCGTGCGTGAGATGCGGCGGCTGCCGGAAGCCGCTGCGCCGGAGGTATGCCTGCTCGAGTTCGACGGCGATCTGACCGACTGGATGGCGGCCACCGGCCGGTCGCGCGCCTGCCCGGGGTGGGCCTGCTTCCACACGCGCCTGGACGTGTTCGACGCGGGGGGCTTCGACGCGGGTATCGTCGCGCGAACCATCGGCGGCCCGTACGCGGTGCTGGTGGCCGAGCAGCTTCTTGCCTCCGGCGCACGGGTGATTCTGGGGCTCACCTCGGCGGGGCGGATCGAGCCCGGGCTGCGGCTGCCGGCCATCGTGGTGGCGCGGGCCGCGTTGCGCGACGAGGGCACGTCGCATCATTACCTTCCGCCGGGGGACGTGGTGGAGACACGGGAGACGTTGGTCCGCGCGCTGCATGAAGCGCTGCGGGACGCGGCGGCGGATACGCGCATCGGCGCGGTGTGGACCACCGATGCGCCATATCGCGAGACGATCGAGCAGATTGAGGGCTACCGCGCGCAGGGCGTGCTGGCGGTGGAGATGCAGGCTGCGTCGCTGTACGCCTTCGCGCAGGCGCGAGGCGCGGCGTGCGCGGTAGTCGCTCACGTTTCGAACGCGGTGGACCACGACAAAGAAGGACAGTTCGACCGGGGCGGCGAAGCGGCCGGCTTCGACATCGCTCTGCGGATGGCGCGGGCCGGCCGGAACTGGCTGCGGGAGGCGGGAGCATGAATCGGCGCAGAGCGATGCGGGTGACGGCGGGCGGGTTGGCCGCGCCGCTTTTCGGGGCGCGGCCTGGGGTGCGCATCGGGTTGAACGCGTACTCGTTCAACCAGCCGCTGCGCGACGGGACGATGACCTTGAGCGACGTGGTGGATTTCTGCGCGGCGCACGGCATCGAAGGCCTGGACGCGACGGGCTACTATTTTCCCGGCTATCCGCAGGCGGCGCCGGACGAGTATCTGTTCGCGCTGAAGCGGCGGGCGTTCCTGAACGGCATCGCGATTAGCGGTACGGGTGTACGCAACGATTTCGCGGTACCGGACGAAGCCGCGCGGCGTCGCGACCTCCAAATGGTGAAGGAGTGGATCGGCGTGGGCGCGAAGCTCGGAGCAACGGTGATCCGCGTCTTCACGGGGCAGCGCGTGCCGGAGGGGCACAGTTTCGAGCAGGTGCTCGAATGGATGGTTCCGCTGTTTCGCGAGTGCGCGGAGTATGGCCGCGCGCGCGGCGTGATCGTGGGCTTGCAGAACCACCATGACTTCGCGAAGACGGCGGAGGAAACGATTCGCATCGTGAAGGCCGTCGGGTCAGAGTGGTTCCGCGTGATTCTGGACGTGGGCAGCCTGCGCATGGCGGACGCCTATGAAGAGATCGAACGGCTGATTCCCTATGCGGCGTCCTGGCAGTTAAAGGAAACGGTCTGGTACGGGAAGCGCGAAGAACCGATTGACCTGAAGCGGCTCAAGGCGATCATCGGCAAAGCGGGCTATCGAGGGTACCTGCCGATTGAGACGCTGGGGGCGGGCGATCCGCGAGTGAAGGTCCCGCGGTTTCTGGAGCAGGTGCGCGCCGTGTTCGGGTGAGGCCGGGCGGCGGGCCGCGCCGATGGGGCAGAATCGGAAGTGGGGGGGACGAGTGACTTCCTATCTGCGCCAGGGCTTCGATAAGTGGGAACAGGACCTGCGCTTTCTGATCGGACGGTTGCAGGCGGTATTGGCGGCGATCGATCAGGAAGAGCTGGCGGCGCTGATTCAGGCCGCTTTTTTGGACGCGGAGCCCACGCAGGGTCCGCTGCCGCCGCGCGGGGCGCAGGCGTTGTCGATCGGTTTTCAGCTTCTCAACATGGTTGAGGAGAACACGGCGAACCAGACGCTGCGGGCCCGTGAGCAGGCGGAGGGGCCGGAATCGACGGCGGGGTCGTGGGCGCAGTCGCTGCGCTGGCTGAAGAGCCTGGGCTTCACGGCGGAGCAGGTGGCGGCGGGTCTGGCGAAGGCGCACGTGCAACCGGTGCTGACGGCGCATCCGACGGAGGCCAAGCGGGCCACGGTGTTGGAGCAGCACCGGGACATCTACGTGCTGCTGCTCGAGCGGGAGCGGGGGCCGTGGTCGCCGATTGAGCACCAATCGCTGCTCGACCGGTTCGACGCGGCGATCGAGCGCCTGTGGCGGACGGGCGAGATTTTCCTGGAGCGGCCGGACGTGGCGAGCGAAGTTCGCAACGTGATGCACTACCTGACGGCGGTGTTCCCGGACGCGATCCAGCTTCTGACCGACCGGTTTCAGCATTCCTGGCCGTTGGTTTTTCCGGAGACGCCGCCGCCGGCGGAGCCGCGACTGACCTTCGGCAGTTGGGTCGGGGGCGACCGCGACGGGCATCCGTTCGTCACCGTCGAAGTCACGCGGGAGACGCTTGAACGGTTGCGCGGGGCGGCGCTCGGAGTGCTGCGGGCGCGGATCGGGAGGTTGGCGGCGCGGCTGAGCTTGTCGGAGCGCTTGCAGGCGCCGCCGGCGGAACTGACGCTGCGGATGGCGGAACTGTCGGCGGCGCTGGGTGAAGCGGGCCGCGCGGCGACGGGGCGCAATCCGGACGAGCCGTGGAGGCAGTTTCTGAACCTGATCCTGCTCGAGCTGGGCGGGGAGGGCGATTACACGGCGCGGCAGTTGGCGGCGGAACTGGAACTGCTGATGAGTTCGCTCGAAGCGGCCGGGGCAAGGCGCATTGCGGCTTGCGACGTGGCGCCGATCCTGCGGCTGGTGCGGTCGTTCGGCTTTCATCTCGCCTCGCTGGACATCCGGCAGAACAGCGCGTTTCACGATCGCGCGATCGCGCAACTGCTGGAGGTGGCGGGGCTCGAGGGCGGGGACTATCCGGCCTGGCCGAAGGATCGCCGGCTGGAACTGCTGCGCCGGGAACTGGCCTCGCCGCGTCCGTTCGCGGGCGTCACCTCGACACTGGGTCCGGAGGCGCAGGCCACGGTGGGCGTGCTGCGGCTGGTTCAGGAGCACGTGGCGCGCCGCGGGCCGGAGGGGATCGGAACGCTGATCGTGAGCATGACGCGGGATGAAACGGACCTGCTGAACGTCTACTTACTGGGCCGGGAGGCGGGCCTGGTGCGGCACACACCGGAGGGGCTGGTGAGCGACGTGCCGGTGACGCCGCTGTTTGAAACGATCGACGACCTGGCGCGGAGCGGCGCGGTGCTGCCGGCGTTTCTGGACCACCCGGTAACGCGGCGGACGCTGGAAGCACTGCGGGTGCGGGACGGGCGCGAGCGGCCGCTGCAGGACGTGATGATCGGCTACAGCGACAGCAACAAAGACGGGGGAATCCTGGCCAGCCACTGGGCGCTGCGGCTGGGGCAGCGCGAGATGTCGGCCGCGGCGCGAGCGCGGGGCATCGATGTGCGGTTCTTTCATGGCCGGGGCGGGACGCTGGGCCGGGGCGCCGGACCGACGCACGTATTCCTGGAGGCGCAGCCCGCGGGCACGCTGCACGGCGAGATGCGGGTGACTGAGCAGGGCGAGGTGATTTCACAGAAGTACGCGAATCGGATCACGGCGACGCATCATTTGGAACGGCTTCTGGCGGGGGTGGCTTCCTGGGCAATGGTGCATCGGGAAGCGGCGGGCGATCCGCAGCACGCCTACGAAGCGGAGTTCGGAGCGATTGTGGAGCGGAGCCGGGCGGCGTACCGGGGGCTGGTGGAATCGCCGGGCTTCGTGGAGTTCTTTTCGCAGGCGACGCCGATCGACGCGCTGGAGCACAACCTGATCGGCTGGCCGCCGCGGCGCACGGGCCAACGCACGCTGAAGGACCTGCGTGCGATTCCGTGGGTCTTCGCCTGGAGCCAGGCGCGCTTCAACCTGCCCGGCTGGTACGGCGTGGGGAGCGCGCTGGAACCGGTGCACGCCGACGAGCGGGCGTGGCACGGGCTGACGCAGGCGGCGCGGGATTGGCCGTTCCTGCGCTACCTGTTGCACAACGTCGAGGCGTCGGTGATGACCACGCATCGCCTGCTGATGTCGGAGTACGCCGCGCTGGTGGAGGACGAAGCGACGCGGCGCGGGATCCTGGAGGCCATTCTGGCGGAGTTCGCCAAGACGCAATCGGTGCTCGACGCGCTGTTCGGGGCGAGCTTTCACCAGCGCCGGCCGCGGCTGTGGAAGACGGTGGACCTACGGCGCCTAGCGTTGGAGCGGCTGCACCGCGAACAGATCCGGCTGCTGCGGGAGTGGCGCGATACGGGCCGCGAGGGAACGCTGCAGGCGCTGCTGGAGACGGTGAATGCGATTGCGGGCGGATTGAAGACCACCGGGTGAGGCGGGCCGGCGCGCGCCCGCGGCTACTTGCCGATGCAGAAGGTGGAGAAGATGCGGTTCAGAATGTCGTCCGCGGTGGTGGCGCCGGTGAGCGCGTCGATGGGGTTCAGCGCGGCGTAGAGATCGAGCAGCAGCATCTCATGCGGGATGTTGAAGGTGACCGCGCGGCGCGCGTTCTGGAGCGCATCGCGGCACTCGCGGAGCAGGTGTTCGTGCCGCACGCTGGTGATGAAGCCGGATTCGCGGCCGCCCGGCGCGAGCGTGGCGAGGATGCTCTCGCGCAGTGCGGCGATGCCTTCTCCGGTGAGCGCGGAGACGGGCACGCAGCCGATCTCCGCGACGCGCGGCAAGTCCGATTTGTTGCCTACCACGAGGCCGTTGGCCTTTTCGATGAGGGAACGGTCCTCTTCGCCGAGCGGCTGACTGAGATCGACCACGACCAGGGTCAGGTCGGCGTCGGCGATGGCCTGGTGGGAGCGCTCGATCCCGAGCGACTCGACCCGGTCAGTTCCCTCGCGGATCCCCGCGGTGTCGATGAACTTCACGGGGATGCCGCCGAGGGAGGCAACTTCGGAAACGGTGTCGCGGGTGGTGCCGGGGAGGTCGGTGACGATGGCGCGGTCCTGCTGGAGGAGCCGGTTGAACAGGCTGCTCTTGCCCACGTTGGGCCGGCCGGCGATGGCGAGGGTGATGCCATCATGGACCAGTTTCCCGAAGGCGAAGCTGCCGAGGAGGGCCTCGATCGGCTGCTGCACGGCCTCGATGCGGGCGAGGATTTCGGCGGAGGGAGCGATGGCGATGTCGTCTTCGGCGAAATCGATGCCGGCTTCGAGCAGAGCGATCAACTCGAGCAACCGCTCTTTGATGGGGC
Source organism: Bryobacteraceae bacterium (assembly GCA_031969915.1). Classification (GTDB taxonomy): domain Bacteria; phylum Acidobacteriota; class Terriglobia; order Bryobacterales; family Bryobacteraceae; genus DALYJJ01. The sequence continues at coordinate 61,102 of DALYJJ010000013.1, read as the reverse complement.
GCAGGCGGCGTGAGACCGAGCCCTCCATCTGCTGCGCGGCGACGCGGGCCTGAAAGAGCGTGGTGGCGCCGATGAGATCGCGCACGGCCTCGGCGCGGGGCAGATCGATGCGGCCGTTGAGGTAGGCGCGCAGGCTGAACTCACCGGGTTCGGCGAGGCGCGCGCCGGCCGCCACGGCCCGCTCCAGGCAGGCCCGCAGGACGACGGGGGAGCCGTGCAGTGTGATTTCGACGACGTCCTCCGCGGTGTAGGAGCGTGGGGCGGCGAAGAAGGTCACGACGGCCTGATCGAGCATTTCGCCGCGCTCGTCGAGGAGCGTGGCGAACTGCGCGGACCAGGGCTCCCAGCGCGGCGCGGGCGTGAAGCGGAGCATCGATTCAGCGACGGCGCGGGCGTCGGGTCCGGAGAGGCGAACGATGCCGATGCCGCCCCTGCCGGGCGGGGTGGAAATGGCGGCGATGGTGTCGTGGAGGCGCAAACGCGGCGCGGCTTAGCGGCGGCGTCCCCGCCCGCCCGGGCCGCCGGGGCGCTGTGGCGGCGCCGAGGGCATTTGCGGGGGCGTGGGCATGCCGGCGGGATAGATCACCACCTGGCGCTGCGGGCCGAGGCCGGCGCTTTCGCTGCGGACGGCGGTTTCCTTGCGTAAGGACAAGTGGATGATGCGCCGTTCCCGGCTGTTCATGGGGCTGAACTTGAACGGGACGCGGGTCTGTTTCACGCGCTCGGCGGCGGTGATGGCGCTGAGGCGGAGTTCCTCGACGCGCATCATGCGGTAATCGTTGGCGTCGAAGCAAATGCGCGAGTGGTGCTCGGTGGGAATGCGGAGCGCCTCAGTGGTCAACTGCTCGAGGGCCAGGAGAACCTCCGCTTTGTTGGCGAGGAGGATCTCGACGTCGTGCCCGCCGAAGCGGACGAGTATGTCGGGGTTTTCGAAATCCTCGTGCAGCCCGTTGCCGGGGGCGATCTCCCAGGAGAGCTTAAAGCGGCCTCGATTGACGACCGTATTCAGAAAAGCATCGATCTTCGATCCGGTGCTCTCGACAGAGTAGATGGTCTCGTCCACGGCGTTACTTTCGCTTCTTCGTTTTCGCGGGCTGGGGTGCGGTCACCGTGACTGCCGCCGTGCGATTGAAGAACCATTGCTGCACGATGCCGATCACGTTGCCGGTCAACCAGTATAACACCAGGCCGCTGGAGACCCCGTAGAACATGAAGCCGAACATCAACGGCATCAGCAGCATAACGCGCTGCTGCGCGGGGTCGGCGGTGGTGGCGGGGGTCATCTTCTGAAGGATGAACTGGGTAACGATCATCAGGATGGGCAGGGGGCGGATGGCGAGGGCTTCGGGCAGAGAGAGGTCGGCGATCCAGAGCCAGGGCGCGCCGCGGAGTTCGATGGTGACGGTGAGCACCTTGTAGAAAGCGAAGAAGAACGGGATCTGAAGGAGCATGGGGAGGCAGCCGCCCGCGGGGTTCACGCTGTTCTTCTTGTAGAGGTCCATGATCTCCTGGTTCTGGTCGGCCTTCTTGGGATCGCGCATGCCGATGCCGCGGTACTTCTCATTGATGGCCTGGATCTGGGGCTGCAGCGCGGACATCTTCTTCATGCTGCGGAAACTGGAAATCTTGAGAGGAAACAGAAGGAAGTTGATGGCGACGGTGACCAGGATGATGGCCCAGCCGAAGTTGCGCGTGAGGTTGTCGTTGGTCCAGTTGAGCGCGAGGAAGAGGGGCTTGGCGAGGAAGGCGAACCAGCCGAAGTCGACTACCTGGGCGAGCCGGGGGTTGACGGCGCGGAGGATGTCGAGGTCCTTGGGGCCGACGAAGAGGGAGAAGCGATTCTCGCCTTCGCCGCCGATGGCCGCGCCGGCGTGGGGCTCATCGCCACCGCCCCCGGCGGGGGGCAGCGGATCGCTGAGGGTGCGCACTTCGAAGTACCGGTTGCTTTCCGGAAGGAAGACGGCGGCGAAGTAAGCGTCTTCGAGACCGGCGAAAGAGTATTGGCCGCCGTTGGTGACCGGGGCGTCCTTGGCCACGCTGGCATCGTTCACGGTGAGGCTGTTGGCTGCGGTGTCGAAGAAGATGACGTGCTGGAGGGTGTGCGCCTTGGGGACGCTCGCGTCGCCGAAGCCGCCGCGCCAGGCGAACAGGTGGGGAATCTGCTGACCGTTCTCGGTGACCAGGGATTCCACATGCGCAAGGTAGGTGGCCTTTGTGAAGCGCAGAGATTTCCTGGCGGCCACGCGGCCGTCGGAGTATTCGAAGGCGATGGACAGGCCGTCGGGGGCGACGGTGGCTTTGTAGAGAGCCTGATCGAGATTCGCGCTGGGCTTGCGGTCCTTGAACCACAGCGCGAGGGGGAAGCCGACTCTGGGGGCGGCGGCGGACTGCACGACATCGACGGGCTTGCCGGCGTGGTCCTTGTAGTTCTTGAGGACCCAACTCCGGATCACGGCGCCGCGGTTGGAGAGGGCCACCTTGAAGAGAGCGGTCTCGATCGTGAAGAGCTCTTCCTTCTCAGCGGCCACGGCGCCGGGCACGGGCGCGGCTTTGGCTTGAGCGGGCGCGACGGCCGGGGCGCCGCCGGGCTGGGCGGAGGGCTTGGCGGGCGCGGAGGAGGAAGGCGTCTTCTTGGCCGGCGGAGGCGCGGCCTGTTTGAAGAGATAGGGCGTCAGGAACAGCACCGCACCCATGAGGATGAAGGCCAGCAGGAGGCGCATCTCCGTGGTGAGTTCGAATTTGGGCTTCTTCGGCGAACCGCCGGACGATTCAGGCATGAGTTAGGCTTTCTTGGACGGCGCAGGCACGGGATCGAACCCGCCGCGATGAAACGGATGACAACGGCCGAGCCGCCGCAGACCCATCCACACACCGCGCGCCGCGCCATGGCGCTCCACGGCTTCCGCCATGTATTCGGAACAGGTGGGAAGAAACCGGCAGGCGGGAGGGAGCAGCGGGGAGACCGCGTGCTTGTAGAACCTCAGGGCGCCGAGGACGACGCGTTGCAGCGGGCGAAGAGGCGCAGGACTTCCCGCTCCAGAGTGGAGAAGTCCGCCTGCTGGGCAGAGCGACGCGGATTGACTACGATCTCCCATTCCGTCCCCACTTCAGAGAGATGCAGGCGGACGGCTTCGCGCATCCGGCGCTTGATCCGATTTCGGACCACGCTCCGGCCGAGTGCACGGGGAGCGGTAAAACCGACTTTGGGTCCATCGAGGCCGGGGACATGAAGGCAGAAGGCGAGAAACAGGGGGCCCGAAAACCGCCAACCCTGGTCATAGACCTTGCGAAACTCCGTGGACCGAAGGATCCGCCGCTCTTTCGGGAACGGGCGTGCAACCTCAGGCGGCGTGGCGGACGGCTCTCTCGTCGCTGACGGACAGCTTCTTGCGGCCTTTCGCGCGGCGGCGCGCCAGAACCGCGCGGCCATCCTTGCTCTTCATCCGCGCGCGAAACCCGTGCTTCTTCGCCCGTTTGCGATTGTTTGGCTGAAATGTACGCTGTGGCATCTTCTACCTCGGCAGGCGGGCGAACAACCCGAACCGCACACACAAATAGAGTGGCGGGGCGAGGGCCCCGGCAAACTTCAGTATAGGGCGCGGGGAGAGGGGGTGTCAAACCGAGGGCAACGGCGGCGGGTGTGGGTCCGGCCGTGCCGGAACAAACCGGAAGGTTCACGAGATTATCCGTATGGTTCTGCCCGCAGTCGCGCCGGAACGGGATATCAACCACTTAGCTCGCGGCCTCTGTCGTGCATTTACTTCCGCCGTCCGAAGAGAGCGAAAAACGAGAGGGAGGAAGATGAACATGAACCGCACAACCACACTGTTGACCGCGACCCTGGGCCTGCTCCTGGGCGCCAGCCAATTACCGGCCGCCACGCTGAAGGCGAACATCCCCTTCGCGTTCGACGTGGACGGGCGCCAGATGCCCGCGGGCGAGTACCAGGTCCGGGTTGACTATGGGGCGGGACCTGCGCGGATCACCATCCGCAACGCGGAACTGCCGAAGGTGGCGGCGATGGTCGCACAGTTCACCGACGAGCCGCGCCAGTCGTGCGCTTGCCTCAAGTTCTACGCGTTCAGCGATGGCCGGAAAGCGCTTTCGCAAGTGGGCCTGTCCGGCGGAACCCCGAACCGGCAGCTCATCTCGGGCGAGCGAGCCCGGATCAAGCACGAAGGCGGCGCGCCGGTGATCGCCATGATTCCGCTGATTGCGGCGGAGTGATCGTCACCCTGCTCGGAGGGTAGACGAGGGGGCGGGGCCCGCAAGGGTTCCGCCCCGTTCGCGTTTTAGGGGGCCGGCGGTGTTCAGCGGCCGAAGATCCGCTTCCGCCACGCCGTGGCTCTGTCGCCCAGGCGCTGGAAGAGGCTTTTCGGGGCGAGCTCGGGCGGCGCATCGGGGAACCCCAGGGAAGCAAGCTGTTCGCCGGTGGGAATCACGGCGGGGATGGCCGCCGCGGCCTTGTCCGTCAACTGCACCCGGTAGCCTTGAAATCGATAGGTCTTCCGCACGACACTCCCACTCGCGTCTTCGAGGAGCAGGGAGAATTTAGTGGCGCCGTCGCGGGTGACCAGAACCGGAAAGTAGCCCTTGACGCCGCGCTCAATGTAGGCCGTTTCGTAGCGGTGGCGGCGGGGGTTGTAGACGAAAATGCGGAAGCTGTCGAAGTGATGCGATTCGTTGCGGGAACCGATGGTAGTCCACAAATAGTGATGCTTCTCGACGCCGCCGTCACTGACGCTGGACAAGGGGAAGTACGAGGTGATGCGTTTGCCCTCGGCGTACTGCGCGACTTCGTCGGGGACCGCCAACTGGAGCGGACGCGAGAGCGCCCAGCCGGCCTTGCCGTCGCTCAAGCGCACGAGCGACCACTCGTCCATAGCCACGCCGGGCGCGGCCGGTCTCGGGGCGCTTTCCAGACCTTCGGGCGGCACGTTCTTTGAGAGCGCCTCCCATTCGGAGGGAAGCGGGGGTGCGGGGGGCATCGGCGGCGGCGGGATCTTCGGCTCGTTCTTCTTCTTTTTGGGGCGCGAAGGAGGGGCTTTCTTCGACGGTGGATCGATGCCGGGATCTTCATAGGCGGCGCGGGGCGCGACCATCGCCCACACCACGTCCACGGTGCCTTTCTCCGGGATGCGAACGAAGGTGGGTGCGAGGCGGTTCGGCGCGGTGTGCACGTTGAGGGTACTCCAGACGGTGGCCGATCCCATGGAAGGCAGTTTCGCGGCGCTGGCCCAGAGGGCACGCAACTCCGCCATCTGAGCGGGCCGCATCAGGTTGCGGGCGTCCACCCAACCTTCGCGCCCGTCCCCGGTGCGGACGCGCGCGAAACGGCGGCGGCGCTGCACCAGAGCAACGCGCTCACCGTGTTTGGCGACGGCGGCCACTTGGGACTTGGGCGTCAGTTCGGCCTTCAACTCAAGCTGGATGGGGCCCACGTAGGCCTCTCCCACGGGGGCCGCGGGCGCGGGTTCGTCACCGCAACCAACCAGAAACAGGAGGCCGGAACAAAGGGAAAACGCCGCCAGACGGAGAGACATCCGCACGTTGAACAACTATCCTTAGTCTATCAACATGACCGGCGAAGAGACCCCGAGAAACGAGCCGCCCGAGCCGCGGCCGGCCTATTACTGCGGCCGCTGCGCGGCGCCGGTGAATGATCCGCTGGTGTGCGGAGACTGCACGGCCGTGATTTGCCGGACTTGTGGATCGCCGTTGGAACTGGCCGACGAACTGGGCATGGGGTAGTTCAGGCGAGGGGCGCGGCGGTGCGGAGCAGGACGGCGCGGCCCTGCAGAGTGACGGGCCCGTCGGCGAGGAAGACCTCACCCGGGCGGAAGGGCTCGCCGGCGATGGTTCCGGTTCCTTCGATCGCAATCCAGGCGTCGGTGCCGTTCGCGGCGGGCTCGATGCGCTGTTCGCCGTCGAGGTTGAGCCGGTCGGTCACGAAGAAGGCGCTGGCGACCAGGCGTTCGAGTCCGCCGCCCAGCGGGATCGCGATGGCCGAGCCGGGATGGGGGCGCATGACGGTGACGGCGCAGCCCTTGTCCAGATGCAACTCGCGCGGGCGGCCGTAGTCGTAGAGGCGGTAGGTCACGTCGGAGTATTGCTGGATCTCGGCGAGCGCGATTCCCGCGCCGATGGCGTGGACCGTGCCCGCGCAGACGAAGTAGGTTTCGCCGGGCTGCACGGGCACCCAGTTGAGAAGGCGCTCGATCTCTCCGGAGATTGCGGCCTGGCGCAACCGGTCCGGGGGAAGGTTCTCCTTGAATCCGAGCGCGATGGCCGCTCCCGGTTCGGCGCGCAGGATGTGCCACATCTCGGTCTTGCCGTTGGAGTTTTCGTGCACGCCTGCGTAGTCGTCGTCCGGGTGCACCTGAACGCTCAGGTGCTCGGTGGTGAAGATGAACTTGAGAAGCAGCGGCAGCCGTTCGCGGTCGTGAAACCACACCTCGCCGATCTTGGCTTCGGTGTCGGCGAACCAGGGGGCCAGCCGGTGGGCCCCCCAGACTTTCTCAAAGAACGACGGCGCGAGCTTCCGGACCATGGTCACTTCGCCGAGCAGAAGTCGCGGATGCGGTCGAGTCCCTTCGCCAGATCCTCCATGGAGGCGGCGTAGGAGATCCGCACGTGGTGGCCGGTGCCGAACGCTTCGCCGGGGACCACGGCGACATGGGCTTCGGCGAGCAGCCGCTCGGCGAACTCCATCGCGCCCTTGATTCCGTTCTTCGCGAGTACGCCGCCGATGTTCGGATAGGCGTAGAAGGCGCCGCGCGGCTCGGCGCTCTGAATGCCGGGAATCGCGCGGAGCCGCTCGAGGACGTAGTCGCGGCGGCGGCGGTATTCGGCGAGCATGACGCCGACGGAGTCCTGGGGTCCGCGGAGCGCCTCCACGGCGGCTTTCTGGGCGATGGAGGTGGGGTTCGACGTGGAATGGCTCTGGAGCTTGTTGATCGCCGAGACCACCGGGGCGGGCGCGAGCCCGAAGCCGATCCGCCAGCCGGTCATGGCGTAGGTCTTCGAAAGCGAGCCGGCGACCACCACGCTGTTCTTCGCGCCGGGGAGCGCGGCGATCGAATAGGGCTCGCTGTCGTAGAGGAAGCGGCAGTAGCACTCGTCGGTCATCAACCAGATGTTGCGCTTCGCGGTGAGCTGGAAGATCTTCTCGAACTCCTGGCGATCGATCACCGCGCCGCTCGGGTTGGAGGGCGAGTTGATGATCACCATCTTCGTGCGCTCGGTGAGGTGCGGCTCGATCATCGCCGCGGTGAGGGTGAAGCCCTCAGCCTCATCGGTGTCGACGAAAACGCACTTGCCGCCGGCGTAGTTGACAACATCCTTGTAGGTGACCCAATAGGGGACCGGGATCACCACTTCGTCGCCGGCCTCCACGAGCACCTGCATCAGGTTGAAGATGATGTGCTTGCCGCCGACCGACACAATGCACTCGTTGGGCGCGTAGTTGGTTCCGTAGTCCGCGGCGTGGCGCCAGCAGATGGCTTCCTTCAGCTCCTGGGTGCCGCCGGCGGGCGTGTACTTGGTGAAGTTCTTCTCGATGGCGGCAATGGCAGCGCGCTTGATGTTATCGGGGGTCGGGAAGTCGGGCTCTCCCGCGCCGAAGTCGATGACGTCCACGCCTTCGCGCCGCAGGCGGTCGGCGTCGGCGGCGACTTTCATGGTGGAGGAAACACTGATGCGGCCGATGCGTTCGGCCAGGTCACTCATCGTCTGCAATTACTTCACTCCCAAAATGCGATTCTTGAGCCGTACTTGTACCGGCGGCGGGACCATCCCGGTGATGTCGCCACCCAACCGGATGACTTCCTTGACCAGCCGGGAGCTGATGAACGAGTACTGCTCGCCGGCCATCATGAAGACGGTCTCGATCTCCGGCCTCAGGCGCCGGTTCATGAGCGCCATCTGCAGTTCGCCTTCGTAATCGGAGATGGCGCGAATCCCGCGGAGGATCACCGTGGCCTTCATGTGCGCGGCGTAATCCACCAGGAGACCGTCGAACGAATCCACCTCCACGGACGGAAAGCGGTGCGTCACTTCCCGAAGCATTTCGGCGCGTTCTTCCACGGTGAAAAGCGGTAGCTTCTGTTCGTTCCGCAGAACCGCGACGATGAGGCGGTCGCAAATCTTCACGCCCCGGGAAATGAGATCGAGGTGCCCATTGGTGATGGGGTCGAACGAGCCCGGGTAGATGGCGGTGATGCTGGTCGGCTGCGTGGCCACCGGATTGATGTCCTTCGATTGTACCTTGCTTTACGGCCGCCTGAGCTTGCGAAGCGGGCGTGTGAGTTCCGGCCAGAATTCGCGAATCAGGTTGGAGAAAGCGGCGTAGATCACCTGCTGGTGTCCCTGGCGGACGCCTTCCTTGAGCGGGTCGAGCCGGTTCGGGTACCACATCGCGACCACGGCGATCATGCCGCCGTACTCGCCGGCGAGGCGCGGAACGGCCAAACGTTTCTTGCCCTCATTGTTGTAGGCGAGGAAGTTCATGTGGAAGGCGTGCCAGGAGCGGCGCCAGAATCCCGAGCAGGGGCAGCGAACGTAGCGGGGGTCGAGGCCCATGGCCCAGGAGCCCGCGGCGTCGATGGAGTTCTGAACGGCGAAGCGGCCGTAGCGCGACAGGACGCGGCGTCCATAACCGGGAGCGCCGGTGCCCCACTCGCTGGGCGTCTCCTCCAGATGATCGGGCAAAGCGGTGAAGAACGCGCGCCCGATGGGCCCGGGGCCCCAGACGTTCGTCCGCCACCACAACTGGGCGCGCTGTTGGGAGGTGAGCGGCGTGTAGACGCCGTTCTGGATTTGTCCGATGGCGCCGGTGAGGGGATTGATGACCTTGGGGACGGCGTTCACGCCGTCAGCGGGAGGCGGCGGCGCGGGCGCGGGAAGATCGGAAAGCAGGGCCGTCAGGGCCGCGAGTTGGCACACTCCACCGAGAGAGACGAGCATGGGGAAGTACCATCGTACCGTCGCCCGGCGGTTCGACGAAAGGCGGACGGCGCGTCAGGGGCGTTTTTCCCGCGAGGCGCCCTCTTTGGCGAGGCGCACTTTCGCGCCTTCCAGCTTTTTCTGGATTTTGGCCAACTCGGCCGGGTCGTGGTCGTTGGCCGACCCGCCGTGGTACTCCTTGAGCGCGATCTCCCACTGCGAGACGGCCTCTTTGTACTTGCCCTGCTTGGCGAGCACATCGCCGAGATGGTCGTGCACGGTGGGGTCCCTGGTGATGCGCTCGAGCGACTGGCGCAGGTAGCGTTCGGCCTGCTCAAGGTTCCCGAGGCGGAAGTAGACCCAGCCGAGGCTGTCGAGATACGCGCCGTTGTGCGGCTCCTGGTCGACGGCTTTCTGGATCATCTCCTTCGCTTCGTTCAGGCGCACACCGCGATCGGCGAGCATGTAGCCGAGATAGTTCAACACCGAGGCGCTATCCGGGTTGGCCGCCAGGATCTTGCGAAACTCCGCTTCCGCCTCGTCGAACTTCTTCATCTTCTCGAGCATGGCGCCGCGCATGAAGGCCACGGCCTCCTGCTCTTCCTTGTTGCCGGAGAGTTTCTGCGCGGCGTCGAGGCTCTTGCTCATCTCCGCGTAGTTCTTGGTGCGCTCGTGAATCTGGGCGATGGCGAGATGCACTTCGCGGTCGCCCTTGCCGTCGAGCAGCGTGGCGAGCAGCGCGACGGCCTCTTTCGGCTTGCCCACTTCCGCCAACACGGAAGCCCGCACCGTTTTCACCGTGCGGTCCTCGGGATACTTGGTCACCGCCGCGGCGGACTCCTGGTCTGCCTTCTGGTACTGCTTCCCGAGGCGGTAGGTCTCGACGATCTGCGCCGAGGCGCGGGCGCCGAGGTCGGGGTCCAACTCGGCGACCGAGCGGAAGACTTCCACCGCCGGGTCGACCTGTTCCGCGCCGCGGTACATGTTCGCCAGCCGCTCCAACAGAATCGCGCGGTTGTTCTTCTCCGCCGCGGTGTAATTCTTCTTCGCGGTCTCCGTCAGAACCTGTTTGAGGGTGGCGATGGCTTCCTGGGTCTTGCCTTCCGCTTCGAGCACGCTGACGTCGTTGAAGCGGACTTCGACGTCGTTCGGCGCCAGGGCCCTGGCCTTGGCGGAGGTTTCGCGCGCCCGGTCGAACTTGCGCTGCTGCCGGTAGATCTGCGAGAGGCGAAGCCAGCTTTGCGTGTCCTTCGGATCGTCCTCCACCAGTTCCTGGTAGACCTTGATCGCTTCGTCGAATTGATCGCTATAGAGGAGGTTCTGGCCGAGGGCGCGCTTGATCTCCGGGTTATCGGGCACGGCCTTGAGGGTGCGCTTCAGCGCCTCGGCGGCCAGCGCGTACTCGCGCATCTGCTCGTACAAACCGGCCAGCGCGGTAAGGGTGCGCGGATTCGGATTCTTTTCCGACACCTTGCGCAGCAAATCCGTGGCCCGCTTGTTGTCGCCCAGGTCGGCGTAGACCATGGCCAGGCCGCTCATCGCCTCTTCGTTCTCCGGATCGAGCTCCAGCGCCTTCTTGTAGGCCTTCTCGGAGTCCACCGAATTCTGGGCCACCTTGTGCAGGCGGCCGAGCATGAGCCACGAGTCGCCGTCCGTGGAGTCCTTATCGGTGATCCGGGTGTATTGCTCGATGGCCTGCTTCAACATCCGTTCGTTGATCCGGCCCTGTTGCGAATCGCCGATCATGCGCGTGTAGAGGCCCGCCAGAATACGGCGCGCGCTCAGGTTGTCGGGGTTCTGCTGGATGGCCGTTTCGGCCTCCACGGCGGCGGCCCGAATCTGGCCGGTGCGGATGTAGAGTTCCGTCAGTTCGCCGGTCGCGGCGGTGGAGGCGGGATCCGCTTTGATCGCCTGCTTGAGGTGTTCGATGGCCCGCTGCGCGAAGTTTTCCTTGGGAAACTGCTCGGCCAACTCACTATAGATGTGCCCCATCGAGTAGTGAAAATAGGCCGCGGCCTTCTTCGACTCCGGCCGGGCCGCCGGCGAGGCCGAATCCTGCCCCAAGCCCGCGGCGGCTGCGGCCAACACGACCGACGCCAACAAAAAAGAACGCTTGTATGCGGTCATCAAACCCGGCTTTCTGTGCGCCACCCTGTTCTCAGTATATCCACAAACTACTGCTGCCCCAGCGCTTACACTAGTGTCGGTGCCGGGTGCGGAGGCCAGACCGCTGGTGGTGATCGCCGGACCTACCGGGTCCGGCAAGAGCGCCCTCGCGCTGTCTCTCGCTGAACGTTTTGACGGCGAAATCGTCAATTTCGATTCACTTCAAATCTACTTAGGGTTCGACATCGGTACGGCGAAACTGAGCATAGCCGAGCGGCGCGGCATCCCACACCACCTCATGGACGTGTGCGCGCCCACGGAAACCGTGACCGCGGGCGACTATGCGCGGATGGCCCGGAGGGTGCTGGAGGAGATTGCGGCGCGGGGGCGACTGCCGGTGCTGGTGGGCGGAACCGGCTTCTATCTCAGGGCTTTGCTCGACGGTCTCGCGCCCGGGCCGGGACGCGCCGAGGCTCTGCGCCGGCGCCTGGAAGCGCGCGAGGCGAAACGGGAAGGCAGTCTCCATCGGCTGTTGAGGCGCTTCGACCCCGCCACCGCCGGGCGCATCCATCCGCGCGACGTACAGAAACTGGTGCGCGCCGTCGAGATCTGTCTGCTGGCCCGGCGTCCGGCAGCGCGGGTGTTCGAAGCGGGGCGCGACGCGCTGCGGGGCTGGCAGGCGCTGAAGCTGGCACTGGATCCGCCCCGAGCCGAACTGCACCAGCGTATTCACCAACGCACGGAGAAAATGTTTCAAACAGGATTGGTCGACGAGGTTCGATCCCTGCTGGCATCCGGCGTGCCGGAGAGCGCGAAGCCTTTCGAGGCGATCGGCTACCGCCAGGCATTGGCTGTGGCGAAAAGCGGAATGGCTGTTGAAGAAGCCATCGTTTCCACGGAAGTGGCCACGCGGCAGTACGCAAAACGACAATGGACTTGGTTCCGGCGCGAGCCCGGAATACAATGGTTGCAGGGCTTCGGTGAAGCTCCGGCAGTGGCCTCTGCCGCGTTTCGCGCAACACATTCCTTCGTGGAATTGTTTGCAAGAATTAAGCGCGAATTCACGGAACAATAGGCCGTCTCGAACGTATTAGATATCAGAACAGGTTGCACGACCGGCATGAACGCGGCAGTCGTAAAACCCATTGTGAGCATCTGGGATAATGTCACCGTTTTGTCCTCTGATCCCGCTCCCTTGGATTCTGCGCGTTACTTGACTGAGGCAGCCCGCACTTCGTTCCCGATACATAAGAAAGAACCAGAAAGGACCACGTCAGTACCATGACCAAGAAGCTCTTCCTCGGATTCGCGACCTTCGCGCTCGCGGCTGCCAGCGCCGCCAACTACAAGGTGACCCTCTTCCAGCCCTCGCTGCTGGACGGCAAGGAGCTCAAGCCGGGCGAATACAAAGTGACCGTGACCGAATCGAAGGCGACCATCAGCAAGGGCAAGGATTCGGTGGAAGCGAATGTGAAGGTGGAGACGGCCGACGAGAAGTTCGGCAGCACCTCCGTGCGCTACCAGAACGGTGACGGCAAGTACCGGATTCGCGAGATCCGCATCGGCGGCACCAACACGAAGCTGGTCTTCAACTAAGCCCCGCGATCGATAACTGTACACATAGCGCCGGAATCGGCCTGCTAAACTCAATCGTTTATGCGGCGGCTTCCGGCGCTGCTGTGTTGGCTCCTGACAGCGCCTTTTCTCCAGGCGGACACGTATCTCGTTCTCCCTTTTTTCAACCTGAGCGGCCAGCCCAATCTGAACTGGGTGGGTGAATCCATCGCCGAGGAGTTTCAGGAGGCGCTGGCTTCCGAGGGCCTGCTGGTGGTGGAGCGCGAGGACCGGAACGGGTTCTTCCAGAAGCTGTCGCTACGGCCGTACACGGCGCTGACGCGCGCTTCGGTGGCCCGGCTGGGCGAAGCGGCGGACGCCGACAGCGTGATTTTCGGCGAGTTCGAAGTGATCCCCGGCCGGGACAGCAGCCCGGCGCGGAGCACGATTCGGATCCGGGGATGGCGGATCGATCTGCGGGCCATCCGGCGGAGTCCGGAACTGAACGAGATGGGCGCGCTGGAGGATCTGGCCACACTGCAATCCCACCTGGTGTGGCAGGCGTTGCAGCATATCTTAGAGCCGGGGCCGGCGGAAGAAGAGTTCCGGCGCCGGCGGCGGGTGGTGCGCATCGACGCGATCGAGAGCTACATCCGCGGGCTGCTGGCGCCGCCCGATCAGAAACACCGGTTCTTCACCCAAGCGGCACGGCTCGACGCCGGTTATTCGCAGCCCGCGTTCCGCCTCGGGCAACTGTTGATGAACTCGAAGGAGTATCGCTCGGCCGTAGAGTGGCTGCGGCGCGTGCCGGGGCACGATCCGCACTATCGGGAATCGCAGTTTCTGCTCGGGCTGGCGCTCTACCGCACGGGTGAGTTCAAAGGTGCGGCGGAGGCCTTCAAGCTGATCGCCGCCGAAGTTCCGCTGAACGAAGTGCTGAACAATTACGGCGCCGCGTTGAGCCGGGCCGGCGACGCGGGCGCGGGGGAGGCGCTCGCACAGGCCCTGGCGGGCGATGAAGCCGATCCGGTGTATCACTTCAACGCCGGCTTCTGGATGTGGAAGAACGGGCAGTTTGCCGCGGCGGCGGACCGCTTCCGCGCGGTGCTGGATCGCACTCCGGATGACGCGGACGCGACCACGTTGCTGGGCCGCTGCCTGCAGCGGAGCGGCCCGCGCAAGGGCGACCCGCGTTCCGAGGGTTTGGAGCGATTGAAGGAGGTCTACCACGAGGGCGCCTGGCGGCAGTTGAAGCAGATGCTGGAGCGCGGGGGGAAGAAGTGACGCGGCGGTTCCTCCTGTTGTTGTTGCTCGCCGCACTCCCGTGCGCCGCGCAGGACGGTCCGTCGCGCGCGCCGGCGCCCGCGCCCACCGCCCCCAAGCCGGCGGCCGCCGCGGCGAGGCCCGGGCGCATGAGCGCGGCCGCGCAACGGAATGAGAACGTCGCGGTCTATCAGATTGACAACGACGCGATCAAAGAAGCCAACGTGCGCCTGGGGACCACCACCACGCTGGTCGGCGAAGCTGCCGCCGATACTTCCTGGTTCGCGGCCGAGCACGGTCGGCCGGCGGCGGAGCGCCTGATGCTGGGGCCGTTGCCCGATCCGTCCGCGTGGCGCGGCGAACTCTTCGCGCAGCACCAGAACAGCGTTTTCAACGCCCGCACGTATTTCCAGGTGGGCGGCGTGATGCCCTCGCGGCGCAACGTGTATGGAGGCCGGGCCACGGGCTTGGTCCCAAGACTCGGCGCGGTTACCTTCACCGGCGCGCAGCGGAAGATCCGCGGCATGGTGAACGGGAATGTGCTGATCCCGCTGCCGGGGGAGCGCTCCGCGCTCACCACCGATCCCGCCGCGCGCGCCTTCATCGAGCGCATTTTCGCCGCTTATCCGAATGTGCAGCCGAACCGCCCGGACTTCGATCCGCGCGCGCTGAACACGAACGCAGCGCAGTCGATTGACGAGATCGACGGCTCACTGCGCCTGGATCGCCAGACGGGTGCGAAAGGCCGCCTCACGCTCTTCCAGAGCCTGTCCCGCCAAAGCATCTCCGCATTCCAACTGGTGGCGGGGCAGAATCCCGACTCCGGGATGCACACGCTGCGCAGCCGCGCACAGTGGCGGCGCACACTGAGCCCGTCGACGGAGCTGTCGCTCTCGGCATCCTTCCTGCGCAACCGCACGGCGCTGGTTCCCGAGCCGAACGCGATCGGTCCGCGGATCCGCTTCGGCTTTCAATTCGAGGAACTGGGCCCGGATTCGCAGTACCCGATCGATCGCGCGCAGAACACGTTCCGGTACGGCGCGGGCGTGACGCGCACGGCGGGCCGCCACCAATACGCTTTCGGCGGCGACCTGTTCCGCTACCAGTTGAACGGCATCGAAACCAACAACCAGCGCGGGTACTTCCAGTTCACGAACAACTTCGGGAGGACGGCGATCGAGAACGTGCGCTACGGAACGCCGACCAACTATGAAGTGACGCTCGGCGAACTCTCGCGCGGATTCCGCAACTGGGCCGGGGACGCCTATTTCGCGGACCGGTACCGCCTGCATCCGCGGCTGCAACTGTACGTCGGCCTGCGGTACAACTTTGAGACGGCGCCGAAAGAAGTGCAGCGGCGCGACACGATCCCCTACTCCTGCGACTGCAACAACCTCAGTCCACGGGTTTCGCTGGCCTGGCAGCCGGGCGGCGGATGGACCGCGCGAGCCTCCTACAATGTGTCGTTCGGGCGGATCAATCCGGTGACCTACCAGCAGGTCCGCAACAACCTGCCGCTGGTTCGCTACGTGATTGTGCAGAACCCCAGCCTGATCGATCCGCTGAAGACCGTGGATCTGAACGGCGCGGCGGCGCGGCACACGCCGACCCGGTTCGCGGCGGACCTGGTGGGACCGTATTCGCACCTCCACGCGTTCTCCTTCGAGCGCCGTGTCCTGCAGGGCTGGCTGCTGCGAACCGGCTACATCGGAAGCCGGTCGTACAAGCTCTTCAATGCGTTCATCGACAACCGCGCGGAGGTTGTGCCGGGCATCCCGCTCACCACGGCCACGGTGGACCAACGCCGCCTGGACCCCCGGTATTACGACGTTCGCACGATCGTGAATGCGGGCATCGCGTACTTCGACGCGGGCCAGATATCGCTCGACATCCCGTTGCGCCGGGGTTTCGCGTCGACCTTCGGCTACACCTTCAGCAAGGCGATCGACGAGGGCACGGACTTCGCCTTCACCGCCGCGAACCGGGACCTGCTCAGCGCGCGGAGCCAGAGCATGTACGACGTACTGAAGGACAAGAAGGGGCTGTCGCTGTTCGACTCCACGCACGCGCTCTCGCTCACCTGGACCTACGATCTGCCGGGAGGCTGGCAGATCAGCGGTGCGAGCGTACTGAAGTCGGGCACGCCGCTCACGCTCTACATCGGCTCCGACGCGCCGGGCTTCGGCAACGTCGACGGCGGCCCGAGCGACCGGCCGAACATCACCGACCCGTCGATCCTGGGCAGGACCATCGGCGACCCCGACACGGCGCCCTCGATCATTACGCGCTCGCGGTTCGCCTATATTACTCCGGGAGAATATCGTGGAAACCTCGGCCGGGGCACCTTCCGGAAGGGCGGCATCGCGAACCTGAACGCGGCGGTGGGCAAGACGTGGCGGTGGCACGGCGACCGAGCCACGATCTTCCGGGTGGAATCCTACAACCTGACGAACACGCCACAATTCGACGAGCCGCAGCGGAACCTCACGTCGCCGTCGTTCGGGCGCATTACGAATACGCTGAACGACGGGCGCGTCCTGCAGATGGTGCTGCGGCTGATGCTGTAAGCGGGTAGCGTCAGCGGGCGGCAGCCGGCCGCGCCGTCAAGGCGAACTCGAACTCAAAGTTGCCGTGGGAGGGTTCGGCGGCGATCACGCGGACCCGGTTGTAAGCGGAGGAATCTTTGAGCACGATGCCCATGCCGGTCACCTTGACTTCCGGCCGGTCGGGGGTGGTGCCCACGATATCCACGCGCACGCCCGCCGAGGTCCGGCCCAGCCGCACCGGCCAGGTCCGATTCACCGCATGGATGCGAGTCGGCTTGTCGTCGTTCAGATCGAGGTTCAGCTTTGCGTTGACCGGCCGGGCGCCTTCGTTGTGAATCGTAACCACGAACTCCCAGGGCGTCGTGCCGCTAGTCCCGTCGTCGAACACGAAGATCCGGGTCAGCGCGCAGGCGAAGGTCTGCCAGGTGTCGGACGGCTCGGAAGGCGGCAGGGTGTTCTGTACGACGACGCTCGGCGGGGGCCGCTGCCGGAATTGTTCGAGTTCCTTCTCCGCTTGGGCCAGGCGGGCTTCCGCCTGGTTGGCGCGTTGGCGTTCGGTATCCACCGTCTTCTGCCACACGGAGTCCGTCGCTTCTTTGCCGTAGTCAACCTTCGTGGGCGGGGCCTTGGCCGCTTTGACAATCTCCTGACGAAGCCGCTCGGCGTCCCCACGCAGCTCCGCCGCTCGTTTTTCGTTGCCTGATTTCTCCGCCGCGAGGGCCTCGGCCAACAGCCGCTGCTGCATCTCCGCCCGGAGTGCGCGTTCGGTGGCCGCCGCCGATTCGGCCGCCGCCGCCGCGCTCTTGGCGCGTAGTAAGGCCAACTGGCTTTGATACAGAGCGAACACCAAGCCCGCCACCACGCAAATTGCGCAGATGCCCGACACCCAGAGGAGCCGCTTCCGGCTGCGCCGCGACTCCACGCGCCGGCGCCGCCAGGAGAGCACCGCCTTGCTGAGCGTGTCGTGAAAGATCTCGTACTGCGGTTCATCGGGATGATCGGGCGAGGGGGCCACGGGGGTCAACACGCGGGCCGAGCCGCTGCTCAGTTTCTCGAGCCACGCCCGGACCTCCTGGGGCGCGCGCCGGACTTTGCCCGCCAGGTCGTGGGCGCGCCAGGCGATCTTCGTGCCGCTGTCGGTGACCAGGTAATCGAAGGCGTCTTCCGCGAGCTGTTGCTCGGCGGCGTTCAACCCCTTCATCACCGCGTCCACGTGCGACCGGACGATCTCCTTCGCACCGTTGAGTTGCTGGAGCGTGGACAACCGCAGCCGGCGGCTCCCGGCGGCCATCTCCGTCTCCCACAGCTTGACCATCACCAACTGCAGATAGGGCGTCTCGACACCCGTGGCGCCGGAACGCGCCTGGGCCTTGCCGGCCTCGCCCACGGTGACGCGGCCCATTTCCACCTGCCCGACGACTTCGTCCTCGAGCGCCGGCTCCACGTCCGGCCGCCATACTCGCGCTCGCTCTCCGGCAGTTCGTTGTAGCGTCCCACCGGTCCTCGAATCGCCTCGCGCGCGGCCTGGGTGGAGAGCCGCTCCAGGCGATACCAGTTTGAGAGCAGGTTGCCCACCAGGAGCTTGAAACGGTCGAGTTCGGCGAGCGAGTCCTCCCGGAGACTGAGCAGAAAGCTCACCGGCGCCTGGCGGCGCTGCGCCGCTTCGGCGAACTCGACGGCGAAGGAACCCGGTTCGCCGAAGCGCGTCTCGTAGCGGAAGTACTCCTCGAACTGATCGAGCAGCAGCATCACATCGAGGCGGTGCTCACGGGTGATCGTTTCCAGCACATCGCCGAGCGACCCGCCGGGCATGCGGAGCCCCGCGCCCGGACCGGCCACTCGCTCCAGTTCGCGTGCGATGGCCTTCCACAGTTCGGCGCGGACATCGCCTTGCCAGCGATTGAAGTAGACGACGAGCAGCCCGGGCTTGGCGCCCCGTGCGGCGGTCCGCTCGATCCGGCTGTGCAGTTCGCGGATCACGCCCGCGCGCAGCACCGAACTCTTACCCACGCCGGAGGGGCCGAAGAGCGTGGTGACGCGCTTCGAATAGAGGCTGGCCACGATGAGGCGTGTGTCCTCATCGCGCCCGAAGAAGAACCGGGCGTCCGCTTCGCTGTAGGGGATGAGGCCCAGGTACGGGCATCGGGCGCGCGCCGGCGCGGCGGCGGCGACGGCGGCGGCGTTCACGGCCGTCCTCCCGTTCGGTGCACGGCCGTTTCGCGCATTCGGTCGAGGAAGGCGGCGATGCTCATCTCAAAGATCAGGAGGTCGCGGCGCTCCCAGAACTTCTGATCGAGGTCGTCGGCCTTTTCCTGAACGGCCCAGGAAGTCATGCGCCGGGGCTCGCCCTTCCAGATGCGGTGGAGAATGACGCGCAGGTTCCAATCGCGCAGGCCGTAACCCAGGAACAGGAAGCTGCTGGTGCGGAACGGCTCACCGAAGATGGTCGGAATGGCGGTTTCGCCGGTCATCCGCGAGAGGAACTCGACGTAGTCGTCTTCGGTGATCACGTAGGATTCGGCCTGCCTGGCTTCCGGAATGGCCGAGCCGTGCATTTTGAAGAGCACCGGGATCTCGCCGGCCTGGATGGGCATGCGCTGCGGGTCGCACGCCTCCCAACCCTGGCCGCCGGCGCGCTTCAACATCACCACCGGCTGGGCCATGTTGTAAACCACGGTATGGTACGGGCGGTTCTTGCGCTCGTAGCTTTCTTCGATCAAACGGTCGTAGTTGGTGGTGACGATGACGAGGTTCGGGAAATCGGTGAGGTACTCGTGAAGAGTTCCGGCGGGGTAGGAGCGCGAGAAGATCTGGCGCAACTGATTGTCGAGCCGCCCGCGGCCGGCCACCATTCCGTAGTACTGCGCGATGCGGCTGAGATCGTAGGAGCCCTCCACGGGGAACCCGCTGCGGGAATCGAGATACTGCGCCAGTTCCCCACCGCTGGGCAGGAACTCGCATTGCGGGGAAGTCCAGGCCAGCCCGGCCTGGCGCGCAGAGAGCGAAGCTCCAGCGCCCAGGAAGGGAATCACGGTCCCAGTTTGCAGCCCGTCCAGGATCTCTTCGTAGGGAGGTTCCATTCCTCGCAGCGCACCTCCGGACTACTGTACGGCAACCGGAGGCGTTTGAATAGCGGAAAGTGCGGGGCCGTACACTGGAAGCACATGTCTGTCTACAAGGAACGCCAGGAGGAACTGGAGCGCTACGAGTTCGCGATGGGGCCGGCCCGCGGGCGGCTGGCGCTCGCGCTCGATCTGCTCACCGACTCGCTCGTGCTCGTCGGCCAGCACGGCGTGTACTGCCAAAGCGCGCGGCAGCCCGGCAAGCCGGCGATGGATATTCAGCTCATCAACAAGGGGCTCGCGGACGCCAAGGAACTGGTGCTCTCGGCGATGGAGGAGATGAAACGCGCTAGAGCGACTGGAGGAACGGATTGAGCGCCTTCTCGCGGCCGATGGTCGTGTTCGGGCCGTGACCGGGCACGACGATAGTATCTTCGGGCAGGGCCAGCAGCCTGGTCTTGATGGAACGCAGGATGGCGCGGCCGTCGCCGCCGGGAAGATCGGTGCGCCCGATGCTGTCGCGGAACAGCGTGTCGCCGGCCACCAGCTTCCGTTCTTCGGGAACGTACACGCAGAGGCTGCCCTGGGTGTGTCCGGGAGTGTGCATCACGTGGAAATCGCAGGCGCCCAACCGCAGAGCGTCGCCGTCGCGCGCGGGCTGGTCGATCTCCGTGGTCTCCGGCGGCGCCATGTCCAGCCACTGGGCCTGCACTTCGATGTGGTCGTAGAGCGCCTGGTCGCCGCCGTTCATCCACACCGGAGCGCCGGTGAGTTTCTTGAGCTTCGCCGCCCCGCCGATGTGGTCGATGTGAGCGTGGGTGATGACGATGGCTTTCACTTTGAGGCCGTGGCGGTCGAGCACCTCGACGATGTCGGAGATCTGATCGCCGGGATCGACGACGATCGCTTCGCGGCTGGTTTCGTCGCCGAAGACCGAACAGTTGCATTGGAGCATGCCCACCGGCAGAATCTCGTGAATCATTTGCATCCCCAGGGGCACGCCCCGCTTCGATTGTAATAGGGAGAGATGAGCAAAGGATACGAAGCGCTGCGCGAGCGGGCGGCCTGGATCGACCTCACCGGCCGCGGCAAGGTCCGAGTGACGGGCGAGGACCGGAGACGGCTGCTGCACGCCATGACCACGAATCACGTGCAGGAGTTGGGGCCGGGGCAAGGGCTCTACGCGTTCTTCCTGAACGACAAGGGGCGCATTCTCGCCGACGTGAACCTGTTTGCGCTCGAGGATGCGCTGCTGCTCGATCTGGAGCCCGAGGTGACGCGCAAGATTTACGACCACCTGGACCGCTTCATCATTGCCGACGACGCGGCGGTGGAGGACGTGACGGAGACGCTCTTCACGCTGAGCGTCGAGGGCCCGGCGGCGGAAGCGGCCGCGGCTTCGATTGGCGCGCCGGTTCCCGCGGCGCCGTGGGGCGTTTCGGCCTGGGGCGCCGGCTGGGTCGCTCGCGCGGGCGTGACGGGCCAGCCGGGTTTCTTCGTGTTCGCGCCGGCGGAGGAGCGAGCCGCGATCCTGCGTGCGCTCGAAGCCGCGGGCATTCCGGAGGCGGACGCCGAGGCGGCGAACATCGTCCGCCTTGAGAATGCGCGCCCGCGCTACGGCGTGGAGATGACCGAGAAATCGCTGCCCCAGGAGACGCGGCAGATGCACGCGATCCACTTTTCAAAGGGCTGCTACCTGGGGCAGGAGATCGTTGAGCGCATCCGGTCGCGGGCCCTGCTGCATCGCGCGATGGCGCACGTTGCGATTGAAGGCGACGCTGTGCCGGCGGGCGGCACAGAGCTTCTGGCGGGAGAACAGAAAGCGGGCGAATTGTTTTCCGCGGCGTACTCTCCCGCGCTGGGCAAGGTGGTCGGTCTCGCCAACCTGCGGATAGACTTCGCGACGCTGCCGCCGCTCACGACGGCCGGCGGCGCGGCCGTCACGGCACGCGAGATCTCAACGTAAGAGCCGCTCCAGCACTTCATCGGGCACCCGGGCGTCCCCCAGCGACACCTCGGGCTTGTTCGCGCCGTGGAAGTCGGAGCCTCCGGTGACGGGAACGCCAAAGCGCTTTGCCAGGTCGAGGTAGAACTGGACCCGGCCGTCGTCGTGATCGGTGTGATACGCCTCAAGGGCGGTCAAACCGGCGTCCACTAGAGAAGCGATGAGGCGCTCCTCGTCCTGCGGGTCGCGCCGCCCCAGGCGGATCGGATGGGCAAGAGAGGCGACGCCGCCCGCCGCCACGACGCGCTGGATCGCCTCCTGAGTGGTGGGCTCATCGCGCGGCACGTATCCCTTGGCGTTTTCGTCGAGGTAGAAATCGAAGGCCTCGCGCGCGGTGCGAACGTAGCCCTTGGCCACCAGCAGGCGCGCGAAGTGCGGACGCCCGGTGACGCTGCGGCCCAGCGCTTCGGCCTCCTCCAGCCGGATGTCCAGGCCCAGCTCCTGGAGGCGCGCCGCCATGCGGCGGTTGCGGTCGCGGCGTGAGGCGTTCAGTTCGCCCAGCCACGCGCGGAACTCGGCCGGCGCGGGCCCGCGCAGGAAATAGCCCAGCAGGTGGACCGACTTCGCCCTGGGCAGCGAAGGGTCCGGCAGGCGGGTGCTCAACTCGATCCCGCAATACAGGCGCACATTGCCGTTGGGCAGTGCAGCGGCGGCGTCGTAGCCGCGAAACGTGTCGTGGTCGGAGATGGCCAGTGCGGTCAATCCCGCGCGCTCAGCCGCCGCGAGCAGTTCCTCGGGAGTCAGGGTTCCGTCAGACTCCGCGGTGTGCGTGTGGAGATCGATCAATTCCCGAGTTTAGCAGGGGCGGGTGAGACGGCCATACCGGGGCTCAGTTCGCGATCCGCGGCCAGCGCCACGCGGTCGCCCACCGAGAGCCCGCTCACCACTTGCGAGCGAGTGACACTCGACACGCCGAGTTTCACCGGCCGCCAGGCCAGCGTGGCTGCCGGGCCGAGGACGAACACACCGGTCTCGCCGCCGCGCCGCCGGATGGCCTCCTTCGGAACGCTCAGCGCGCCGCTGACCACGGCGGACTGGATGCCGGCGTTGATGTTCGTGCCTGGCAGCAGGGTGCGATCCGGGTTGTCGATCAGGGCCATGACCTCGCCCACCTGCCGGGCGCCCTGCGCGACCACCTGGGTGGGAACGCGATCCACGACGCCCTTCCACTCGCGGCCGGGCAGGGCGTCCCAGGTGAGGCGAACCGGGGCGCCGCGGCGCACGCGGCCGAGCTCGGGCTCATCGACGTAGATCACGGCGCGCAGGCGATCCAACTGCCCGATGCTGGCCACGGGATCGCCGGCGTTGAGGAAAGAACCGAGGCGTGTATCGAGGGCATACAGAGTGCCCGCGATGGGGGCGCGCACGGCGCTCTTGTCGATCTGCTCGCGGGCCAGGGCGGCCGCGGCCTGGGCCTCGCGGAGTTGCGCCTGGGCCACATCGCGGTCGGCCGCGGCCACCAGCACGCCGCGTTTGGCTTCAAGGGCCTGCTGGCGGGCTTCGGCCTGGGCGATGCGCTGCCGGGCGATGGTCAGATCATGCGCGGTTGCGGCCTGTTTGGCGACCAGCCGTTCCAAGGCCGCCGCCTCGCGCTCGGCCGACTGCCGTTCCAGGCGCGCCTGGGCCAATTCGCCGTCGATCGAAGCGCGCTCGGCGGCGGGCCCACCGCGTTCCACCGTCGACAGCAGCGCGCGCGCCTGCTCGATACGGGCCTCGGCGGAGGCCAAGGCCGCCCGCGCGCCGCTCGCATCGGTGGCCGCGAGGATCGCGCCTTTGGCCACCGCCTGCCCGCGCTCCACGGGAAGAGAGACCACCAGTCCGGGCCGTTCCGCCCGCGCCACCGCCCATTCGACAGGCTCCACGCGGCCATTCGTGGTGAGGACGCTCTCGATGGTCTCCGGCTCCACGGCGGCGAACGGGACTTCGGCCGGCCGAGCGCGGCCGAGTACGAACCAGAGCGCGACGGCCACCGCGGCGAGCACGGCGAGGGCGAGTACGAACGTTTTCAACGGCCGCTCCCCGGCAGCGCGCAATAGCGGAAGAGCAGCCGCCATTCCGCGAGTTGGACTTCGCGGGCCAGGATCTCATCGGGCGAGCCGGGCTGGCGGCGCGCCTGCTCGACGAAGTGAATGAAGGCGAACGGATCCCACGAGCCGGCGGACTGGTAGCCGAGCGTTTCGGCCTCGTCGCGCAAAGCGGGAAACACCGCGTGCGCGCCGACGCGGCGGAACCAGTAGCCGGCGTTGCCGGGATCCGGCTCCTGGCGGTGCATGATGCCGTGCCAGAAACTGCCTTCCGGCGAGGGGATGTCCTGCGAGAGCGAATGACTCTCGTCGAGGCAGGAGAAATAGAGCCAGAGCCCGGCCAGGGCGGCCTGGGGAGCGCGCGCGGCGGGGAACAGTTCGGCGGCGGAGGCGGCGGCCAACAGGCGCTTCGCTTCGGGCGAGGAGCAGACCCCGTGCGCGAGAGGCATCCGGCGCGCCCCATCGCCGTCCAGCGCGAGAATTCGAGCCACGCCCGCGCCGAACTCCGCCGCATCGAAGACCATGCGATTTCATTGTGCCAGATGAGCCGCCCGGTTCATCGCTAGTATGGAAGCGGATGCGAAGCGCGCTTGTTCTCTCCGCGGGAGGCATGTTCGGGGCCTACCAGGCCGGCGCCTGGCGCGCCCTGAGCGAGTTTTGGCGGCCGGACATCGTGGTCGGAGCGTCGGTGGGATCGTTGAACGGATGGGCCATCGCGGGCGGCTGCTCGCCGGATGAGTTGATTGACCGCTGGCTCCGCCTCACTGACGCCTCCACGCACCGGTTCCGGCTGCCGAAGAGCTTCGTGGACGGCATCGTGGCCGCCGAACCGTTCGTGCAATGGGTGCGTGAAGTGCACGATTCCTATCAGCCGCAACAGCCCTACGGCGTGGTGATCACGGACCTGATGAGGCTGAAGCCGGTGCTGGTGATGAACCCCGGCATCACGTGGCGGCACCTGGCCGCTTCGTGCGCCGTGCTGGGCATGCTTCCCCAGCAGCGCATCGACGGCCGCCTCTACACCGACGGCGGCATCATGGGCGCGCTGCCGCTGTGGGCGGGCGCGGAGGCGGGCGCGGATGTCGTGGTCGGCGTGAACGTGCTGCGGAAGATCCCGCGCGCCCTGGTGACGGTGATCAAGGGGCTGCGCTCCATCGGGCCGCGAATTCCAGCCGTTCCGGACTCCGCGCGGTCCATGATCATCGGCCCGGAGGACTACCTCGGCGCGCCCCGCGACGCGATCTACTGGAGCCGGGACAAAGCCGAGCGCTGGATCGAGATGGGGTACGAGGATGCGTTGCGGGAGAAACATTTCATCCAGAACTTGTTTTAGGCGATACTACGGAGGACGAAAGCCATGCCGAGCTATCGCATCCACCGAATGAAGGACACGCCCCGCCAGAACTTCCGCTGGGCCCCGCACACGAGCGGCGTGACGCCGGTGAAGCCCCGGGACTATGAGGCGAACGGGACCGTGGAGGAATCCTCGCCTTACGCCGCGTGGTTTCTGCTTCGTGAGACGGAGCGGCCGCTGGATGTCGGCGATCTTCTCGAATCCGACAGCGGGGAGTTACGCATCTACAAATATGTCGGGTTCGAAGAAGCCCGCTGGGTGTTGCCGGAAGTGAAGAGCGGCTTCGAATCGGAGCCCCTAGCGGCCGGTGCGCCCGTTGCGCCGGCAAACTTGTAGTACCGTGATGAAACGATCAACCATTGAAGGCGCTTGCATTTCGCGCCGCCGGTGACGATACACTGTGAAGATGGACTGTAGCTCGAATGGCGTCGAGCGTCTTAATTCCTTCGCCCTCGTGACCTACACGCCGGATCCGTTGGGCGCTTTTCTGAACCGGCTTCGTCAGGAACTGGTTCATGCGTGCCGCATTCAGTCGCACGTGACAATCCTCCCTCCCCGCCCCATCGCGGGAACCTCCGAACAGGCTTGGATCCAGTTACAGCAACAGCTTCGAGACACACCTTCGTTCCGGATCGAACTGGATCGCGTCGCGGTGTTCCCGGAGTCCAACGTGGTGTTCATCGAAATCGGTGAGGGGCGGGACCAGTTGCTGGCCCTCCATGAACTGCTGAATGAGCGCCACCTGTGCCACCAGGAGCCGTACCCGTATCATCCGCACCTGACGCTGGCGCAAGGGATCAGCGCCGAAGAGGCCGGCGCAGTGGCCGACCTGGCGCGCCGCCGCTGGGCCGAATTCGAGTACAGCCGCGGGTTCGACGTGGACAGCCTGATTTTCGTTCAGCAAACGATCAACAACCAGTGGGTGGATCTGGCGGAGTACCGCCTGCCCACGGTGTCACTCGTGCGCCGATAACCGCGGGCCGCACTCCGCGCTATACTGCCCCTTCAACTTCTCTCCAGGAGTGTTGGCTGTGAACCTTGCCCGCTGGGCGGCGATCTGCGCCGCATCTTCGATCCTTTTCGCGCAGGAGCAAAAACCGGAGGCGCGCGCGGCCGATCCGATGTCGCCGCCGACGTTCGCCGGCCTGCGTTTGCGCGGCATCGGACCGGCCTTGACGTCCGGGCGCGTGGGTGCTTTCGCCGTGCACCCCACGAAGACCTCCACGTACTACGCCGCCGTGTCGTCCGGCGGGGTGTGGAAGACGGTGAATTCGGGCACGACGTGGACGCCGGTGTTCGACCGGCAGGGTTCGTATTCGATCGGGGCGGTGACCATCGATCCGAAGAACCCCTCGGTGGTTTGGGTGGGCACGGGCGAGAACAACAACCAGCGCAGCGTCGGCTATGGGGACGGTGTGTACCGCTCCGATGACGCCGGCCGCACGTGGAAGAAGATGGGCCTGGGCAAGTCCGAGCACATCGCCAGGATCCTGATCGACCCGCGCGACAGCAGCACCGTGTACGCGGCGGCGCAAGGCCCGCTGTGGGGACCCGGCGGGGACCGCGGCCTCTACAAGACCACCGACGGCGGCAAGACCTGGACCCAGGTTTTGAAGGTGAGTGAGAACACGGGCGTAACGGACGTGGTGATGCATCCGAAGAATCCCGATGTGCTCCTCGCGGCGGCGCACCAGCGGCGGCGTCACGTGTGGACGCTGGTGCACGGCGGCCCGGAGAGCGCGATCTACAAGTCGGTGGACGGCGGCAAGAACTGGACCAAGCTCAGCTCCGGCATTCCGTCGGGCGACCTGGGCCGCATCGGACTCGCCGTCGCGCCCACCGCGCCGGACATGGTGTACGCGTCGATTGAAGCGCAGGACGACAAGAGCGGGACCTACCGCTCGCTCGACTTCGGCCAGACGTGGGAGAAACGCTCCGGCTACATCGCGCAGTCCATGTACTACGCGCACCTGGTGGTGGACCCGCAGAACGCCGAGCGCGTGTATGCGATGGATGTGTTTCTGAAGGTGACCGACGACGGCGGCCGCACGTTCCGCAACCTGGGCGAGCGCCACAAGCATGTGGACAATCACGCCATCTGGATCGACCCGAACGATAACGATCACTACCTGGTGGGGAGCGACGGCGGGATCTACGAGAGCTTCGACCGGGCGCAGACGTGGAACTTCAAATCGAACCTGCCGATCGTGCAGTTGTACGACATCTCAGTGGATGAATCGCGCCCGTTCTACAACGTGTGCGGCGGGACGCAGGATAACAACTCGTTCTGCGGGCCTTCGCGCACCAAGTCGGTGCACGGAATCACCAACAGCGACTGGTTCATCACCAACGGCGGGGACGGGTTTCACACGAAAGTGGATCCGAAGGATCCGAACACGATCTACGCGACGCTTCAGTACGGCGTGCTGGTGCGCTACGACAAACGGACCGGGGAACGGGTGGGCATCCAGCCGCAGGAAGGCAAGGGCGAGCCGCCGCTGCGCTGGAACTGGGATTCTCCGCTGATGATCAGCCCGCATCTGAACACCCGGATCTACTTCGCGGCCAACAAGCTGTTTCGCAGCGACGACCGGGGCGATTCGTGGAAGGCGGTGAGCCCCGATCTGACGCGCCAGATCGACCGGAATCAACTGCCGGTGATGGGCAAGATCCAGAGTGTGGACGCGATCGCCAAGCACCAGTCCACGTCCATCTACTGCAACATCACGGCGCTCGGCGAGTCGCCGAAGAAGGAAGGCCTGCTCTACGTGGGCACCGACGATGGGCTCATCCAGGTATCGGAAAACGGCGGCGGCGCCTGGCGCAAGATCGAGACGTTCCCGGGAGTGCCGGAGAAGACCTACGTGAGCCGCCTGCTCGCCTCGCAGCACGATCCCAATACCGTATACGCCGCGTTCGACGCTCATAAGAACGCGGACTTCGCGCCGTATCTGCTGAAGTCCACCGACGCGGGCAAGACGTGGGTTTCGATTCAGGGGAACCTGCCGGCGAACGGCACGGTGCTCGCGCTGGCCGAGGATCATGTGGACCCGAAGATGCTTTTCGCGGGCACCGAGTTCGGCGCTTATTTCACGGTGGACGGCGGTGAGAAGTGGATCGCGCTGACGGGGAACTTTCCGACCATCGCGGTGCGCGACATCGCCATACAGAAGCGGGAGAACGACCTGGTGCTGGGCACCTTCGGGCGCGGCATCTACATTCTGGACGACTACACGCCGCTGCGCGGCATCGGTAAGGCCACGCTCGAGAAAGACGCCCATCTGTTCCCGCCGCGCGACGCGTTGCTCTATCTGCCTTCGCGGCAGTATGGCGGGCGGGCGAAGGCCTTCCTCGGGGAGTCGTTCTACACCGCCGACAATCCGCCGTTCGGCGCGGTGATCACCTATCACCTGAAGGACGGTCTCAAGTCGAAGAAGGAGCTTCGCCGGGAAGCGGAGCGGGAGGCGGCGCGCAAGAACCAGCCGATCGTGTATCCAACCGCGGATCAACTTCGCGCGGAGGACGAAGAGGAAGCGCCCACGATCCTGCTGACCGTCACCGACGAGGCGGGCAAAGTGGTCCGCACGTTCACCGGGCCGTCGGGCAAGGGGTTGCATCGCGTGGCCTGGGACCTCCGCGAGCCGGCCGTCCTGCTCGGGCGTCCGGGGCGCGGCGGCGGCGACGACGACAATCCCTTCGCCGAGGATCCGGGCGGTCCGTTCGCGATGCCGGGAACGTATAAGGTCTCGGTCTCCAAACGCGCCGGCGGCGTGGTGACTCCGCTGGCCGGGCCCGTGACCTTCAAAGTGGTGGCCGACACGACCAGCGGCCTGACGGCGGCGGACTTTAAGGCGATCTCGGAATTCCAGACCAAGCTGACAAGGTTGCAGCGCGCTGTCTCGGGTGCGGTGGAGACGGTGGGCGCGACGCGAACCCGGCTGGACGCGATCAAGCGGGCGCTGGACGCGACGCCTTCGCTACCCGTGAAGCTGCACGAAGAAGCCCGCTCCCTCGACCGGCGCCTCGCCGCCATCGCGCGCGAACTCCAGGGGGACCGGACCGTCGCCAGCCGCAACGAAGCGGTTCCCCCCTCCATCTCCGACCGGGCCGGAACGATCGGCGGCCAGCTTCGCGGCGCGATCGCCAAGCCGACCCGCACGAACCTCGACCAGTACCAGATCGCCTCCGACCTCCTCGCCGAGGAGTTGAAGAAACTACGGGCGCTGGTGGAGGTCGACCTCAAGGCGCTGGAGAAGTCGCTGGACGCCGCGGGTGCGCCGCCGACGCCCGGGCGGATTCCCGATTGGAAGTAACCTGATCCGTTTCCGGCCCGATTTCTCGCGGTTGTTCATTGAGAATGTCGGGGCGGCAAGCAGGCGCGCTTTTTCTACTGACGCTCGGCACGGCGGCTACCCTGGCCGCCGCCGCCAGCGTCCCCCAACGGCTGAAGAGGTTCCGGACCTGGGTGCATGGGGAGGGGATCGTCCTTCGCACGTGTCCACCGGAAACGGCCAGGGCCGGGCTATCCTCGGTGTCCGCACTGGTCGGTGGCGATCGGGTGCACTACGTGCAGTATCGGTTTTGTGGCAGCACCTACGTCTCGCCGTTGCCGCCGGAGTATGGCGCGCGTGCCGCCGGATCCCGCGTTTCGTTGTATCTGAATCCGGAGAAACCGGGTGACGTGGTGACCGGTCTGGGATGGAACTTCCAGACGTTCTCCGATCCCTTGCTCCTGCTTTCGTTCGCAGCCGTTCAGTTCGCCGCCGGACTGCGCCTGTTGCGCACGGCCCCTACTGCGGTTCGAAGAGCCCGATCTGACCAGTAGGTGCCTTCGGTTTCTTCTGTTTGCCGAGCGGGCCGGCAATGACGCCGAGCACCACCATGGAGTGGATTGCGATCCGGGGTATGTAGACCCGCTGGACGTTTGGCATCTCCGGGGGCACGATGGTGAACCCTGCCCCATCCATCTGGAGGAGGTTGTTCGACAGAACGCCCTCTAGCGTCTCCTGGTCCCGGAACTGTACCCGCACCCACAGCCCTTCCGCTTTCGGCCGATTGCGAAAGGCCATACGTTCCAGAGCCATTCGTCCGATCGGGTAATCTCTAACAAAATAAACGAGTTTTATGTCAGACCAGGGAACCGGAGTAAACTGTCCATCCTGGTTGATGAGCTCGAGGGAATCCCCTTGCGAAAAGCTCAACGGGTTGGCAAAGCCCACCGCCGGATCGCGGTCAAAGCGCAGGATCACGATTTTTTTGCTGGGTGAACCGGCCAAAACCGAACCCTTTACTTCAGCTTTCTTCCAAACATTTTGGCGCTTATTGTATCATTGGCACGATGCAGGCAGCGGGTTCTGTGCCGCCCGGGTCCGGCCATACCGTCCCGGCCCCGCCCTCCCCAACGGGCTCCGCGACCGTCTCCGCCAGCATTCGTAGTTACCTTGATTTCTGCCGTGTTGAGAAGGGTTTAGCAAGGAATTCGCTAGCCGCCTACAGCCGCGATCTGGAACGCTTTGCGCACTTTGCGCGGACGGGGCTTCCGGGCGCGGACGGGCTTCGCTCGTACGTCGACGGTCTCTATCAGGCCGGACTTTCGCCGCGAACGGTAGCCCGCCACATGGTGACGCTCCGCAATCTATACCAATTTCTTCTGCGAGAGGGGACGATTCAGGACGACCCCACCACCGCCCTGGCCGCCCCGCGGCAATGGCAGACGCTGCCCAAGTATCTGAGCCGCAGTGAGATCGACCAGTTACTGGAGGAGGCCGTGAGCGGCACCGAGCCGGTGGGTCTCCGCGACTTTGCGATGCTGCAGTTCCTGTATGCCACCGGCCTGCGGGTGTCGGAGTTGTGCCAGGTGAAACTGAGCGACCTGAATCTGGAGCTGGGCGTCGTGCGGGTCACCGGAAAGGGCAACAAGCAGCGGCTGGTTCCCTTCGGCAGGGTGGCAGCGGGGGCGCTCCGGCGGTACCTGACGGAGGCTCGCGGGGCGATCTTGAAGAACGGGCAAAGCCCCTACGTGTTTGTCACCGGGCGCGGCGGCAAGCTGACGCGGCAGTGTTTTTGGCAGCGCATCGGGCTTCACGGGCGGAAGGCCGGGATCCGGCAGAAGCTCACCCCCCACCTGCTGCGGCACAGCTTCGCCACTCACCTGCTGGAGGGCGGAGCGGACTTGCGCAGCGTTCAGACGATGCTCGGCCACGCCGACATCTCCACGACCCAGATCTACACCCACGTCATGCGGTCCCGGCTGCGGAAGACGGTGGACGAGCATCACCCCCGTGCGTGAGGAAGCGCCGGGGCATATCGCGAACGGAAGCAAAGGGCGATGAGCGATTACATGTTCATGTTGGAGAGCCACCTCAGCGCGGAGCAGAGCCGTGCCGTGGCGGAGATCCAAACGGTGGCGGCGGAGGCCTCCACGAACCTCTTTCTGGCCGGGGGAGCGATGCGCGACATGCTGGGCGGCTTTCCCATCCGCGACCTGGACTTTGTGGTGGAAGGCGACGCGACGAGAATCGCCAAGGCGGTGGCGCACAAGAGCGGCGCGAAGATCGTGGCGGTGGACGAGACGCGGCGGGTGGCGGAGTTGCTGTTTCCGAGCGGGGTCTCGGCCGAGATCGGCATGGCGCGGCGGGAGAAGTACTCCAAGCCCGGGAGCAAACCGCAGGTGACGCCCGCCACGATCTACGAAGACCTGCGCGGCCGCGACTTCACGATCAACGCGATCGCACTCTCGCTCAACCGCGCCTCGCGCGGACTGCTGCTCGATCCGACCAACGGGCTCGGCGACCTGGAGCGGCGCGAACTCCGGACGGTGAACAATTACGCGCTGTACGATGAGCCGATCCGGCTGCTGCGGCTGCTGCGGTTCCGCGTGCGTTTCGGTTTCACGCTGGAGGAGCGGACGGCTGCAAACTACGCCAACGCGCGCGAGGCGCAGGTGGAGAAGTACATCCAGCCGAAGTCGCTGCTGGCGGAACTCCGCCACATGGCGAACGAAGTGAACAGCGCCGAACTGTTGAAGGTATTGGACGAGGAGAAACTGCTGGCCCTCTATTCGCCGGCGCTGGCGGGCGCCAAGCTGAACCTGGCCGGGCTGCAGAAGCTGCAAAAGGTGCGTTCGCTCATTCCCTTCAACATCCCGTTCGCGGCCGACAACCTGGCGCTGTTCCTGGCCGTGCTGACGGAGAAACTGACCCCGAAGGAGCGCGCGCAACTGGTCTCCAACACGGGGCTGAGCGCGGCGGAGGTGGCGGCGTGGCAGAGGCTGGAAACGCGGGCCAGGAAGCTGGAAAAGGCGCTTGGCTCGGCGAAGCTGCAGAAGCCGTCGCACGTGTATGACGCGGTGACGGCGGCGCCGGGCGAAGAAGTGCTGTGGGTGCTCCAGAAATCCACGCAGCGTCTCCCGCAGGACCGCATCAAGAATTTCTTCCAGAAGTACCTGGTGACGGCGAACGAAGTGACCGACAAGGAAGTGGCCGCTTTGGGATTCGAGCCGGGCACGCCGAAGTTCGTCAAGGCCCGGAAGGAACTCATCGCGCAGCGGCTCAACGGCCGGCCGAAGAAGCCCGTACCGCCGCCCGAACCCGCTCCCGCGCCCGTGGCAGCCGGTGCGGGCCGCGGCGCGCGCCGGTAACGGGCAAGTCCCGCGGGCTTACCCGGCGGCGGTCAGGTTTTCCAACTGCGCCAGGTGATTCCGGTCGTGCCCGGCCATGGTTTCGACGATGGTCCGAAGCGTCATCGTGCCCCGTTCCGGATGCGTCACCGGCCTGGTGTAAGCCTCCTGGGGCGCTTGCGAGAGAAGGCGGCAGTTCCAGTCGCGGAGAGACTCAAACACGCTCAGGGCAGCACTGGTATCGTACGCGCCGGAGTACGCCGACCAGGCGTCCTGATCGAAGGGTTGGATCACGTGATGGGGCTCGGAGAGCGTCTGGCGGATGCGAAAGGCGAAGGCGATCTCGCAGTCGGCCAGATGGCACAGCACCTGGTGAGGCGTCCATTTTCCGGGAGCCCAAGGCTGTTGCGCGCGCGCGGGGCCCATCGCTTCGAAGGCAGCGCGAAGCCGATTCGCCGTGGACCGGATGACCGGGAACGGATCATCCTCTCCGATGTACTTTGCGTAGGGGTTCATCGCGACACTGTAGCAGCCTACAGGGTCAAGCCGCCATCCACAGTGAGCACCTGGCCGGTGACGAAATTGTCCGGCTCCAGGAAGAAGCGAACCGCGCGCGCGAGGTCGGCGGCGCGGCCGAAGCGGGAGATCGCGCCTTCCTCGAGGTAGCGGTTGTACTTGCCGGCGGCGATACTCGCTTCGGCCATTCCTGCGGCGGTGACTCCGGGAGCGATCACGTTCACGCGGATGTCTGCGGGCCCGCGGTACTCCTTGGCCAGAAGGCGCGCGCCATGGATGAGCGCGGCCTTGGGCACGGCGTATGCGGTAGAGCCGGGAAAGAGGGCCACCGCCTGCATCGTGGAGAAGAGCACAATCGCGCCCTTGGCGCCCGCCGCCTGCATGCGCGCGGCGGCCTCTCGCGCCAGCAGCATGGGGCCGGCGTAGTTCACCTCGAACGACCGGTGCGCAACGGCCTCAAAATCGGCTGGGCTCTGGAGGCGCGAGGGGTCGCCCGCGAACACGACCAGGCCGTAGATCGAAGGCGCGGCGTCCAGCAGCCGCCGGCGATCGCCGGGGAGCGTGAGATCGGCCTGGACGACGGTAGCGATGCCCTGCAGACGAAGCGCCCGTTCGAGGTTGGCGCGGTAGCTGACGACGAGCTGCGCTCCTTCGGCGGCCAAGGCCCTGGCGCACTCCGAGCCGATGCCGCCCGCGCCGCCGGCGAGCACGATCTGGCGGCCGCTAAGCGGGCTCATGGGCGGCGGGCTCCTGTTGCGCGGCGGCAAGATAGCCGGCGCCGACGATCACCAGAAACAGCATCAGGACTTCGCTGTCACCCAGGTTCAGTTCGAAGACGCCGGTGACAAGAATGGCGATGACCACCGCGATGGCCCCGTGCAGGACGGCGCGCGCCCCGGCGCCGGCGGACGGCAGAGCGCGGCGGAAGTCCCACACCACCTTGGCCAGCAGCCACATCAGCGCGAGCATCGTGGGAATGCCGCGTTCGGCCGCATAGTGCAAATAGATGTTGTGGAGGTGGCCGTACCAGCCGGCGGGCAGCGGCTGGGGCACGTCCGGCGGCAGGTAGGATTTGAACTGCCTGTTCACCTGCTCGGGGCCGAGGCCCAGCAGCGGATGGGCCTGGATCATGCGCACGCCGGTGCGCCAGGTGATCACGCGATGCATGTTCGAATCGAGTTCGCCCTTGGGCGCGCTGACCGAGCTGACGCGCTCGCGCAGGGCGGAGGGGCCTGCCAGCACCACCACGGCCGCGGCCACGGGCAGCGCCAGCACCGACCACCGCTTCCACGACCACAGCAGGTAGACCGCGCCCGCCGCCGCGCCGAGCCAGATGCCGCGCGTCATGCCGAGCACAATGGACAGGCCGATCACGGCGCTGGCGGCAACCAGCAAGGCTTTCACCCGGCCGCGCACGGGCGCCCAGAAGACGAAAGCGCCGATCATCAACAGGACGATGGCCTGCTGGCCGCCGAACGTCATCCAGTGGCTCATGAAGCCGGTGGTGCGCTCACCCACGTAGTACTCATAGAATGGCCGCCCGAGCCGCCGCGCCTCGTCGAGCTTCTGGCTGAACTGGATGAAGCTGCGGAGCGCCGCGAGGGACGCGATACCCGCCCAGAGCAGTGTGAGCCTGCGAACCGCGTTCAGATCGCGGAACGCGCTGGCGACCACCAACAGCATCAGAAAGACGAAGAACTTCCGGATCTGGGGATTTGCCAACGATGGCTCCGGGCCGAGCATCAAAGAGAGTACGGTGCCCGCGAAGAAAGCCGCCAGCGGCCAGTGAACGGGCGGGAACCGCAGACGCTCGCCGGAGAGTAACAAGCAGGCCAAGGCCAACGCCATTAGGATGTTGGTGAGGGCGATGGAAAAGAGGACGGTGGACGCCGCGCCGAACGCGAACAGAAACGCGGCGCGGCGAAAGAACGAGGGTGAATTCATGAAGCCGCCGCTCGCCAGTATGGCAAAATAGCCTCTTCACCCGCTACTGAACGATGCAGATCTACCTGTTGCGACACGGCATCGCCGAGGACGGAAAGCCGGGCAGCCGCGATGCGGACCGAGCGCTGGCGCCGGAGGGAAAGCGCAAGCTGAGGGAGGTGCTGCGGCACGCCAAGGCGGCGGGCGCATCGCCTTCCCTGATCCTGACCAGTCCCTACAAGCGGGCGCTCGAGACCGCGGAAATCGCGGCGTCGGTGCTGGAATACAGCGCCGGTCTCCTGCACACGTCGTCCCTGGAGCCGGGCTCTTCTCCGGTCGCGGTGTGGGATGAGGTCCGCGTGCACAAGGACGAGAAGGCGGTGATGCTGGTGGGGCACGAACCTCTGTTCAGTGCGGTCACGGCATTCCTGCTCAATACGGCGGCGTTGCAGATCGACTTCAAGAAGGGCGCGCTCGTACGCATCGACGTCACCAGCTTCGGGGCCCAGCCGTATGGCGTTCTGAAGTGGATGATGACCGCCAAGCTCGCCTAAAAAGAATCCCCCACCCCCATCGCGCATCGCATCACCATGCATTTCCGTGACCTGCGCCAAGCGGCGCGCACACTCGCGAAGAGCCCCGGTTTCACCGCCGTCGCGGTAGCGTCGCTGGCCCTGGGCATCGGCCTCACCTGTGCGCTGTTCAGCCTGGTGGATGCGATCCTGCTGCGGCCGCTTCCCTTTCCCGAGCCGAGCCGGCTGGTTTGGCTGGAGGAGTTCCGGGAGGGCAGGCAGTCGGGCGGCAATCCGGCGCGTCTCCGGGATTGGCGGCAGGCAGGGAGCCTCCAGGCGGTGGCGGGGTTCTATGGCGAAGGAGCGGTGCTGCTCGGGCAGGGCGACCCGGCGCGGCTGCAAGTTCTACGGACGTTCGGACCGGTGCTGGACGTTCTCGGCGCGACTCCGGCGATCGGCCGCGGCCCGACGCTCGCGGAGCAGAACGGCGAGGGCGAGGCGGTGGTGCTGCTGAGCCACCGCGTTTGGGTGCAGCGTTTCGAATCGAACCCGCAGGCGATCGGGCGCTCGGTGAACCTGGGCGGCGCGCTCCACCGCGTGATCGGAGTGCTGCCCGCGGAGGTCAGCTACCCGGAGGATGTGGACCTGTGGACGGCCGCGCCGCGCGACATACAGGCGACGCCGCGCTCGGCCGGTTTCCTGGCCCAGGTGGGGAGGCTGAAGGCGGGCGTGCCGATGGAAGCGGCGGAGGCGGAGTTGCGCACCCTGCAGGCCAGCCTGGCGAGGCAGTACCCGGACACCGATCGGGGACGTGACGTGCGCGTGACGCCGCTGCTCGACCACATCACCGAGGAGACCCGGCCGGCGCTGCTGCTGCTGTTCGGAACCGTGGCGGCCGTGCTTCTGGTGGCGTGCGTGAACATCGCGGGACTGCTTCTGGCACGCGGCCTGGCGCGGCAGCGGGAGGTAGGCGTCCGTCTCGCATTGGGCGCGAGCCGGTGGCGCGTGGCGGCGATCTTTCTCTCAGAGAGTGTCGCCGTCTCGGCCCTTGGCGGAGCCCTGGGATTGCTGGTGGCGGCCTACGCGCTGGCCGGACTGAGGGCGGTTTTGCCGGCCGACCTTCCGCGCCTGGCCACGGCGAGCCTGGATGGACGCGTGGCGGCCTTCGCGCTCCTGCTGACTCTGCCCACTGCCGTGCTCAGCGGCCTGGCGCCCGCGCTTCACCTGTCGCGGCAGGCGTTGGCGGGCAGTATTCGCCAGGGCGGAGCGGCGAACTCGGGGACGCAGCGCGGACAGGGGAGGCTGGGGAGCGTCCTGGTGATCGCACAGGTAGCGGTGACCGCGGTGCTGCTGGTGGGCGCGGGCCTGTTGGCCTCGAGTTTCGTGAAGCTTCGCACGGCGCCACTCGGATTCCAACCCGAGAGCGTGCTCACGTTTCAGGTGAAGCTGCCCTGGGGCGCGCCGCCGGCCGCGATTCAGAGGGTCACGGTGGACACGCTCGCTCGCATGGCCGCGCTGCCCGGTGTCCGGGCCGCGGGAGCGGTGGACCGGCTGCCGTTGACCGGCGGTACGCAGTCCGCGCCCGCGCTGATCCGCGGCGCCGAGCTTCCCCCCGCCCTCGCGCTGGCCGAGGCCGGATGGCGCACCGCTACCGAAGGCTACTTCGCCGCGGCCGGCATCCCGGTGCTGGCCGGCGACCTGCGGGACTTCCGAAACCGCGGCGTGCTGGTGAACCAGACGTTCGCCCGCACCTACTTCGGGGCGGCGAACCCCGTCGGCCGGGAAGTGGCGTCGGCGCCCGGACGCCCGCGGCCCGGCGAAGAAACGAAGTGGATGCGAGTCATCGGCGTCGTCGCCGACGTGCGAGCGAATGCCACGGAACCGCCGATGCCCGAATCGTTCGTACCCTGGACGGAGACCTACTGGCCGCTGCTGAGCTTCGCCGTGCGTTCGGACCTGGACGCCGCGTCGCTCGCCGCCGCCGCACGCCAGGCCGTGAAGGAAGTGGATCCGAACCAGGTGGTGGAGGACATGAAACCGCTGGAGGCGTATGTCGGCGAAGCAGGGTCCACCGCCCGTGTGCGAGCCGGCCTGATGGGATCGTTTTCGCTCTTCGGACTGCTGCTCGCCGCCATCGGTCTGTACGGTCTGCTCGCCACGGAGGTCGCGCGGCGGATCCCGGAATACGGCGTACGCCTTGCCCTGGGCGCCTCGCCTTCGTCGCTTTCCCGCTCCGCGATGCGGCGCGGCCTGGTGCTGGCGGCGGTTGGCCTGGCGGCGGGCCTCGCGCTGTCCACGGCCCTGGGCCGGGCGATCGCGGGGCTGTTGACGGGTGTGGACACGCGCGACCCGGTCTCGATCGCGGCCGCGGCCGCGGCGCTGCTCCTGGTGGCCGCATTGGCCTGTTGGCTTCCCGCCCGACGCGCGGCGAGGGTGGATCCCGTGGTGGCGCTCAGGCAGGAGTGACGGGGCGTCGAGCGGGGATTCTGGAGCGGGAGACGGGAATCGAACCCGCAACCAACAGCTTGGAAGGCTGTGACTCTACCATTGAGTTACTCCCGCCCTTCCGTGTGGCTTTCTTTCATTCTACGTTACGGGGTTCCGAACGCGTAGAGGGCGCTGCGGGTGCGAATGTAGAGGCGGTTGCCGAGCGGGACGGGCGTCGAATGGATCTCGTCGTCGAAAGAGTTCACCTGAAGGACTTCCCACTGCGCGCCTGCCTTGAGCACCACGACGTGGCCGCCCTGGCTGGCCACGTAGACGCGTCCGCCGGCGGCGACCGGGGAGGCGAAGTACTGGTCGAGCGCTCCCTGCAGGCGGGCCTGCTTGAGGACCTCGCCCGTGGCCGGATCGATGGACGTGAACAGCCCGCCCTCCTTCACCAGGTACAGCACACCGTCGTAGAGCAGCGGTGACGGCACGTTGGGGAGGGACTTGGTGTACCGCCACGCCACGCTCTTGCCGGTCATGTCTCCCTTGCCGCCGAGGCGGAACGCCGTCAGTCCGTTCTGGGCCGCGCGCCGGTCGCGGAACATCTGCCAGTCGCGTGCGCCGAGGACGCCGTTCCGGTCGAGATCGACGGAACTCCAATCCTTGACGATCTTCGGATCTGGGATCTCCTCCTTGGCCAGCGCGCCGTCCTTGTTCGCGTCCCACGTTTTCAACACGTCCTCGAAGGGCGCGATGTCCTCCTGCTGGCCGGTGTCGGAGCCGCCGGCCCAGCCGAGAACGTAGATCCGGTCGCGATCCATGACGGGCGTGGGCTTCAACTGCCAGGTGAGGCCACTGGTCCACCAGATCCGCTCGCCGGTGGCCACCGAGTACGACACCAGGCGATACGAGCCGGGCACGATCACCTGCAGTTCACCGCCGTTCGGCTGATAGAGGACCGGGGTGGAGAAACCGCGCGCGACGTCGGGGCGCTCGACGCGCCATTTCAGTTTGCCGGTGTCTTTGTGGAAGGCGGCGAAGAAGGAACCGCTCTCGGAATCGCAGATCTGGAGCAGCGTGTCACCGGCGAGAACCGGAGAGGCGCCCATGCCGAAGGGGTTATTGAACGGCCCCAGGGGCAGGCGCCAGCGCTCCTCGCCGTCGGGCCCGTAGGAGAGCAGGCCGAAATCGGTGAAGAAGACGTACGCGTTGCGGCCGTCGGTGACGGCGCTCGGCGAAGCCGGGCTGTTCGCCTTGTGCAGCTCCTGGTTGCGCGGCCGCGGGGCTTCGCGGCGCCACAACACTTTGCCGTCTTCGCGATTTAAACAAATCGTCCAGAGTTTGCCGTCCGCGTCGTAGGCGGTGAGGAAGATCCGGGTCTCGGAGAAGACGGGCATCGAATGACCGGGAGGCAGGGCGGTCTTCCAGATCGCGTTCTTCGACGGTCCGAATTCGTCAGGCAGGCCCTTGGCGTCCGAAACGCCGGAACCGTTCGGGCCGCGGAACTGGGTCCAGTCGGCGGCGAGGAGGGGCGCGGCGAGGAGGAGCAGCAGGGGGACCATGGTTCGCCTATTCTCCCAAAAAAGAAGCCCCGGACAGAACGCCCGGGGCCATATAAAAGGGTATGAAGCGAGACGTTACGGGCGGATGTCTTCCTCGATGAGGAAGTTGGTCCACTCCTCGGTCCAGTTCACGGTCGGCCCGAAGGCGCCGATGTAGTTGGCCCACTGGTCGAAGAAGCCGTTATCCGGCGGCTGCACCCAGCCGGCGCGGAGCAGCGGCGAGGCGGGCATGGGACGGAAATCGGGATCGCTGTACTCCAGGGGACGGCGCAGCATCGGGTCGGCCACGATCACGTTCCGGCCTGTGCCCCGCGTGCCCTGCAGAAGTTCAAGAAGCGCGGGTGCCACGGCGGCCGGCGTGTTGCCGGAGTTGGTCTGTCCGGCGATGGTATTCGGCTTGGGCGGATTGACATTCCTGCCGTTGTCCCAGAGCAACAGGCCGTCCACGGTGAGTTCGTTGTTGGTGATCGCGGTGGCGGTGTCGGCATCGCGGATCTCGATGCCGGTCTGGTTCCAGTTGTAGACCATGGTGTTGTTGATCGCGCCGCCGGTGCCGCGGCGCACCCAGATGCCGGCGATCTGGTTGTTCTCGTCGTCGGGCGAAGCCGGGTTGCCCACCAGGGTCACGTTGTAGAACAGCGGGCGGCTGCGCGGTAACAGCGTGAAGTCGCGCTCGTTGTTGTCGCCCTCGAAGCCGCGGTTACTGCCCACGGTTCCGGCCACCACGGCGAGCGCATGCTGGATGCGGCCGGTATAGCCGATTTGCCAATCGAAATAGTCGTCCTTGGCATAGGACCCCACCAGGTACTTGCCGTCGTTGTTGCCGCCGAACCACTCGAAAGCGTCGTCCTGGCCGTAGGTGGTTTGCAGGTACTCGCTTACGGTGGCGCGGCCGCAACCGCCCCAGGTGATGGCATTCAATTCGTCGTTCGGACGAACGAGCGCGCCGGCGAACTCGACGCGCACGTAACGGAGCGTGCCGCAGTTATGGTTGTCGTCCGTGCCGCCATACTGGGCATCGACGGCGCCGGGGAGCAGACCTTCGATTTCGCCGAAGCCGGTGGGCCAGTTCGTGCGCGCCCTGCCGAGAAGCACGAGGCCGCCCCAATCGCCGCGCTGTCGCTGGCCGAAGGGCTGGGAACTGGTCATGACGATGGGCCGGCTGCGGGTTCCGTTCGCTTCGATGCGGCCGTTCTGCGTGATCACCAGGGCCGACGGCGGCAGCGAGCCGGGGTTGCCCAGGACGAACGTGCCGGGGTCGATGGTGAGTACTGCGCCGTTCCGCACGAAGACGGTGCCGGAGAGGCGGTAGCCGCGCGTGTTGACCAGGCGGCGCGAGGTCTCGATGTTGCCGCTGATGGTATCGAAGCCGTCCACCACGCCGATCTTGAAGTACGCCGTCTTAATGACGCGGCCGCCGCTGAAGTCGCGGAGTTCGACCACCAGGGTGTGCATACCCAATTCGTTGGGGATCGTCGCGGGGGAGGAGACGACGGCGCCGCCCGCGCCGACCAGCACCTGCTTGGTAGCGTCGGCCACACGGACGACACGGAAGCCGTCGGTGAGGGAGCGGCCGAAGATGTCGCCGGGGGTGGCGCTGCCGCCGGGAAGGAAGGTCTTTGCGCCAGTCTGGTTATTGAGGCGGTAGGCGACGATGGTGTACGGGTAGAGGTCGTTATTCGCCTTCACCGTCCAGCGCAGCGTCAACTGTTCGCCCGGCTGGTAGACATACTTGTCGGCCCAGATGTACATCACGGCCGTGGTGTCGTAGCTGAGCGTGGCGAAGCGCTCCAGTTCGGAGGCGCTAACGGCCGCGAACGTCTCGTCCGCGCCGGCGGCGAAGAGGCCGGCCGCGGAGGCGGCGAGCAGCGCCGAGGTAAGAATCAATTTACGCATAGTACGAGCAGGCTCCTTTTCAAAAGGGTCGTCGTGGTCCTAAGTTCTAGAAAATCGCGAAGCTGGTCCCGATGTTGAAGGTGCGGCCCATGCGATATTGGCGCACCATAATGCCGCCTTGGGTCCACCGGTAGTTGTTGTCGCCGAGGTTTTCCGCCGAGAAGCGGAGAGTCCACTTCCCGGATTCGCGAAGGTCGTACTGATAGACGAAATCGAGGAACGTGTTGCGTTCCTGGTAGAGGTCGGGCAATCCGATGCTGCCCACGTCGGTGATGCGGCGCGACACCGAGTTGACATAGAAACGGGCGGCCGACCGCCACTGGGGCCGGTTCCACTCGGTGATCACGTTGTAGATGTAGCGCGACTGGCCGGTGAGGGCGCGGCTGCGGCTGGTGAGCAGGCGCAGTTCGGGGCGGTCTCCCGAGAGGTCCACGTTCGAATCGACGAGCGTGAAGTTCGAGTGCAGGGAGACGCTCTTGAGCTTGCTGGAGAGGAAGCCCAGCCCGCGGCGGAACTCGAGTTCGAGGCCCTGGTTGCGAGCCCCGGCGGCGTTGAGGAAGCTCTGCCGGAGGTCGCCCGTGGTGGGCTGAATGAAGACCTCAACCGGGTCGGTGAAATCCTTGAAGAAGTAGCTGGCCGCGATCACCTGGTCGCCGCCGGGGAACCATTCCCAACGGGCGTCGTAGTTGTCGATCTTGGCGCGGCGCAGGTTCGGGTTGCCGGCGGCGGTGAAGCCGCCCAGCACGTTGAGGAACTCAAACGGGGAGAGCTCGCGGAAGTCGGGGCGCGATACGGTGCGGCCGTAGGCGACGCGCAGGTTCTGGCGCGGGGACAGGGCGTAGATCAGGCTGATGCCGGGCAGCGGATCGCGATTGGCCAGCGTGGAGACCACGGGCACGGCACCGGGCACCAGGGGATCGATGGTGGTCACACGCTGGAACGCGTCCTCGATTCGGATGCCGCCGATCAGGCGCAGCTTCGGGGTGAGGTTCAAATCGGCCATCGCGTAGCCGGCGTAGACATCCATGTTGGCGCCGTAGCTGTCGGTGCCGCGCGTGATCTCTTCCACCGTGAAGCGGTCGGGCCGGATGTTATCGGGGCCGAGCAAGGTGTTGGTGGGCTGGGCGAACAGCGCCGTGTCGGTGCGCTGCGCGACGAAGCGGAAGCGGCGGCCGGTGAAGTCGCGTTCGCGAAACGTGCCGCGGAAGCCGACCTTGAACACGCCGGTGAAGCCGCCTTTGAAGAACGGCGTGCTCCACTCGGCTTGCGGTTCGTAGATCCTGTCGTTGAGGCCGTTGAAAAAGCGCAGACCGGACTGGGGCAGAGAAGTAAAGATAAAGCGTCCGCTCAGATCCTGGCTGCGGATGGTCTCGCGCAGGTCGGGTTCGTCGCGGGTGGACGAAGAGTAGGTCATCTGCCAGCGAAGGAGGCTGTTGCCGAGCCTGGCGAAGAGGTGCTCGCCCTCGACGCCGGTGGAGAGGACGGCGCGCTCCACCCAGCGCAGGCGCTGGGCCTGGATGATGCCGTCGATACCGCCGTTCAGGCCGGAGAACGTGCGAGCTTCCTTGTCCGTGTCGCGCGTCAGCGTGTTGCGAAACACGAGCTTGTTCGCCGAGTTCAGCTTGATGGCGGCGTTGAACACGGCGCCCAGCCGAACCGATTCCGAATCGGCGACGTAGTTGGTGTACTCGCTGAAGATGTTCGGCCGCCCTCCGCTGACGTTGAGGAAGCGCTGCTGTTCGCCGTAGCGCTGCGGCGAGTTGGCGAAGGTGACCGCGCCCACCACGCCGATGCGTCCGAACGTGTTGCCGCCCACCACGTTGTAGCTCAGCGAAGGCCGCATGGAGGTGACCGAGGTTGGCTCCCAGTTCA
The DNA here is from genome assembly GCA_031969915.1 of Bryobacteraceae bacterium. Classification (GTDB taxonomy): domain Bacteria; phylum Acidobacteriota; class Terriglobia; order Bryobacterales; family Bryobacteraceae; genus DALYJJ01. The sequence continues at coordinate 17,916 of DALYJJ010000013.1, read as the reverse complement.
CGGGAAACGAGCGCCCGAATTCCTGGAACTGCTGCTGCGTGAAATTGCCGCGGAACAAGCGGGCGTCTCCCGGGACATTGCCGGGGATGGAGCGGTTGCCGTCGTCGAAGCCGAAGAAATCGCGGCCGCCTCCGGGATAGGACTCAAAGCGGCCGAAGGTGGTGCGAGTGTTGAAGCCGTAGCTCATGCCCACGCGAAGCAGTTTTTGCGCGGGGAACTCGACGGTGGTCATTTGCACCAGGCCGCCGGCGAACTCGCCGGGCAGATCCGGCGTGTAGGTCTTGAGGACTTTGATCTGATCGATCAGGTTGGCGGGGAACAGATCGAGGGGCACGACGCGGCGCTCCGGTTCGGTGGTGGGAACGAGAGCGTTGTTCAACATGGTCGCGCTGTAGCGCTCGCCGAGGCCGCGCACATAGACGTAGCCGCTGTCGACGATGGAAACGCCGGTGACCTTTTCGACGGCGCCCGCGGCGTCGGAGGCTACGGTCTTGCGAATCTCCTCGCCGGACATGGAATCGCTTACCGTTGCCGCGAGTTTGCGTTCCTGCGTCGCCGCCTCAGCGGTAGCCGCGATGGCGCCGACTTTCTCCTTGACTTCGACCGTGGTGACGGCATTCGCGGCGGCCATTACGGTGCTGGCCTCGGTGGATTCGCCGGCACTCACCACCACGCCTTCGAGTTCGGCGGCGAGGTAGTTCTGCGCGGTGATCTTGAAGTTGTAGTTGCCGGGCGGGAGAGAGAGCAAATAGCGGCCGTCGGTATCGGTGACAGCCTTGGTCTGCGCGGCGATGCCCACCACTTCGATGGTGGCGCCGCGAACGGGCTGTCCGTTGGCGGCATCGAAGATCGTGCCGGCGACGGTTCCAGTGGCCGCCGTTTGGGCAAGCACGGGAAGAAAGCTAAGAACGAGGAAAGCCGCAACGAGGCGGCAACTGCCTGATGGATTCATTTAGTCGACTACCCAAAACGAAGTGGCATTGCTCAGCACGCCGTCCATCGAGATCACGAGTGGGACGCGCCCGCTGATGAAGGGCCGGTTGGGCACGAAGGCGTTGACCTGCCAAAGCCCTGGGAATGCGGAAGCGCCGCTGTATTGCAATTCCGCCTCCACTGCCCCGATGAACACACGCGGCCGGCGGACGCTGTTGATGGCCTGCGTGGCGCCCTGCCCGTCCGGAAGCGGCGTCGCGAGCGGACCCGATCCGGTACCAAAGATTTGGACGACCTCGCCGCGCTGCGCCCGCGCCGTGGCGTCGTTGATCGCGTTGTTCTGATTGCGGATCGCGGCCAGCGGGTTCGGCCGCGGGCTGCGCTCGAAGATGCCCGGCGAAGCGTCGGACACTTGCACCGTACCCTGGGCCACCGTGTTGCCGCCCACCTGGACGACGATCGTCGTCAAGCCGGCCGGCGTGGCCACCGGGAGTTGGAAATTGATCTGCGCCGGCGATACGAAGTACAAGGGAGCCGGCGTTCCCGTCGCTCCGCCAACCAGAATGCGGACGTTGCCCAGCGTGGTGGGCCACGGCAGCGCTTCCTGCGTCACCGTCCCGGCGCCGGTGAAGGTGCCGCCCGAGGCCGCAGGCGCGGTGACAACCAGACTGCCCGCCGTGACCGGGAAGCCTTGCTGGAAGGTAGCCGCGTTCACGAATACGGCGCCCGGAGTCTGCGCCAGGGCCGGCGCTAATGCCACACACGTCAAGATTGCAAATAAGATCAGTTTTCGCATCGGATTTCCTTGGGTCTCGAAGGAGTGCCCCGCCGTGGCGGCGTGGCTTGTTCGCGCGCGCAAAGATCGCATCCGGAAGGGCTATGCTACCAACGGGGCAATTACGCGTTCGTGAATCGAGTATGAACTTGAGGTTACAAGGGATGAGCGCTTAGCGGCGGCTGTCGTCGTACAACAAAGCGGCGGCCAGGGCTGCCTCCACCGCGGCGTTGGTGCTGGAGGCGGGAGTCGCCTTGGAGGGTCCCAAACTCAATCCGGATTCACACACGAGCGCGAGCAGAGCCTGTACAAAGGCGACTTGCCGGTCCGGAACCCGGTCCACGAGATCGTGAAGGATGTCGCGCCTGCACATGCTTCCATGGTAAGGCGGAAGCTTGGCTCCGGCGCTCTGAAAAGACCTTACGATTTCTACCTAGATGGCGGCCCGGACTCCCTGACTCTTAGGTACCCCGGTACCGGTGACGTCAGCCGGCGGCGGATACTTTCTCAGCCTGAGCCAGTTCGACGCCCGCGTCGTTGAAGCTGTAGCCGAACCCACGAACCGAGCGGATGAAGGAGGGACTCGCGGGATCGCCTTCCACCTTCTGCCGCAGGCGCAGAATGTAGACGTCGACGGTGCGGTCCGTCACGGCGCGGTCGTGGCCCCAGACGGCGTCGAGCAACTGTTCCCGGCTGAATACCACGCCCGGGCGGCTCATCAGGAATTCGAGCAGCCGGAACTCGGTGGCGGTGAGCGAAAGCTGCTCTCCGTTCAGGCGTACCCGGCAACTGCTGCGATCCAGCTCCAGGCCGTTTACTTTCAGCATTCGCTGCGGAGTGGCTTGGGAGCGGAATTGAATCTTGATGCGCGCGATCAGTTCGCGAATGAAGAACGGCTTCACGATGTAATCGTTGGCGCCCAGTTCCAGGCCCACGATGCGGTCAGTCTCCGAGGCCCGCGCGGTCAGGAAGATCACGGGAATGTGCGCGAGTTCCGGGTGCTGGCGGATGCCCTTGCAGATGTCCAGCCCGTCGGAATCGGGCAGCATGATGTCGAGCAGGATCAGGTCCGGGCGCTCCCGCCGGCAGAGATCGATGGCGCCTTTGCCCGTCTGCGCGCCGACCAGGGCGAACCCTTCCTTCTCCAGGTTGTACTTGAGTAGCGCGTACAGATCAGAGTCGTCTTCGATCAGAACGATTTTCTTCATGTCCGGTGGCCTTTCCCTGACCTTATCGAAAAGTAGTTACAGACACATTACGAACTGGTCAACTCTGCTTGAACGGAGCCATACTCGGCGAGCCCCAGATCGTGCACGGGGAGCGTGAAAGCGAAGGTGGATCCCTTGCCTAACTCGCTGTGGACGCTCACTTCACCGCCCTGGGCGCGGACCAGGTGCTTGACGATGGCGAGTCCCAGCCCAGTACCACCGAGCTCTCTTGAGCGGGCCTTATCGACGCGATAGAAGCGCTCGAACAACCGGGGCAGGTCTTCCTGGGGAATTCCGGCGCCCTCGTCGCGAACCTCGATCCGGATCAACTCCCCGCGGGAGCCGTTCTCGGGCGTAGCGCGGACCTCGATCCGCCCCCCCTCGGGCGTGTACTTGATGGCGTTATCGAGCAGGTTGCTCATGATCTGGTGGAGCGCTTCGGAATCGCAGAAGACTTCCGCCCGCTCCGGCGCGGGCGCGATGAACAGACCGATGCGTTTTTTCTCCGCGATCGGCTGCATGGAGTCGACGTTCTCTTCGAGCAGCGCCCTCAAATGGTAGGAGGCGAACTGGAACTTCTGGGTCTTCAACTCAATTCGCGAGAGGGTGAGGAGGTCAGCGGTCAAGCGTCCGAGGCGCTCGGCGTTCTGCCGGATGATGGTCAAGAAGCGCACGTTGTGGACGGGGTCGTGGAGGGCTCCGTCGAGCAGAGTCTCAGTGTAGCCCTGGATCGAGGCGAGCGGCGTGCGGAGTTCGTGGCTGACGTTGATCACGAAATCTTTTCGAATGCGCTCGAGCTTCTCCATCTCGATGTGCTCGTGCTGCAATTCCTCGAACATGCGCTGGAGTTTCTCGGCCGTTTCGTTCAGCTTGGCGCTGAGGGTCCCCAGTTCGTCGCGGCCGGTGGAGGCGAGCCGGGCCTTGAAATTGCCGGTGGCCAGAGTGCCTGCGTGGTGAATGATCTCGCCCAGCCGGGCCGAGTAGTAGCGGGCGAAGAACGCCGCGAGTGCGATCGCGGGCAGGAACGCGAGCGCCGCGTAGCCCACCATGCGGCGGCGGATGGAGCTGACCTGCGCGTCGACGTCGGCGAGCGGCAGGGCGAGCCGCAGCGCGCCCTCGGGGATGGGGATCGCCTGGTAGAGGAAGAACTTACCGGTGGTCGGGCTGCGGCGGACGCTGGAGCCCCGCTGCCCGTTCAACGCCGCGCCGACCTCGGGACGGTGGGAGTGGTTCTCCATTTTGTCGGCGTCGGCCTCGGAGTCGGCGATCACACGGCCGTCGCGCGCCACCACGGTGATGCGCGCGGCCAGGGCAGTGCCCAACTCCCGGATGCGGCGGTCCTCCAGGGCGGTGAAACCTTCGGAATGCTCGAGCGCGAGCAACTGGGCCTTCTCCGCGAGCTCGCGCGTAAGGGAGTCGACGTAGGTCTTCTCCACCATGCGCGTGGTCAGGAAGTCGATCGCGGAGAGCGCCACCACCAGTACCAGCAGCACCGCGGCGATCAGCTTGAAGAAAATTCTCGCAGTCAAGATGGGTTCTCTATTGTAGCCCGCGATAGAGGCCGTGTTTGTGAATATACTGCAACACCGCGGGCGGCAGTTCCTCGGCGGCGCCGGTGCGCTCCAGTTTTTCCCGGAGGGCGGAAGAAGACACGGAAAAGGCGAGCGTATCGAGCCGGATCACGGCCGCGCCCGCGGGCACGGCGTACTGGTGTCCGGGGCGCGCCGCCACCAGAAACGTGACCATTCGGACGACATCCTCGGAGCGGCGCCAGGCGCCGACTTCGGCGAAGGCGTCGGCGCCGATCAGGAAGAACAGCTCATCGGCCGGGCCCAAACCGGCGCGCACCTCTTCGATGGTCTGGATGGAATAGCTGGTGCGCCCCGCTTCGAGCCGCGAGGCTTCGAATCGCGGCTCACCGGCCACGGCCAGTTCCACCATGCGATGCCGGTGTTCAAACGGCGTCCGTGGCTGCGACTTGTGCGGGGGCTGGCCGGCGGTGACGAAGAGCACGCGGTCGAGGCCGAAGCGATCGGCCGCCTCGCGCGCCACGGCCAAGTGAGCGGAATGGATGGGATCGAAGGTCCCGCCGAAGATCGCGACCCTCAAAACGTCAGTCCCACCAGAAACTCGAGTTGATTCCTTCGGGATTCGAGTCCGCCGCGGAGATCGTCGAACGCGCGCGAACCCCAGCGGGTGAAGCGCACTTCGGGCGCCACGCGCACCTTGATGAGTTTCACCTCGAGTCCCGTACCAAGCACCACGCCGCGCGCCGAGTTGTCGCGCAACTCGGGCGGATCACCTCCGGGCAGCAGATCGGCGCCGAAGGCGGCCAGACCCTGGATGGTGCGGAAGGAGAAGCCGCCCGCCACGTAGGGCCGAACCAGCACGCCCGGCATTCGATACTTCAACAGCAAGGGGAACTCCCAGAAGTTGCCGTCCGCGCCGCCCGGACCGGCGGCGGAGTCGCGTTCATAGCGGAACCGCTTGTAGAGAGCGTTGGCCTCGATGCCCACGCCCAGCGGCAGCCTGAGATCGACCATCGGCCCGAACGTGTAGCGGCGGGTGAATTGGGAATAGCTGACGTTGCCGGCCCGGGCGGCGTTGAAGAAATCGGTGAAGGGCACGCCCGCCTTGACGCCCCAGCCGATCGACTGGGCCTGGGCGGCCGCCGCCACCGCGGCGAGCAAAAGCAAACGAAGTCGCATGAGCCGTTGGCCTGCCTCTTGTTGCAGCGTAGCAGATCAGGCGCTGGAGGCCTGCTCGCGGGCGGCCATGGAGGCCAGTTCGTCGCAGCGGTTGTTGTCTTCGTGCTGGGCGTGGCCCTTCGTCCAGACCCACTCCGTCTGGTGGCGGTTCACCTGGCCGTCGAGTTCCTCCCAAAGGTCACGGTTCAGCACCGGCTGGCCGTCGGCTCGCTTCCAGCCTTTGCGTTTCCAGCCGTGAATCCACTGCGTGATGCCGTTCTTCATGTACTCGGAGTCGGTCACCACCTGCACCGCGCAGCGCTCCTTCAACGCCGAAAGGCCACGGACCGCCGCGGTCAGTTCCATGCGGTTATTGGTGGTTTGCGGATCGGCGCCGTAGGCCTCTTTCTTGCGGTCTTTGTAACGCAGGATGTAGGCCCAGCCGCCGCGCCCCGGATTCCCCAGGCACGCCCCGTCCGTGATGAGTTGAACCTGTTTCACGCGGCCGGCGCGTTGAGCGCGAGTTCCTTTTCGAAGAAGGCGTCCACCAGGTCGAGAATCCGTTGCGGCTCCTTGGCGTGGTAGATCTCGACGCGCAGCCGGGCGCCATTGCGGACGCCGTGGGTGAAGTACGTCGCGAACTGCTTCATCTTCCCGGCGGCGTCCAATTGGCGGTGCTCGATGAGCATCGCGTAGTAGCGGCGCATCATCTGGTGCCGGTCCGCGTCGGCGGGCTTCCAGTAAGCCCCGGTGCGGACGTACTCGGCGATCTGGCGGAAGATCCACGGGTTCGATGACGCGCAGCGGCCGATCATCACCGCATCGCAATTGGTTTCGCGCACCATACGCACCGCGTCCTCCGGGGCGTTCACGTCGCCGTTGCCGATGACGGGGATCTTCACGGCCGCCTTGACCTCGGCGATGCGCGTCCAGTCGGCGTGGCCGCTGTAGCCCTGCTCGCGCGTGCGAGGGTGCAGCGCGATCGCCTGGAGGCCGCAGTCTTCGGCGAGCTTCGCCATTCGCACGTGCACCAGTTCGCGGTCGCTCCAGCCCGAGCGGAACTTCATGGTGAGCGGAATCGAGATCGCCGCCCGCACGTCCTTCAACAGCCGCTCCACCAAGGGGAGATCGCGCAGCAGCCCCGATCCGCCGTTGCAGGTCACCACCTTCTTCACGGGGCAGCCGAAATTGATGTCCACCGCGTCGAAGCCGAGGTCCTGGCAGACGCGCGCCGCGTCGGCCATCACCTTGGGATCGGAACCGAACAACTGGGCCGCGATGGGATGCTCGCCGGGCTCGTAATACAGGTAGTGGAACGCCTTCTTCCTCATCTGGCGGTTCGCCACCACGCCGTGCGAACTGGTGAACTCGGTCATCAACAGCCCGCAGCCGCCCTGCGCGCGGATCATGCGCCGGAAGACGGTGTCCGTTACGCCGGCCATCGGCGCGAGCACCGTCGCAGGGGCGATCTTCACCGGCCCGGCTTGATACGACTGGGGAAAAGGGTGCACTGACTTCTTATTTTAGCGTGCGCTCGAAGAATCCGAGCATCGCCTCATACATGTGGCGGCGCACCGTGCCCGTGACACCGTGGGCCTTCTGCGGGTAGACCACCAGGTCAAACTGCTTGTTGGCCTTCTCCAGGGCGTCGATCATCTGGACGGCGTTGGAGAAGTGCACGTTGTCGTCGCCCAGGTTGTGCACCAGCATGAGTTGTCCCTTGAGATTCGCGGCGGAGTGGACAGGTGAACTGAGGCGGTAGCCCTCCTCGTTTTCCCGCGGCAGTCCCAGATAGCGCTCGGTGTAGATGGTGTCGTACTGGCGCCAATCGGTGACCGCCGCGCCGGCGATGCCGGCCCGGAAGGTATCCGGCGCATGGAGCAGCGCGGTCAGCGTCATGAAGCCGCCGTAGCTCCAACCTGAAATCCCGATCTTCGCGGGATCGACGAAGCCCATCGAGAGCAGGTGTTTCACTCCCTCCAACTGGTCCGCGAGTTCCTGCTTTCCGAAGCGGCGGTAGAGCTTGGTTTCGAACGCGTGCCCCCGTCCCGCGGTGCCGCGATTGTCCACCTGCCACACCACGAATCCGCGATGCGCGTACACCTGGTCCATGCTCAGCCCCGCCCAGGCGTTGCGTACGTTCTGCGCATGCGGGCCGCCGTAGACCATCACGATGGCCGGGTATTTCTTTCCTGGGGCGAAACCCGCCGGCTTGATCAGCCGCGCGTGGAGCGTTTCGCCGTCCCCCGTGCGCACGGTATGCAATTCGGTGGGCAGGATTCGGTACTCCTCTTCGATCGCGCGATTCGCCTCCCGCCACACCCCGATCTCATCGCCGCCGGCGCGGTACAGCACGCGGCGGGACGGCGAACCGGTGTTCGAAGCCGTGTCGAGATAAGCCTCGCCCCCCGGACTCATCGAGACGCCATGCACGCCGGCCGTGGCGGTGAGCTTCCGCTTGCCGCCGCCGTCGAAACCGATCGAATAGAGATGCCGCTCAATGGCGCTGTGCTCCGTGGAAAGGTAGAACAGTTTCCGTGCCGCCGGATCCACGCCCGCGACCTCGCTCACTTCCCAATCGCCGGAGGTTAGCTGCTGCTTGAGTTCGCCGGTGAGGGCATACCGATAGAGGTGCCGGTAGCCGCTGCGCTCGCTCGCCCACAGGAACTCACCGCCGGGGAGGAAGCGTAGCGCGTCGTGGATGTTCACCCAATGCGGATCGGACTCGCGGAGCACCAGCCGGGCGGCGCCGCTTTCCACGTTCGCGGCCAGCAGGTCGAGCCGGTTCTGCACCCGGTTGAGCCGCTGCACGAAGATCTCTTCGCTCGAGGGAACCCAGTGCACGCGGGCAAGCAGGAAATCGCGGGTCTCGCCGACGTCCATCCACCTGGTGGCACCGCCCTTCACGGTGACGACACCCAGCCGCACGTCGGAGTTCGGCGTTCCGGCCTTTGGATACCGCTGGGGCTCAAACACGGGCGCGGTCTTGGTGTAGTCGCCGTGCGGGTAAACCGGCAGCCGGCTCACATCGAACTGCAAATAGGCGATTCGAGTGGAGTCCGGCGACCACCAGTAGGCGGTCGGAAGCGCGAGCTCTTCCGGATAGACCCAGTCCAGTTCGCCGTTTCGCAACGCCGGCGATCCATCGGTGGTGAGGCGCGTGACCGCCTTGCCCGCGAGATCGAGCACATAGAGATCGTGGTCGCGGCGGTAGGAAACGCTCTTGCCATCGGGCGACACCTTGGGATCGCCCTCCACGAAATCGGTGGCCGTCAACTGTTCCCATTTGCCGCCGTCGACGGCGCACTGAAACAAGTCCCCGCGGGCGCTCACCAGCAGGTGCTTGCCGTTGGGAAACCACTGCACCGCCTGCTCCCGGACACCCCGGTTGCGCCAGCCGAACGCCTCGGGTTCGGGCGCCCGCCTGGCCGCCGCTTCCAGGTCCTGCATGGCCACGAGGACCTGCGACGATTTGGCCGCCAAGGTGTACACGTGCAGCTTGCGGTCCTGTGTAAAGACGAACGATTTTCCGTCCGGCGCCCAGACGGGCCCGCCGGCGGGCTGCTCCCGCACGGCCATCAACGCGTCGATCGTGACCGGCTTTTTCTCAGCCGCCCAAGCCGGCGCAAGGAGACAAAGGACGAGCACGGAGAGCGCAGTTTTCATAGGCAACCCGAAAGCGACCCTCCGATTCTAGCGGCTTTCGGGCGGCGCTCTCAGTGCAAAGCGATCCGGTAGACGCGATACCGCCCCGCGGAGTACACGGTCTGGAGCCGCGGGTCGCGGTCGAGCGACGCACGCAGGGAACGGTTCAGTTCCGGACTGAGATCGTTCCAGTAATCTCCGTCGCCGAGGACCACGAAGGAAAGCCCGCTCTGCCGGGCGTGCCGAGGCGCCTCACGCAACCATCGCAGGAGGCCGTCGGAATCGTCCCGATAGTAATAGCTGGTGGGCGCGCGCAGCGCGTAGTAGCGCCGGCCCGCGCGCAGGTACAAGGCGCCGCCGTTGAAGGCCAATACGCCGGCTTGTGGCGGCGTGCGTTCCGCCAGCCAGCGCCATACCTCGCCGCGCTCCCGCGCCGCCTCGCGATCCGATTCCAGGTGATCCGGAACCACGCGCGAAAGACCGATCCAGGACCCCAGGCCCGCCATCGCCACGACCAGCGCCGCGACACCCGCCAGGACGCCCGCGGCCACGCGGTTCCCGAACGGCCCTTTGCGCCACACCGCCGCGATCATGCCCGCCAGCGCCCGCAGCTCGGTCCAGCAGCCGAACAGCAGCAGGGGCAGGAGCGGATAGAGGAGACGCTCATTCGGGCTGTAACTCCACACCATGGACATTCCCACCAGGCCGGCTCCGAACAGCGTCAGCACGGACGGTCCGTTTCTCCGCCAGTGCCGAACCAGCCCGGCGACGCCCGCGAACGCCGCCAGCCGCGCCAGATGATGCCCCAGCGGCCACGAGCCGTTGCTGAAAGCCATCAGGTTGCATACCGACGTGACCAGGACACCGCCGTTCTTCGCCAACAGGTCCCCGAAGCTCATGGCGGACAGGTTCAACCGATGCACCAAGGTGTAGTCGAGGTAGTAGATTTCGGCCGGGAGCAGAGACTGCGGCATGGCCGCGGCTCGCCACCAGTGCCAGGCGCCCATGGCCACGGCCATCGGCAGCGCCATGCGCCACGCCAGGTCCTTGCGCCCGCGCATCCAGCCGGCCGCGACCAGGGCGGGCAAAAGCGGCATGGCCGCCGTGCGCGTGAGGAAGGCAAGGCCTCCGAGAACGCCCGCGGCCCACGCGGACCCGCGGGTCCACCGTCCCGCGCACGCCGCGGCCGCTACCACGAGCGCGCAGAACAGCGTATCGGCCAGCAGGTTGGCGGTGAGCATCGCCGTCACCGGCGAGAGCGCCACCAGGGCGGTGACCACGGCTCGCTCCGGCGGCCCGGCTCCTTCCGCCGCGACCCATCGCCACACGGCCACCAGCAAGCCCACAAACACCGCCGCCTGGCCCAACATCAGCCAGGGGAGGTTGGCGGGAAAGGGCGGGGCGAGCGTCCACCAGAGCGCGAGGTAGAGAGGATAGAGGGGCGGGTACTTGGTTTGCGGGGGCTCACCCGGCAGGCTCTCGATGCGGTAGCCGCGCCCTTCGGCCAACGCCCGCGCGGTCACCACGTAGATTCCGTCGTCGTCGAACTGCCCCCAGTGTCCCAGGTCGCGAAACCGCCAGCAGAGCGCGAGCACGGGCAGACACGCCACGCACACCGCCGCCACCGCGAGAATTCGCCGCCCGTTGGCCACCAGTCACCAATCGGCGGCAGCCCGCCCCCGCAATAGGCGGCCTGTGACATCCTTGTCTTTCGATCTATGAAACTCACGTTCTGGGGCGCCGCCCAAACCGTCACCGGGTCCATGCACGAACTCCGCGCCAACGGCAGCCGGGTGCTGATGGATTGCGGCCTCTACCAGGGCCGGCGCCAGGAGTCCTTTGAGCGGAACTCGCACCTGCCGTTTTCCGCCGAACGCATTGACGCCGTGCTCCTCTCCCACGCGCACATCGATCACAGCGGCAATCTCCCGACGCTGACCAAGAACGGCTACCGGGGCCCGATCTACACCACTCCGGCCACGGCCGACCTGTGCGTCGCGATGCTCGCCGACTCGGCGTTCCTGCAACAGAAAGACGCCGAGTTCGTCAACAAGCGTCTTTCCCGCCGCCGCCGGATCGACCCGGAAAGCGGCGACGGCGCCGTTGAGCCGCTCTACAGCATGGAGGACGCCGAAGCGGTGATGCCGCTGTTCCGCCCCACTCCACTGCACACGGAAACCGAGGTCGCCCCCGGCATTCATTACCGGACCATCGACGCCGGCCACATGCTCGGCTCCACCTCCATGACGCTCACTCTCACCGAGAACGGCCGCACCCGCCGCCTGGCGTTCTCCGGCGACGTGGGCCGTCCCGGCCTGCCCATTGTCCGCGACCCCGAACCGCCTCCCGCAGCCGACTACCTGATCCTGGAGAGCACGTACGGCGACCGCCTCCACAAGGACCTGGGCGACGTGCAGTCGAAATTGGCCGACATCGTCAACCGCACCTGCGCCCGGGGCGGCCGCATCATCGTGCCCGCCTTCGCCGTGGGCCGCACGCAGCAACTGGTGCTATTACTCCACGAGTTGATCGAGGCCGGCCGGGTGCCGTCCATTCCGATGTTCGTGGACAGCCCGCTGGCGGTGAACGTCACCGAGGTGTTCCGCAAGCACAGCGAACACTTCGACGCCGAGACGCGCGAGTTCCTCGACCGGGGCGAAGATCCCTTCGGGTTCCGCCGCCTCCGCTACATCCGCGACGTCGCCGAGAGCAAAGCGCTGAACGACCTGCGCGGCCCGTTCCTGGTGATCTCCGCCTCCGGCATGTGCGAAGCGGGGCGCATCCTGCACCACCTGCGCAACAACATCGCGGACCCGCGCAACACGGTGTTGATCACCGGCTTCCAGGGGGAGAACACGCTGGGCCGCAAGATCGTGGATAAGATGCCCGAGGTGCCCATCTTCGGCGAGCCGGTGCGGCTGAGGGCCGAAGTCGCGAAGCTGAACGAACTCAGCGGCCATGCCGACCAGCGCGAACTGATTGCCTGGATGCGGCCGCTGGTGCCCACCTTGAAGAAGGTGTTCCTGGTGCACGGCGAACCGTCGCAGTCGCGGGCGCTGAAGGCCGCCATCGAGCAGATCCACGGGGTGGAGGCGGTGATCCCCTCGCGCGGCGAATCGTTCGCGCTGGAGTAAGCCAGGGCGCGCGCTTCAGCCCATTGCGATCGGGCCCTCGCTTTTCGAGAGCGTCTCAATGATCTGCTCCCGCTGCGCGGCCGCTGCCTCCACCGCCGATTCCAGCGCGACGTGATACATCGCCAGGCCGATCGCGGCCGCCACGCCGAGCGCGGCGTAGAAGGCCCACTCGGCGTCCACCGCCCAGCGCGCCAGGTACGCGAGCGCGATCGGGATGGAGATCACCGGGTAGATGATCAACAGGAGCGCCTGCCACTTCCCGGCGCCGGTGGAGCGCCACGATTGCGCCGGGTTCACCGCCCGCGGGTAGTGGGTGCTCGAGAGATTGCCGATGGCCAGCAGGTAGACGGAGAGCACCACCGCCACCGCCAGCGCTTCGGCCACCTTGGGCGGGCTCACGGGCAGGCGCAAGGCGCCGCACACCGCGGCCACCAGCAGGATCTCCAACAGGATGAAGAGGCAGGCCGTCAGGTTCTTCCCGATGAGGACGGTTCGAAAGGGAACGGGCGCGAGCCAGTACATCTGCGCGGCGCTGCGGTCGAAGCCGAATGTGTTCCAGAAGGAGACCTCGCCGAGCAGCATCAACGAATACACGGTGGCGATGGTGAGGAAGTTGGCGCCCATGAATGACGAGCCGCCGCCGGGCCGGAAGGCCATCGGGAACCAGATCAGCAGGCTGAAGGAAAACCCCATCAGAAACACGAGCCGGAAGCGGGGCGAGCGGGCCAGGAAGCGGACTTCCTTTTCCACCAGTGCGCCCAGAGGATCGCGGAAGAGCAGCGTGGGAATGCGGAACAACGTCTCCGACCACGGCGTGCCCTTGCTTTTCGGACGGTCCGCCGCCTTGGCCGCCTCCACGTCGAAACGCAGCCCGCGCTCGAACTGCCAGCGCCCGAAGACGTAGGCAAACGCGACCCAGGCGGCGAGCGCCGCCAGGTACGGAACGCCGAACGTGCCCGAGGCCAGGTATCCGGTCACCGACCACGGGTACCAGCCCTGGACCAGTCCCACGAAGAAAGCGCGCACCGGCGCGGGCACGCCGCGGACGGCGATCAATTGCGGAACGGCGGCGACCATGACCAGCAGGAAGATGGCGATTTCGCGCAGCCGCTTCTGGGCGAACACACGCGTCAGCAGCTCCCGCACGCCGGCCGAGAGGAGCATGTTGAACAGTGCGAACGGGAGGACGAACAGCGGCGCCCAGACGGGTACCGAAGGATGCAGCCAGAGTCCCGCCGCCGCGCCTCCCAGGATGAGAAGCACTTCGATACCGGTGGTCAGGCGGAGCAGGACTTCGACGCCGAACAGCGAGCGGTGCGGGATCGGATACACCAACAGCCGCCGCATGTCGAGTGTGGCGCCGGCGCTGGCCATCAGCAGCGGGACCAACTGCCAGTACAGGCATCCGAAGAAGAACCCGAACGGCAGGAAGCGCTCGAGCGACGCCTGGCGCGAGATCGAGATTACCTTGGCGATCACCAGCGCCCCCGTCAGCCAGGACCCGTACCAGAGCAAACCCATGATCGCGGTGAAGACCAGCCCGCCCCGGTTGGCGCGCGGATAGAAGTTGCGCAGCGTGCGCCACTGCGCCCAAAGGACGGCCGAGGTGCGGCGATCGAGGATCACAGCCAACTCAGGTTCTCCGTGGTGCGCTCGGCGCCGACGACGCGGACGAAGATGTCTTCGAGCGTTTCGGCGCCCGAGCGCAGTTCGCCGATCGGCCCCTCCACCACCAGCCGGCCCTCGTGGATGATCGCTACGCGGTCACAGAGGCGCTCGACGACTTCGAGGACGTGGGAGGTGAGAAAGATGGTGGCCCCCTGCCGAACCTGATCGAGCAGAATATCCTTCATCAGGCGCGCGCCCACCGCGTCCACTCCTTCGAACGGCTCGTCCATGAGAAAGAGCTGCGGCCGGTGAATCAGGGCGGCCGCCATCGCCACGCGCTTGCGCATACCTTTGGAATACTCGCCGATCAGTTTCCGCTGCGCTCCGCCGAGTTCGAACAGGTCCATCAATTCGAGGGCCCGCTGCCGCGCCAGGGGCCGGTCCAACCCATACATGCGGCCCACGAATTCGGCGAATTCCGCGCCCGTCAGGTGATCGAACAGCAGTGACTCGTCGGGCACCAGCCCGATCCGGCCCTTTACGTCGAGGGCCCGCTCGGGCAGCGGAAGCCCGAGCATGCGGATCGTTCCGGCGGTTGGCGGCGCCAGTCCCATCAGCATCCTGATGGTGGTGGTCTTGCCGGCGCCATTGGGGCCCAGGAATCCGTAGAAACAGCCCGCCGGGACCTCCAGCGAGAGGCCATCGACGGCGGCTTTTTCTCCATACACCTTCCGAAGGCCGCGAACTTCGATGGCCAACGACTGTTCGGCGGACGGGGGGAGATCGGTCATGGTCAGTCCTTATCGTAGCTTGGAGGGAAGGCTCAAGTTTTCGCCCGAGCAAGCCGATAGTACCGTCGTGAGTGCTCTTCGCCTCCAGAAGGTTAGCTACCGCGAGCTGGCGCTCCGCAGCCTGGATCAGCTCCCGCCGTTCTCTCCGATCCTGAACAAGCTGCTGGCGAGCCTGGCCAACGAGGATGTCTCCTTCGCCCAACTGGCGGGCTTGATCGAGCGGGATACCGTGCTCTCCGCGAACGTGCTTCGCCTTGTGAATTCAGCGGTTTATGGGCGGCGCGGGACCATCAGCTCAATCCCTCACGCAATTTCTCTGGTCGGCCTGAACAAGCTTCGAAACACCGTCCTCAGCCTCTCCATCGCGCACATGTGGAAGAAGGTTCGGACGCCGGAGGGGTGGTCCTCGCTGCGGTTCAACCTGCACGCCCTGTCCACCGCGATCCTGGCCGATCACTTAGCCCAGCACGTTCCCGTGGAGTACGCGGAGGGGGCCTTCGTGGGCGGCCTGCTGCACGACATGGGGCGTCTGCTCATCGCCATCGCTTTCCCGGCCGAGTACGAAGAGATCCGGACGCTGCTCGGGCAGAGCGAACTGGCCCTGGTGGATTGCGAAAAAGAGATCATTGAGATCAGCCACGCCGAGCTCTCCGCCGCCGCGCTGGCGCGTTGGAATCTGCCCGCCGAGGTGGTCCGTGCGGTCGAGTTCCATCACTTCCCGGACCGGTTGCCGGGCAACGGCGGGGGGCCGCACCTCGCCCACCTGATCCACGCCGCGGACCGCTGCAGCAAAGCGATGGGAATCACCATTGAGCCGGCCGAATCGGTGCCCACTGCGCCGGCAGCGTTGCTCTCCGAGTTCGGTCTGGAAGCGGAGGTTGTCGAACGGATTCTCGAATCGTTTAACGCTGAATTCGAGACCATCCGGCAGACGTTTTAGGGGCCGCTATACGGCCACCTCGTACTCCGCGCGAAGCCTCGACGCTTTCTCTATGTATGTGGCCGGCATGAGCAGCGTGAGCGCCGAAGGAACAATTTCGACGGTCGCCGGCGGGCGGCCCACGTACTCGCCATCCACCTGGATGTAGACGTCTTTGTCGGCGGGCCGCGCGAACTCGGCCCGTGTGCCCCGCAGGATGTGAACGCCCGGCACGCGCCGCAGATTCCGCGTCAGGACGCCGGCGAAATAACCGAGATAGCGGGCCGCGCTGTCTCCCTCGAAGACCACAAACTCGAAATCGTCGTCGAGCAGCGTTGCGCTCGAGGCGATCTCGAGGTCGCCACCATAGTTCCGGACCCGGCTCACGAGGGTGAAGCTGGAGCGGTACGTCCGGCCGTCGATGATCACGTCGAACTCTTCCAGGCGGCGTCCGATCTGTCCGAAGCCGCCCACCCAGTAGGACAGCTTTCCGAGCCGGGCTTTGAGCGAGAGATCCAGGTGATAGACGATGTGCGCATCCAGGCCGACACCGGCCATGAGCAGAAAGTGCCTCGCCCGTGAGCCGCGGCATCCGTTAGGGGGCGCCGTGTCCACCGCGATGCGGCCAAGCGCGATCCGGGAGGGGACCATCTCATGCAGGCGTTCGGCTGCCCGCTCGGTCTTTCCGCCGATCCCCATCTCGTTGGCCAGGACGTTGGCCGTGCCCGCCGGCAATACCGCCACTGGCGTCTGAGCTCCGGCGAGCCCGTCCACGACTTCATTGACCGTGCCGTCGCCTCCGGCCACCAGGATCAGGTCCGCCCCGGCGCGCGCCGCTTCGGCGGCGAGATCGCCGGCGGTACACGGGCCATGGGTCGGTGTTAATTCCACCCCGTGGCCCGCCGCGCGCAGGGCGTCGATGCTACGTTGTAGAAGACCTTTCGTGCGGCTGATGCGTCCCGCGACGGGGTTATAGATCAATACGATGTTCTGGTAAGTGGCGATAGGGGCCTCGTGACGGACGGGTTACTTCGAGTATAAAACGCGGATCATGGAAACCGTTTCGAACCGCGCTGCATCGCTGCGCGAGGAACTGCGCCGGCACGAGCACTTGTACTATGTCCTCGACCAACCAGAGATCAGCGACGCCGAATACGACCGGCTGATGCGCGAACTGCGCGACCTGGAAGCCGCGCACCCCGAACTGCTTTCGCCCGACTCACCGACGCAGCGCGTGGGCGGCAAACCGCGCGAAGGCTTCGTCAAAGTACGTCACAGCGCCCCCATGCTCAGCTTGGACAACGCGCTGGACGAAGGCGAACTCCGCGACTTCGACCGGCGGGTGCGCGAGCTGCTGGCGGGCGAACCGTACCAGTACGTGGCGGAGCTGAAGCTCGACGGGTTGTCGATGGCCGTGCACTACGAGAACGGACAGATGGTGCGCGCCATCACGCGCGGCGACGGCGAGGAGGGCGAGGATGTCACCGAAAACGCGCGCACCATCCGGTCGCTGCCGCTGCGGGTGCACGGCGCACCGCCGAGTTTCGAGGCGCGCGGCGAGGTGATCATGACCCGCAAGGCCTTCGAGCGGCTCAACGCCGATTGCGAATGGAAGGGAGTCAAGACCTACGCCAACCCGCGCAACTCCGCCGCCGGATCGTTGCGCGTGCTGGACCCCGCCATCACCGCCGAGCGCCAGTTGGAGTACTTCGCTTATTTCCTGCTGCAAGGCGGCAGGCCCCTGGTGGACAGCCACTGGGAGTCGCTCGCCACGCTCGAGCGGTTCGGCTTCAAGGTGAACCGCGAGCGCCGGCTCTGCGGTTCTCTCGAGGAGCTGATAGCCTTCATCGGCGGCTGGCAGGAGAAGCGGGATGCGCTGCCCTATGAAATCGACGGCCTGGTGGTGAAGGTCGACTCGATTGCGCAGCAGCAGCGGCTGGGATGGACCGCCAAAGCGCCGCGCTGGGCCATTGCCTACAAATACGCCGCGCGGCAGGCCGAAACGGTGGTCGAGAACATCGGCGTGAACGTCGGCCGAACCGGCGCGTTGACGCCGGTGGCGTTCCTGGCCCCCGTGGTGGTGGGCGGCGTCACCGTGTCGCGGGCAACGTTGCACAACGAAGATGAGATCGAACGGCTGGGCGTGCAGATCGGGGACCGCGTCCTGGTGGAACGCAGCGGCGACGTGATCCCCAAAGTGGTGCGGGTGGTGGCTG
>DALYJJ010000012.1:43656-68102 GCA_031969915.1 Bryobacteraceae bacterium | reverse complement strand
CGTTTCGCCCTACGGGCGCTACCTGAACGGAACGGTACACCTGACTTCTTTGTTCGCTGGACCAAAGAACGTGTACGTTCACGCGCAGGACGCTGTGGGGGTGCACAGCGGTTGGCAGACGCTCGGGCCGTTTTCCGCCCTGAACGCAGCGCCGGCCATCAGGATCGGGCCGCTGCAGCCGGCTTCGGATTCAACGTTGTTTCTTCAAATCGACATCGAAGATGCGAACGGCCGCTCCGATGTGCAACTCGCCCGGATCGTCATTAACAGCGCCCTGGCCTACGCCGGCGGCTGTGTGTTGGAACTGAACCCGGCCGGCGGTACGTACCGGCTTGCGAACGACGGCGGCTGGGCGTGGTCGCCGCCGGTCTCCTCGGCGGGCCCGCACCAGCAGAACAGCCAGTGCCGCGTCCGCTCCTTCTCGCAGTACTCATGGAGCTGGTCGACAAATCGGGTGAACCTGTCGATCGCCTTCTCGTCCCCCTTTGCAGGCCCCAAACTCATCTACGGCGTTGGGCAGGATGCCCGCGGCGCCTCCGGAGGGTGGCAGCAACTGCAACCGTTCCAAGTCGTGAACGCCTTGCCCGTAACCACCCTGTCGCCGGCCAGCGGCCGCGGGGAGTTCGCCAGCTTCTCAGTATCAGTGACCGACGCCAACGGAGCCGGTGACATCAGTTACCTCAAGATCGGTCCGGTCCGCGCGATTACCGACATCCAGTCCTGCATGATCGAAGTGTTTCCCCAGGCGAGGACTGTTCGTCTGGCGCGCGATGACGGAACCTGGCCGCCAGCAGTTGCTTTCAATCTGTCAGCGCCGCTTGAAAACTCGCAATGCATTTTGATGGACTTCTCGAGCAAGGGATCGGAAGAGAACGTCCTCTACTACTTCTTCTTCGTGCGGTTCAAGGGGCCGCACGCCGGACCGCTGACCACGTACGCATACGCCCAGGACTCAGCCGGCCAAAGCGCCGGATGGAGCGCCGTCGGATCCTGGGAAGCGTTCGTTAACACGGCCCCAATTGTGGAATCCGTCACTCCGTCGGTTGGCGCGGGGCTGCGTCAGGTCTTCGACTTCACTGCATTCGACGGCAATGGAGCCCAGGACCTGAGTCTTCTGCAAGGGGCGGTCGGCGGCTATGGTGCCACCGACTGCGCCTTTCAGTTCGATTTCACTACTCAACGGCTGAGCCTGGTGCAGTCCAACGGGGTTTTCTCCAGCGGCCTCGCCTTGGGCGGGCCGGGCTTTCTCGAGAACTCGGCCTGCCGGATCGAGATGCCCACGTCGCAGTTGATCCTGGCTCAGAACCGGGCAACCGTCCGCTTGGATATCGCCTTCAAGCAGGAGTACGCCGGATTTAGACCGATTTACGCGACCGTGTACGACAAGTACGGGGTGTCGAACACAGGAAATTACACGATCTTCGGGCGCTGGGTGGTCGGCTCGAACAACTCGCCTTCCGTCGTGTCCGTCAGCCCCAGCGGCGGTTCCGGGAAATCGGCGAATTTCATCCTCAGCGTGGCCGATCCCAATGGCGCCGGCGATATCGCTCTGGTTTACTTCATGGTTCACTCGGGGATCGTCGGCCAGAACAGTTGCTTTCTGGCGTTTCGTCCGGCGGACTCTTCCGTACGGCTGCTCAACGATGCCGGAACCGACTGGATACAACCGCTCAGCGCGGCGGGCATGGAGAACAGCCAGTGCAGGGTCACCTATGGAGGCTGGCTTACGTCAGCCAGCACGGGCTACCTGTACGTCTCGATCACGTTCAAGGACACGTTTTTTGGTATGCGCAAGTCCTTCGCGTTCGTCCAAGACACAAACGGAGCGAACTCGGACTGGATGCAGGCGGGCTTATGGACCGTCGCCGTGCCGTGACACTCGCGGTCCCGATTCGCCCTGCAGTCGCACAACGTAATCGCTACAGCAACGGAAAGCGCCGGCCGGGAAGACCCATGCCCGTGCGGGGCTGCCGGGGCGTGGGTCCGGGGCCGTTCGAGAGGCCTCCGCGGCTGGCCGGCGCCTGAGAGAAATCGAGATCTTCGGCCGTGAAGTCGAGGTTCCGATCCAACACCATTTCGACCGTGCTGCCCTTGGGAAGGGCGGCATCTGACCCGCGGCTGACCAGCACGCCCACCAGGCCTGCCGCCGCGCCGCCGAGCGCTCCCGCGCCGACCCCCAAGCCCGGCCTGCCGCCTACCGCGCCCGCGATTCCACCGATCGAGGCCCCGGTGGCCGTGGTCGTCGCCACCACCATCGCATCCTGCCCCTTGGTGCCTTCGCCGCGGATCTTGCCCTCTTCCTTGTCCAACTCCTCGGTTCCGCGATCGTCCACAGACCCGACGCGGGCACGGAAATCGCGAGTGACGCCGTTGGGGAGAATCAGCGAGTCGAAGCGCACATACAACTCCGCGCGGCCCTTGATCCGGCCCGCGCGCTTGGCGGAGGTCACCGTGCCCGTCACCCAACTGCCGGGCGGAATCACAATCCGGCCGCCGCTCATGATCGGGAACACCGTCTCCAGATAGACCCGGTCGCCTTCGGCCGCCGTGCGGGTGCTGACGCTGTTGATCAAGCCCAGCGGAACGCGAGTGCCGGCCACGATCGTGTAGGCTCCCGAGGTCTCCGGCTGCGCTTTCTGCCAGCCCTTGGGTTCGCTTGCGGGCGCGGCCGGCTCTTGTGCCAGACCGGCGCATGCCAGCGCGGACAGAATCAGGCCGGAGCGAAGGAACATGTTGCGACTCCTGAGGTCATTGTAGCCCACACCCAATAAACGCGGCCCGCAGCGCTTTCGTTGCGGCGCTTAGCGGCGAAGCGCCAACTTGGGGCCTCGCGGACTGGCGAACTCTCCGGCCTGGATCTCGATTTCCGGGTCGTCCGGCGCGTCCGGCGGCAGCGAAAGGTTGATCTGGTAGAGGCCGGCGAAGCCAGGCGTGATGCCCACATAGAGGATCCGGGAATCCTCCACCGCGGCGCCGTTCAGGCGGAGCGTGAAGGACCGCCGCCCGGTAATCACGGCTGCCCGTTCGGGCAGCTCGCCGTCGCGTACGCGGGGAGTCACGGGCCCTAGGCCGGTTGCGTAGAGGACGATCACTTCACCGGGCCGAGCGGGTGCTTCCGGGCCGGCCACCGTTCCGTCGGGGCGCGTCGCCACGGCCCACTCCCCGTTCGAGAGAAAGAGGCCGGGCGCCGCCGGTTGGAGTGTAACTTTGACCTCGGGCCCGGCTCGGCCGTCGAGCGTGGTCTGGAGCACGTAGTCGCCAGGCTCGAGGCTGGACGGCACCAGCAGGTTGATCTGGGTCGGCGACACGTAGTAGAGCGGAGCGGCGATGCGGGCCACCTGCACGGTCGCGCCGCTGCCAATCAGACGGGTCGGCAGGTAGCCGGCCCGGATGTCCTCCGCCGTGATGGCGCGGGTGCCCCACGCGAGGCCGGATCCGTAGAGCGAGGCAATCGTGTTGGGGGCGAGGGGTCCGGGCAGGTTGGTCGCGGCGTTGACCAGACCGGCGGCGGTGTAGGTCGGCCCCGTGCTCGCCGCAAACGAAACCGCGGAGAGGAGCAGAATGAGTCCTGACATGCCAGGAGGGGAGTGCGCGCCACACGGCGCGGTTCTCACCACCGGTGATGGACTAGGGGGCGAATCAGGCGGTCGTAGATCTCGCGGACTCCGGCCATCTGCTCTTCGTTCAGCGGGGGTAAGGAAGCGGCGGAGGCGTTTTGGGCCATCTGGTCCGGCCGGCGCGCACCGGGGATCGCGGTTGTCACCGCCTCCTCCATGAGAATCCACCGGAGCGCGAAGACGCCCAGCGCGACGCCGGCCGGCGCGAGGCGGCGGATCTCCTCAACCGCCTGGAGAGCAGCGCCGAGTTCCACGCCGGAGAACGTCTCGCCCACGTCGAAGGCCTCGCCGTGGCGATTGAAGTTGCGATGGTCGTCTGAGGCGAATTGCGTCCCCGGGCCGATGCGCCCGGTGAGCAGGCCGCTGGCGAGCGGCACACGCGCCAGGATGCCCACCCCTTTCGCCTTCGCCATGGGAAAGACGGCCTCGGCGGGCTTCAGACGGAACGCGTTGTAGATGATCTGGATGGACTGCACGCCGGGATGGTCCATGGCGAGGAGCGCTTCTTCGACGGTCTCGACGCTCACGCCGTAGTGCCTCAGCTTGCCCGCCGCGACCAGCGCGTCCAGGCTGTCGAAGACGGCCGGCGTACGGTATACCGCCGTGGGCGGGCAGTGAAGCTGCAATAGGTCGATGGTCTCCGTGCCGAGGTGGCGCAGGCTGTCCTCGACAAACGAAGTCAGGTTACGGGCGTTGTAGCCCTCCGCCGTGTGCGGCGTCAGGCGCCGCCCCGCCTTGGTCGCCACATAGATCCGCTCACCGCGCCGCTCGCGGAGCACTTGCCCCACCAGCCGCTCGCTGCGGCCCATTCCGTAGACGTCGGCGGTGTCGATGAAATTCACGCCCAGGTCGATGGCCTTGTGAATCGTAGCCAGCGACTCGTCGTCGTTCACCGCTCCCCAGGAGCCGCCAATGGCCCACGCGCCAAGTCCAATCGTCGAGATCTGCCAGCCGGTGCGGCCGAGGGAGCGGTATTTCATGCCCTCAGCTTATCGCGCGGCGGGGGACCCACGGCCCTGCCTACCGTTTCAGGTTGATGGTCTCCTGGCTGATTTCGTCGGTGGTGGTGATCACCCGCGCGTTGGCCTGGTAGCCGCGCTGGAAGATGATCAGCTTCGTGAACTCCTCGGCGATGTCGGTGTTCGAGTATTCGAGCGATTTCGAAACGATCGCGCCGCGGCCGCCGGTGTTCGCTTCGCCGATGGTCGGGGTCGCGGTCTCCGCGCCGATGACGAAGTTATTGCTGCCCGTGGCGATCAGCGTGTCCGGGTTACGGACCGTCGCAAGGGCGAGGCGCGCAACCTCCACGCGGCTGCCGTTTGAGTATTGCGCCAGCACTTTACCGCCGTCACCGACGCTGACGCCGACAAGCTGCGCCGCGGGTGCGCCATCCTGACTGACCGAGGAGGCGGCCGAAGGCTGCGAGTACTGCGTAATGCGCGGCACTCCGGGATCGGGCGGATTCGGAACCGTATTCCAAATCGAGTAGGTGAGGTCGGCGATGTCGTTCACCGCCGGGTTGGCGAAGTCGATGGCGATCCCGTTCAGGCTTCCCGCCGGCGGGCCCGTGGGCACCGTCTGCAGCACACCGTTGGCGTCGAAGGTGATTTGCGCGGGCGTGAAGGTGACCGTGCCGCTATCGGCGGGCATCGTGGCATTGATATCCCACTCGCCCGGATTCGCTGTCTTGGTGTAGCTCACGGTCAGCACGTGGGGGTTGCCCAGGGAGTCGTAAATCTCGATCGGGACGGCGAAAACGGTCCCTGCCGTGGCCGAGCCGTCGAGGTTGAGATCCGCCTGGATGTTCGTTGTGGCGCGCGCCGGCCGGCTGCTGCCCACGGGCACGACAATGTCGCCGATCGGATCCGATGTGCTGATCGCGTTCAGAGAGGTGTTGAGCGACCATCCCTGCACCCGCTCGCCGGTCTGGCTGATCAGGAACCCGGAGCTATCGACGCGGAAATTGCCGGCGCGCGTGTACATGCGCCGGGAGACGCTCGCCGACGTGCTGTTTGCCGCCGACGCCCGGAGAATGAAAAAGCCCTCGCCCTGAATCGCGGCGTCCAGGTGGCCGCCCGTGGTCTGAATCGATCCCTGGTTGAATTGCTTCGGTGTGAAGGGCGCCGATACGCCCGAGCCCACCTGCGTGGCGCCCGATCCGCTCATGACGTCCCCAACGACGTCGCGGAAATGGACCGCCGACTTCTTAAAGCCGACCGTTCCAAGGTTCGCCAAGTTATTTCCCACTGCGTCGACCGCAGTTCCATTCGCGCGCAGTGCGGAAAGTGCCGATACGAAAGAGTTGAGCATTCGTGCGTTCGCTCCTCGGGGTTCTTTCCAGGCAGCTCAGTGGCCAATGGGCAAGTTGGTGATTTTGCTGGCGATAGACAAGAGCCGCCGGTGGCAAGAACTTGGCGGCTGACCGGAATGTGACACGTTATCGGATCACGCGTGCCATTTCGAACCGTTCCACCAGCGCGCTCGCCTTATCCCGCTCCTCTCGAAAGATCAGAAAACTCTGTTGCCCCTTGCCGGTGGCCAGATCCATCGAGTCGAACAGCAGCCGGCCGGTCAGGCGCACCCCGCTCACCGCGTCTCGAGCGATCGTGTGCACGCGGCGCCGGAACAGCCGCCGGGTCACAAAGGTCCACTGACTATCCCCAATGCAGAGCCAGCCGATCGAGTGGCGAAGACCACCCACTCCTTTCCCGGCCGCACACCGGATGGCCACCCGGAACGGCGGCAATCCGTCCAGCCACGCCGGGGGTGGCGGCTCGGGTGTGCTTCGCAACAGCGCCAGCAGGGCATTCCATTCCAGGCGCAGCAAGCGGAACAGCTTGGGCGACAGCCAGGCAAAGATCGCCACGAAGACGCCCACCAGGGTGAGCGTCACCAGCGGGTGCGTGATCGCGAGCCAGGCGCCGCCGAAGACCAGCGCGTCCTCCACCAGGCTGACCCCGATGTTCGAAAACGGCTCGGGGCTATGGTTCACCACCAGGCGCGAACCCGCCTTCGCCGTATGCCCGCTCAACGCCAGAGCGCCCGTGGCCAACCCGGCCAGCACCTGCCACTTGGGATCCACCGAACCGAACGCACTGAACCCGAGGAACGCCGCGCCCAGCGGCCGGATCACGGTATGGATCGAATCCCAGATGCTGTCGAACCAGGCGACTTTGTCGGCCACGAATTCAGCCAGAAACAGCACGCCGGCCACGCCCAGCACCCACGGTTCGGCCAGAATGTCCAGGTGGCGGAGCGAGGGAGAAAGGGAAAGGAATCCGAACCGGATGGCGAGCCCGAGCGCCAGCACGGTGGCATACAACCGGATCCCCGCCAGGACGCCGAGGCCGAGCGTCGAACCAAGCAGAGAGAGCGTGTCCATGTGCGGATGATCCCCCTTCCGCTAGACAGACGAAAGAAGCGCGGCCGCGGTTCCCCGCTGCGGGCCGGCGTCCTGGGTGCCCGCCGCTACTTCCGACGCCGAGGGACCGCCCGCCGCCGCACGCGCTGCGGCGCCGCGCCGGTGAGCGCCTGCTCCACCAGGTCCGCCTGTTCTTCATTGTGGCGTTTGAGCGAGCCCGCCGACGGCGAAGCGCTCTCCGGACGGCCGGCGTACCGCAGGGTCCGCCGCTGTTCTGCGAGCACCGGCTCCAGCCACTCGCGAACGAAGCGCCACGGGCCCATGTTCTTCGGCTCTTCCTGCACCCACACGAGTTCGGCCGAGACCGGGTAGCGGGCCAACACGTCGCGCATCTCTTCGAGCGGGAACGGATACATCTGTTCCAGACGCACCAGCGCCACGTTGTCGAGCCCGCGGTCCTCGCGGGCCTGCAGCAGGTCATAGTAGACCTTCCCGCTGCACATCAGCACCTTGGACACGTGGTCCGGACGGAGCACCGGGTTCTCATCCCCGATCACCTCGCGGAAGCCGCCGGTGGTCAGATCCTGCCAGCGCGAAACAGCCCTCGGATGCCGGAGCAGGCTCTTGGGAGTGAAGATGATCAGCGGCTTGCGCATGCCGCGCTTGTCGTGGCCGCCGTACATCTGACGCCGCAGCAGGTGGAAGTACTGCGCCGGGGAGGAGGCGTTGCATACCTGCAGGTTGCCTTCCGCGCAGAGTTGCAGGAAGCGCTCGATGCGCGCGCTCGAATGCTCCGGCCCCTGGCCTTCGTAGCCGTGCGGCAACAGCAGCACCAGGCCGCTCGGCTGTCCCCACTTCGATTCCGACGAGGAGATGAACTGGTCGATCATGATCTGCGCGCCGTTCACGAAGTCGCCGAACTGCGCTTCCCACATCACCAGCGTCAGCGGGTCGCCGATGGAGTAGCCGAACTCGAAGCCCATCACCGCGTATTCGCTCAAACTCGAATCCACCACTTCGAAGCGGGCCTGCCCGGGCTCCATGTGCCTCATCGGGATGTAGAGCCGGCCGTTCTCGTAATCGCAGAATTCCAGGTGGCGTTGGGAGAACGTCCCGCGCCCGCTGTCCTGGCCGCTCAAGCGCACCGGCGTACCCTCCAGCGCGAGCGAGCCGAACGCCAGCGCCTCGCCGAAGGCCCAATCCACCGGAATCCCTTCGAACAACTGCTTGCGCTTGTCGACGAAGGCCTTCAGCTTGGGGTGCACCGCGAAGTCGCCGGGGAACGTCGTGATCCCCTTCACCACCCGCTCCAGCAGTTCGCGCGTGGCCGCGGTGTGCGTGCAGAAGGGCGCCGCGATCGACTCCTCGCCGACGCCGCTCAGATCGGAAACCTCGAACCGCTCCGCCTTCTGTTGCGCCGCATCGTAGGCGTCGCTGAGCGTTTGCTGGATGCGCTTCTGAATCGCGTCCAGGTCCGCCGCGGTCACCACGCCGTCGCGCACCAGTTTGCCGCGGTACTGGGTCATCACCGATGGCTGCTGTTTGATCTTGCGATAGAGGATGGGCTGCGTGTAGCTCGGATCGTCGCCTTCGTTGTGGCCGTGGCGGCGATAGCAGATCATGTCGATCACCACGTCCTTCTTGAACGTCTGGCGGAAATCGAAGGCCAGTTGCGCCACGCGAATGCAGGCTTCCGGGTCGTCGCCGTTCACGTGGAAGATGGGCGCCTGCACCATCCGCGCCACGTCCGTGGAATAGGGCGTCGAGCGCCCTTCCTCCGGGCTCGTCGTGAAACCGATCTGGTTGTTGATGATCAGGTGAACCGTGCCGCCCGTCGTGTAGCCGGACAACTGCGAGAGGTTCAGCGTTTCGCCCACCACGCCCTGGCCCGCAAACGCCGCGTCACCGTGCACCAGCAGTGGGATCACGCGCTCGCGCTGCTTGTCGCCCAGGCGATCCTGCTTGGGCCGCACCAGGCCCTCGACCACCGGGTCCACCGCTTCCAGGTGACTCGGGTTGGGCGACACAGTCACGGTGATGTCCGTGCCCTGCGTAGTCCGCCGGACCCCGGACGCCCCCAGGTGATACTTCACGTCGCCGGAGCCCTGCGTGGAATCCGGATCGACGTTCCCCTCGAACTCCGAGAAGATCTGGGTCATCGCCTTGCCGACAAGATTCGCCAGAACCGTCAGCCGGCCGCGGTGCGCCATGCCGATGACGATCTCATGGACGTTCACCGAAGCCGCGCGCTCCAGCAGCTCGTCCAGAATGGCCATGGCCGCCTCGCCGCCTTCCAGCGAAAAACGCTTGTGCCCGACGAAGCGCGCGTGCAGAAACTGCTCGAAGCCTTCCGCCTCCATCAGCCGCTCCAGGATCCGCACCTGCGTCTCCCTGCCCAGCGGCCAGTTGTTGGCCCGCGGCTCCATCCGTGTCTGGAGCCAGCGCTTCTGCTCCGGAACCTGGATGTTCATGTACTCGCAGCCCACGCGGGCGCAGTAAGTCTGGCGCAGCGTCTCCAGAATCTGGCGCAGCGTCGCGCGCTCCATCGCCGGCGCGCCTTCGCCGATCTGCTGCCCCAGGTTGCCGGTCAGGAACTCGCGGTCCAGGTCCCAGATGCTGAGGCCGTAGGTCGCCGGATCGAGTTCCGGGTGATAGCTCGGTTCGGAACCCAGCGGATCCAGATCCGCGATCAGGTGTCCGCGCACGCGGTAGGCGTTGATCAGTTGCAGCACCGCGGCTTCTTTGGCAATCTCGGCCGTTCGCCCCGAGGAGAGGCTCGCGCCCGGCAGCGACGTGTGCCGGTCCGTCTCCCACTTCACCGGGTGATAGGGCATGCGCAAGTCGGCGAAGAGGCGGTCGTAAAACTCGTCCTCACCCTGCAAGAGCGCTTGCAGGCGGCCCAGGAACGCGCCCGACTCCGCACCCTGAATCACACGGTGATCGTAGGTGCAGGTCACGTTCATCACCTTCGCCAGGCCGAGAAGCGTCCGCATCTCGTCCGACACGCCCTGGTATTCGGCGGGAAAGTCGATCGCCCCCGTGGCGATGATCGCGCCCTGGCCGGGCATCAGGCGAGGCACACTGGCGATGGTGCCCACCGTGCCGGGGTTGGTGAGCGATACCGTGGTGCCCTGGAAATCCGTCACCTGCAGCTTGCCGGTGCGCGCGCGCTTGACGATGTCGTCGAAGGCGTCCGTATACTGCGAGAAGTTGAGGCCGCCCGCGTTCTTGATGTTCGGGACCATCAGGGAGCGGTTCCCGTCCTTGCCCGCCACGTCCACCGCGACGCCCAGGTTCAACTGGGTCCGGGCAACACGGTACGGCTCGCCGTCCGCTTCCACGAACGCATGGTTGATGGCCGGCACATCCTTGATGGCCTGCACAATCGCCCAGCCGATGAGGTGCGTGTAGGAGATCTTGCTCTTGCCCTGCAGCGTCCGCTGCTGGTTCAGTATGCGCCGGTTTTCGTCGATCACCTTCACCGGAATGGAGCGCACCGAGGTCGCCACCGGAATCGACAGGCTGGCCGTCATGTTGTCGGCGATGCGCGCGGCCGCGCCCCGCAGCGGAACCATCTGCTCCGCCGGGCCTGCCTCCACCGGGGCGGCTGCCGGCCTTCGCTCCACCACGGCGGAGGCGGCGGGCGCCATCAGCGGGCGCACGGGCATCGCGGCGCCATTGCCGCCGTTCTTCTTCCCGTCGTCCTCGAAGATGTGCTTCCAGCTTTCGTCGACGGTCCGGCGGTCGTGAAGATATTGCTGATACAGCTCTTCTTCCAGCCAGCTATTAATGTTGGGCTTGTTTTCGGACATGGAAATCGCGCGGTCCCAGAATGGGGTGTTCCGTCTTTAATGATAGCCCAGGGCCTCCCGGCGATTCGGGATCTTGCACGATTCGTCGTGGATTTTCCACATACAATGAGGGAACAACAGAGAGTGGGAGAAATGGTTTGAGCCTCCACATCGCCTACGACGGGGACCTGCTCGACGAGATTCGGGCGGCGGCGGTCGACCGCTTCCAACGGATTCCGCGCGGCGGCATGGAGATGGGCGGCCTGCTGTTGGGCACCCGCTCCGGAAACGACGTCCTGGTGCAGTCCTGGGAGCCGATCCCCTGCGATTACGCCAAGGGGCCCGTCTTCGAACTCTCCGAATCCGACCACGCCGCTTTCCGCCGCCAACTGGAACGGACCGGTGGGCCCACGCCGGTCGGTTGGTTCCGTTCCCGGCGCCAGGGCGACCCGCGGCCGAAGCCCGAGGACCTCTCCCTGCACTACCGCTATTTCGGCCCGTCGGGCGGGTTCTTCCTGGTGCTCCGCCCGAGCGTCTTCGGACCCACCCAGGCCGCGATTTTCCTGGCCGATGCGGACGGCGCGCTCAGCGACTCGCCCGCCCACGAGTTCGAACTGGAGGCCGCCGCCGCGGCTTCGCCCGCACCCCGCCCGCCGCGCGCTCCCATCGCCATGCGCGACCGCGCGCACGCCGCGGCCAAGGCCTCACCCGCACCCCCGCCCGCTCCCGCTCCCGTTGCGGTTCCCGTTCCGGCGTTCCTGAGCACGCCGGAGCACTTGCCTCCCCGCCGCTTCTACTGGTCCGGTACAGCCACGGCGATACTGGTGGCCGCGCTGGTCTTGAGCGCCGTGTTTCTCGTGGCGCTGTTCGTGCGGCCCCCATTCCCGGGACTGGCGCTGGCGGTTTCGGAGGAAGACGGCCGCCGCCTCCGCGTGCAGTGGGACCGGGCCGCGATCTCCGGGGAAGGCCCGCGGAGCGGTTCACTCGAAATCAACGATGGCGGCGTCACCAGGTCCGTGGCGATGAACGGAGAGACGCTCGACGCGGGCAGCGCCATCTACACGCGGCTCACCGACGATGTGCAGTTCCGCCTCACGGTGCGGTTGGAGGGAAAGGCGGACGTGTCCGCCGAGGCCCGCTACCTGGGCGCCGGCTCCGCACGGCGGTTCGAGTCCGATCCCGCCAAGCTCGAGCGGCAGGTGCAGGAGTTGATCCAGGAGCGCGACGAGCTGAAAACGCGCGTCAACAAGCTCACCGAGCGGGCGGTGTTCGCGGAGAAACAGCTTCAGAAGATGAAGGAGGCGGGACGCTGACAGGCGCGCGCGGCGCCCGTGCCATTCTGAGCAGGGAGGTAAACGACCATGAATCGGCGGTGTCAACGAAGGTGGTCTCGCGCGGGGTCGCTCGTGCTGGCCGGGGTCCTGACGTTTCTTGGCGCTGAGTCCGCGCCGGCCCAGGCTGGCAAGCCGGAGGCCGATCCCAAGGTCTACCGGATCGGGGGCGACGTGTCCGCCCCCGTGATTGTGAAGAAGGTGGATCCGCAGTACACCGCGGAGGCGAAAGACGCCAACCTGGAAGGAGCCGTCCTCCTCGGAGCGGAGATCCACGAGGACGGCCGGGTGCGCAACATCCGGGTGCTCCGAAAGCTCGGCATGGGACTCGACGAGAACGCCATCGCCGCCGCCGAGTACTGGCGCTTCAAGCCCGCGTTGAAGAACGGCAAGCCGGTAAAGGTGCAGGCGAGGATCGAAGTGAACTTTCGCCTGCAGCAGCGGTCGCACTAGGGGGGCAGAAGCAGCGGCGCCTACATGGATAGCGGGGTTGTCAACAAGCTCATACGCTCCGAGGTGTGGCCGGTTCTTCGGCGTCAAGGTTTCTCAAGATTCGATAGCCGGACCGCCTGGCGCTTTCGAGGACCACTGGTCGATGTGGTCAACTTCCAGTCGTTCAATTCTTACCTGGCTGACGGCATCGGATGCACCACGTTTTCGTTCGCGTTGAACTTGGGGGTCTTCCTGGTCGGTTGCGCAAGCGACAGTCTCGTCAAGCGGGACGCCGGCGGTCTTGCACGACCACAGGAATACGAATGCCCGTTCCGTGTTCACCTACAGAAGCGAACGCCGGTCGACGGTTTTGCAAGAGCTGATATCTTCTATGTCGCCCCGGACGGCGGCACGATGGCCCCTGTGCTGCGAGAAGCGATCTGGCTCTTGGAAGAACAGGCTCCGCCTTGGTTCAAGGCGTTCGAAGACCTCGACAGCGTCGTCATTGCAATGTCAGAGCATGGACCTCCGGCAAAGGGTACCGAGAGTCTAGGCCTTGGAGCATCCGGCGCGCCTGGTTCCTACTCCGATTGCGACCTGTTGGCAAGCCTGCAAGTGCAACGACATACGCAGTCTCCGGAATTGGTTTCGTCGAGTTCCTGCGTTCACGCGATCGATAACGCCGTCGGTGCCATGCTGCACATCTTCGCTCCAGGTTTCGCAACACCGATTGAAGTCGAGCAAGGGACGTATAGGATAAGGGATCTTCTCGCGAGGTTGGAAGGTTCGCTCCCAGTGCCCGACGACCAGTTGGCTGTGTTTCCCACCGCGTGCCAACTCTTCGGGTCGAACTGGTCAACCCGCCCCATAGCGCCATCTTCTGCAATGGAAGCCGAGGCTTTCTCTATCGTCACGCCTCGCGATCACCTGTGGCCGCAACTGCGTATCGACGGCTTCGTCGAATTCACCGATCGACTCGCTCACCGTCAAACTGGGGACGCCGTTGAGGTTGTTGCCTTTGTGCCAATGGACCCTGTCGAGAGGCTAACCAACCGGTACCCCGCTGGCCTCTTTCACCTCGCGCTGGGAGTCTTCTGGCCCGGGATCGCGCAACAGGAAGGGGCCAGAAGAAACCGCCGCGGCGAGTTTCGACCGCAGCATCGGGAGTGTCACCTGCAGGCGTGGTTGATGCCGGCAACACGCGCCCCATTCGGAGGTCCGACCTGTTTTTCAACCGCCGAAGCAGCGTTGAAGTCATTGCGGAACGACGCGGAGCAATGGTTTGCCCTTTGTCGAAATGGGGAAACCCTGGCGCAACTCCTCGACGAGCCTGACTGGAAGATTCTAGTTCGCTTGCCGACGATGCGTGGCCACGGCTCCCCTCGTTCCGTACAAAGGTCTCTCTTGCGCCTCGCGCTCTGCCGGCAGTCCTCGGAGGGCCGAGTTGCACTCCTGAAGGCGGCACACGAGGCTGTGAATCACCACTTTGAAGGTCAACGGCCGCACTTTCGGAAGTGGGTCGAGACTGTCGAGAGCCGCCACACGAAGGGAAACTGATCGCGCTTCTGATCGCCGGTCACGGTCAGAGGAGCGCCCGCACTGAACAAACTTCAATACGGGCGAGCCCCATTTGAAAAGCGTTATCTGAGACTAGGCGCTGAAGGAGCTGCCGCAGCCGCAGGTGGACTTCACGTTCGGGTTGGAAAACTTGAAGCCGGAGCCTTCGAGCGTCTCGACGTAATCGACTTCGGCGCCGTCCAGGTAGATCAGGCTGGCCTGGTCGACGAACACCTTGAGGCCGTCGTAGCTGTAGGTCTTGTCGAGCATGTTCGGAGTGCTCTCGAACGCCATCGAGTAGCTGAAGCCGGAGCAGCCGCCACCGACCACAGAAATGCGCAGGCCCGCGGGCTTGGGCTCCTGGGTGTCCAGGATCTCCCGCACCTTCGTAACAGC
The DNA here is from genome assembly GCA_031969915.1 of Bryobacteraceae bacterium. GTDB lineage: Bacteria > Acidobacteriota > Terriglobia > Bryobacterales > Bryobacteraceae > DALYJJ01. Next base: position 53,617 of record DALYJJ010000012.1, on the reverse strand, counting down.
GGTAGAAGTGAGTGTGACCATAGTCTTAAGAATGTCCCCCTCTCGGCTCGGACAGCCTTCCTTGACACGATTGTAGCCCAAAGCCGCCATCCGTGCCACTGGCGCGGCCGCATCCCGAGGGTCGCCGTAGGGAGACCGCTAATACCTCTCGTTCCTACTAGATGCGGCGGGGGGCGCGCGGTCGCGGGAATCTGCTATGCTGGCCGCGGACAGCGAGTTTGGCGGGCCGTGACGCGAGCCGTGGCACACGCGATGAAACCCGTTTTCATGCGGGTACGTCGGAAAGGGCATGAACGGTATCAGCGGCGCGGTCCCGATGCCAAACCCCGGCGCACTGGGTAATGCCGGGGACTTCGCAAAACGCCAGGCGAAGACAAGAGTGGATTACCGGCACACCGAGGAAGCGGAACTTGTCCGGCGGATTCAGGCGAAAGACGAACTCGCGTTCCGCGAGATCGTCGACCGCTACCAGGCCAAGGTCTTCTCGATCATCTACGGCATCCTCCGCAATCACAACGACGCCGAGGATATCGCCCAGCAGGTCTTCGCGAAGATCTACTTTTCCATCGGCAACTTCGATTTCCGCTCCACGCTGCTCACCTGGATCTACAAGATCACGGTGAATGAATGCTACGACTACCTCCGCAAGAAGAAGGTCCGGAAGCTCGTCTATGAGAGCGACTTTTCGGAAGAGGATTCGCTGCGGATGGAAAACTCCGAGCAGCACAGCGAGAAGGGAGCGCTCGACGCTTCGCTCGCCAAGCGCGACTTGGTGACCAAGCTCCTGTCGAAGGTCTCCGAAGAAGACCGCACGCTCATGCTGCTCAAGGAAGTGGAAGGTCACTCCGTCGAAGAGTTGGCGGAAATGACCGGCATGAACGAGAATACAATCAAGGTAAAGCTGTTCCGCGCGCGGCAGAAGCTCTTGAAGGCCGCCCAGCGGTTGATCAAGGGGTCGGGCCTGGAATAGGGGCCCAAGAGTAGAATGAGATGTCCTCTCGCAGCAAGCGGCCGGCGGCACTGGCGCACGAAGCCAGGCCGGAACAAGAGCCGCGGGCGGGAACTGAATAGGCTCGGATGATTCGAGGGAAGAAGATGCACCAGCCGATCCTGGAAGGACTCGAGACGTACTTGAGCGGCGGCGGGGACAGTGCCTTGCCGCGGGAGTTCAAGGCCCATATGGCCGCGTGCCAGGAGTGCCGGACAGAAGCCGAGGCGATGCGCGAGCACGCCCTGCTGCTGCGCGCTCTCCGGGCGCCCGCCGACGTGGAACCGCGGGCCGGATTCTACGGCCGCGTGATGGACCGCATTGATTCGCAAAAGGGCAACTCGTTCTGGTCGGAGTTCCTGGAGCCGGTCTTCGCCCGGCGCCTGATGGCCTCCACCGCACTCCTGTTGGTCCTGCTGAGCGGCTATTTCCTCTCCACCGGACATAACGAAGCGGTCTTCGTTACCGAACCCGAGGCCGTGTTGGCCGCCGGCGACAAGCCCGTGGTGGTGATGGCCGAAGATCAGTTGGAACAGGATCAGAACCGTGAGCGGGTTCTGGTGCGGCTCGCCAGCTACCACGAGTAACCGCCGATGATGATGGGTCTTCACCGCTCGGGTTGGCAGAACCCGAGGGTCCTCTCCACCTTGCTCCTGGTCTTCCTCTGCGGCGGGCTCACGGGCGCACTCGTCATGCGCTACGGCGTCACCATGGCCGTCAAAGGCCTGGGTCCCTACTGGAAGGAAGGCGGCAAGGACCGCACCCTCAACAAGTGGAAGACCGAGTTGAATCTCACCCCCGACCAGGCGGAACAGATCGAAGTCGTCCTCGACGACTTCGTGATGTACTACGACGGCTTGCAGGCTCAGATGGACGAAGTGAAGGCCAGCGGCAAGTCGAAGATCATGCAGATCCTCACCGAAGAACAGCGGAAGAAGTTCGAGAAGATGGTCAGCGAAATGCAAGTCCGGCAGTTGCACTGACGCCCTTCTCTCAACCCACAGGCCCACAACTTCCCCATTGATCTTTCCGGAGACCCATGTTAGCTTGGTAAGCGAAACGTGGAGTGATTTAGGGGAGTTCTCCCCGGCTACTTGCAACCACGTAAAAAAGTGCTAAAGGCGAGTCGGTCTTCGAGCTCTCAAGCCCTGTGGCCACCGCCGCTGGGCTTTTGTTTTTTTCGGGCCCTGTTGGCTGGCTGGTTCGCACCGGTTCTGGTTCGACGACGCGCTCGCCCTGCAAAGGAGCGTCGTAATGAGCGTGTCTTGGACGGTTCCCGTTCCGTGGGGTTTTCCCCTTCTCGGTAGCGCCGAAGGCGAGTTGGTGCTGGTGCGGATTCGCGTGGCGCACCGCCTCCTGGAAGATCTTCTCGAGGCCCTCGCGGGTCTCTCCTTTCCCATCAATCCGCAGATCTACCATTCGGCTGGACCGAAAACGCTGGTGGAATTCCCCGCCTACACCAACCGGCTGCCGGAAGTCCGCGCCGCGTTGAGCGCGGAGGGGCTCGATCCGCATTCGCTCGACGCGGTGAGCATGCTGGCGTCGTTCTCCATCTGAACTATCCTGGTACGTGCTCCTCATCACCGGAGCGCCCGGGTCCGGTAAGACGACCCGAGTGCTCGACCTGGTTCGCGGCCACCTGGCGCGGCGCGAAACGAACTTCCGGTTGTTAGTTCCCACGGCGACGCTGGCCGAACACTTACGAAACGTCCTGGCCCGTGATGGCTTCGCGTTCCGCCCGAGGCTGATCCTCACCCTCGCGCGGTTCGTCGAACCGTTTGCCGGGAAGCCGCAACCGCCGGCCGCACTCCTCGAATTGGTGCTTGCGCGCGTGCTCGCGTCGCAGAGGCACGCCGAGTTCGCAAGCGTCGTGGAGACCATCGGCTTCGTCGAAGCGCTGGCCGCCGCCGTGGACGAGTTCTCGACCGCGGGCGCCGAGGCGGACACGCTCGATGCCCACCTCACCGGGCCCTACGCGAAGCCGTTCGCCTCCGTGTATCGGGCCGTCGAAGCGGAAATGAGCGCCCTCGGATTCGCCTTTCGCGGGCAGCGGCTTCGAGACGCCGCGCGGCAGGTGCGTCTGGACGGGATTGAGCGCCTATACCTGGACGGCTTCGTTTCCTTCACCGCCCTGGAAACGGCGTTCCTGACGTCCTGTCCGGCTCAGGTCACCGTGACGCTGCCCGAGTGGGAGGGCAGCGCCGCGGCGCGCCAGGCGCTGGGGGGCCGGGTCGAGCGCTGCGCCGCCGCCGCGCCGAACGCCGCCCTGCGAGTCGTCGCCGCGCCCACGCTCGAGCTCGAGGCCGATGAAATCGCCCGCCGGATCCTCGCCCGTCGCGGCACGGGCTTGCCGTTCCGGGAGATGGGCGTGGTGGTGCGGCAGGCACGGCAGTATGTTCCCGCGCTGCGATCGGCCTTCGCGAGGTTCGGCATTCCGGCGCGCTTCTATTTCAGCGATCCGTTGTCGCATCACGGCGTCGTCCGCTACCTGTCGGCTCTCGCCGGATCGGGGGCCTCGGGATGGCCGCTCGAGTCGCTTGCGGAGGCGCTGTCGCATCCGGCTTCCGGCCTCGGCGGCACAAGCGAAGGCGACTGGCTGAACTACCGGCTGCGGGAAGCCATGCCGGGACGCGGGCTGGCAGCGGCCAGGAAGGCTGCCGAGTCGAAGGGCGCCGCCCTGTTCCGTATTCTCGATCAGTTCGACAAGCCGCTCGGGACCCTGCGGGTGGCCGGTGAGTGGGCAACGCACCTGGCCCAGCTCCCGGCGGCGGTGTCGCGGCGGCAACCGCGCGACGGCCGTGCGGATGAGGTGGCTTTGTGGCGCTCCCGCGCGCTGGCCCTCGAAGGGTTCGTCGAGGCGGGGCACGAAACAGCCCGGGCGCTCGGTGCGGATACGCTGCTTGCCTTTCCCGATTTCTGGCGCCAGGTGCGGCGCGTCCTCGATCTGACACCGCTGCGCACACCGGATCACCGGCGCGATGTCGTGCACGTGATGGATGCCTGGGAGGCGCGGCAGTGGCGGCTCTCGCAGGTGTTCGTGTGCGGAATGCTGGAGGGCCAGTTCCCGGCCTATCCCGCGCAGGAACCCTTGTTCCCCGATGCGGCGCGCGTGCGGCTCCGCGAGGCGGGCCTGCGGCTGAAGACCACCCTCGAACGGCAGCAGGAAGAAGAGTTCCTTTGGACCATGGCGCGCACGCGCGCAAGCGGCGAACTGGTGTTGAGCTATCCGAAGTTCAACGCGAAGGGCGAAGAGACGCTGCCTTCGTTCTGGCTGAGCGCGCTGGGCGTGGAGCCGGAAGCCGCCATCCCGGTGCGGCCCGCGGCGCCCCGGGGGCGGGCTGCCCCGCGGCCGCCGGGGATCCGCGATGAGACGCTGCGCCCGCGGCTTCGCGAACGGTTCGTCACCTGGGGCCCCACCGCGATTGAGTCCTTCCTCACCTGCCCCTACCAGTTCTTTGCCCGGTACGCGCTGCGGCTGCGGGAATTGCCGCCACGCCCGGATGAGCGTCTCGACTTTCTCAACCAGGGCAACCTGGTCCACGCGACCATCGCCGAGTGGCATCAAACCCGCCGGCCCATCGGGGAGATCTTCGAGGAGCGCTTCGCTGCCTTCTGCCGCGATGAAAACGTCCGGCAGTGCTTCGCCACGGAAGTCGAGCGCCTGGAGATGCTGCGCAACCTGGAGGACTTCGCCGGGAAGCCGAATCTGAAGACCGGAGCGGCCGTCGAGACCGAAAAGGCATTCGAGTTCGATCTCGCTCCGGAGATCCGCGTCAAGGGGCGGATCGACCGCCTCGACTTGTTCTCCGGCGGACAGGCTCACCTCTGCGACTACAAGTACTCGTCCACCGTGAACCTCAGCAAGCGGTTCTCCGGGGACCGGCTCGATCGCTATGTCCAGGGCGGGCTCTACGTGCTGGCGCTTGCGTCGCAAGGCTACCGGGTCGAGCGCTTCGACTATTGCGCGCTGCGCGGCGGCGTGAAGTGGAGAGGCTATGCGGCCGCCGAGTTGGCCGATCTGACCGCGCGTTCATCGCGCCTCACCATCCAGACCGTGCGCCAGGTCCTGGCCGGCGAGTTCGGGCTGCGGCCCGCCGACAGCGACGCCTGCCGGACCTGCGATTACCCGGATGCCTGCCGCGTGAAGGCCGAGCCGATGCTGGTCCGCATCGCCGGAGGCGCGGAATGAGCCTCTCTCAGGCCCAGCAAAGAGCGGTCCGGCGCACCGGGCAGGACGTGTGCGTGGTGGCCGGGCCGGGGTCCGGCAAGACACTCGTCCTGGTGGAGCGCTTCGCCTGGCTGGTGGAGCAAGGGACGTCGCCGCTGCGCATCCTCGCCATCACCTTTACCGAGAAGGCGGCGTTTGAGATCAAGAGGCGGCTGGTGGAGCGCTTTGCTTCGGACCCCGACGCGCGGCGGCAGATCGAGCGGGCGTACGTTTCGACGCTGCACGCCTTCTGCCTGCGGCTGTTGAAGGAGAATGCGCTGGCCGCCGGTCTCGATCCGCGCTTTGAGTTGCTCGACGAGCGCGAACAGACCGCGGAACTCAATCGGGCCTTGCGCCAGTCGCTCGATGAGCTGTACGCGCGCCGGCCCAGGGAGCTGCGCGATCTGCTCGAGAGTTGGCGGAGGGAAAAGCCGGAGCAGGACATCCTCGCGGCGTTCGAAGCCCTCCGGCTCAGCGGAAAACCGATTGCCAACTGGCGCGATGAAAACCCGCCGGAAGGCGCCTTTCAGAAGTTGATCGCCGCAGTCCGCGAGATGCGGGGCGCAAGTCCGCCTCCGACGACTGAAGCACAGGCACGGCGTTTGGCGGAACTCGACAGTTGGCTCCGGTCCGCGCCCGAAGGACCCGTGACCCGCCGGCACTTCGACTTCTTGAAGGATTTCGCGTGCAACAAGAAGGGCCTTAAGGAGGGCCATCCGATCCACGATCGGCTGGACGACATCCGCGGCCCGAAGATGGACGACGCCCGCGCCGAGTTGGTGGCCGCCTACTACGCGCCCCAGCGCGAAACTTTGATTCGCGCCGTCGAGCGCTTCGACGAGATCTACCGCAACAACAAGCGCGAGGCGGCTCGCCTTGATTTCTCCGACCTCGAAGAACAGGCCATCGCCCTGCTCCGCTCCAACGCCGAGTTACGCCGCACCACCCAGGAGAACTTCGAAGCCGTATTGATGGACGAGTTGCAGGACACCAATCCCCTGCAGTGGGAGCTCATGGACCTGGTGCGGCGGCCGGGCCGTTTCTTCGCGGTGGGCGACATCAACCAGTCGATCTTCGGATTCCGTCACGCCGAGCCCGGCGTCTTCGAACGGTTTCGTGAGAGGGTCGCCCGGCAGGGTGAAGTAGACTGCCTCAGCGAGAACTACCGCAGCCGGGCCGAGGTGCTGGGGGCGGTCGATCGCGTCTGCGAGGGCATGGCCGGGATCGCGAGCAATCCGCTGGAGGCCAGGCGGCGGTTCACGCGCAGCGGGGCGGCGGTGGAGGTGGTGGGGGCCACCGCCGAGACCGTGCCCGACGCCGAGCGCATTGAGGCCCGCTGGATCGCGCGCCGCATTCGCGACCTGCACGCCCAGATCGCGATCGAGGACCGCAACCTGGGACCGCGGCCCGCGCGTTTCCGCGACTTTGCCGTGCTGGTGCGAAACTCGGCCTCCGTCGGCCCGCTGGAGCCGGCCCTCGCCGAGTTCGGCGTTCCCTACTTGCTGGCCCGGGGAAAAACGTTCTTCGAGGAGCCTGAGGTCACGGACCTGGTGGCGGTGCTGCGGGCGATCGAGAACCCGCTCGATGAGATCGCCTTCGCGGCGGTGGCCCGGTCGCCGTTGTTCGGTCTGAGCGACGAAGCCCTGCTGCGCTTCAAGCTCGATCACAAGGACCCGGAGGAATTCGCGGAACTCCGCGCGCTGTTGGATGAGGTTCGCCCCTGGAAGGACGAACTGCCGCCCGACCGGCTCCTCGGCCGGGTCTTGGACGAGCGCGGCTACGAGGACTCGTTGCAGCCCGCCGCGCGCGCCAACATCGATAAACTGCTCGCCCTGCTGCGCGACTGGCATGCTTCGCGGCCCTCGGCGCTGCGGGAGTGGCTCGATCAGTTGGAGGGACTGCGCGCAGAGCACGAAGAGCCGAGCGCCCCAGCCAACGATTCGCCCGATGCCGTCTCCGTGATGACCATTCACGCCGCCAAGGGCCTGGAGTTCCCGGTGGTGTTTCTCGCCGCGATGCACAAGGGCGTGGACGCGCGGAAGTCCTCCCTGCTGTACCGGCCCGGGAGGGGGCTGGGCATGCGGTGGCGCGATCCGTTCAAGGACCAGGGGATCCCCGATGCCATTCACCTCACCAACAGCCTGGAGGTGAGCGACAAGGAGCGGTGTGAGGCAGACCGTCTACTCTATGTGGCGATGACCAGAGCGGAGGAACGGCTGCTGCTCTCGTTTTCCTACAAACGGGAGGAGCATCCGAAAGCCTGGCCCGAGCAGGTGCTTGCGGGGCTGGGGCTGGACTTCCAGGAGATCACCATCAGCGAGGCCCCCGATGCGCCGGAGCTGGAGCAAGCGGAGACCGAACGGTCCACCGCCGAGGCCGAGCCGGTTGCCCGGCCCGAAGTTTCGCGCTACGAAGCCACGGCGTCCGTCACGGCCATCGCGCAGTTCGCCGAGTGCCCGCGCCGCTACTACCTGGAACGCTACCTGGGACTGGAAGCGCTGCGGCCGCGGTTTCACGAGGAAGAGGAGATCCCCGAAGATCGTACGGCGGGTGAGCTTTCGGCCAGCGAATTGGGCACCATGGTGCACGAGATCCTGGCCGGAACGTTCGCGGGCGCCCCGGCGCCGGAAGCCCGGGACCTGGCATCGCGCTTCGATGCGAGCGAGCTGGGGAGGCGCGCGGCCGGCGCGGTTCGCATCGAGCGCGAGTGGGACTTCGTGCACGCCGTCGAAGACATCGTCCTGCGCGGCCAGATCGATCTTTGGTTTGAGGAGGAGGATGGCCGCACCGTGCTCATCGACTATAAGACGGACCGGGACGAGTCGCGGATCGGCCACTACGCGCTGCAGTTGCGGCTGTACGCCGCGGCGATTGAGAAGATGACCGGCCGTTCGCCTTCCGAAGCGTGGCTCTTCTTCCTTCGAAGCGGCAGGGCGGCGCCCGTGCAGGTGCAGGACGCCACGGCCTGGGTGGCGCGCTTCAAGGAAGCGCAGGACCGGCAGTCCTTTCCGCTCGAAACCGGCGCGCATTGCCGGGCGTGCCCCTTCTTCCGGGGACGCTGTCCCGCGGTCCTGTGAGCTACTTGCCCGGCCGGCTCCCCACGGCCACAACATGGCCGCGCGTGCGGAAGTAGATTACACCGCCGGAAATGGCGGGGCTGGCGAGCGTGGTCTCGCCAAGCTTGCTCACCGCCAATTGCTCAAACACCGGCCCGGCGCGCACGGCGTGCACCTCGCCCTCCTCGCTGGTCTGGTAGATCACGCCGGCGGCCGCCACGGGCGAAGCGCTGTAGCCGGTGGACCCGGTGCCGATGCGCTGCTGGTAGGCCATCTTCCCGGTGGCCGCGTCGAAGACTTTCAACACGCCCCGGTCGGAACAACTGTAGATCAGGCCGTCCAGGATGAGCGGCGTCTGCATGTAGGCGCCATTGCGCGGTTCCGTCCATTGAATCGCATCGGACCGGCCGGTGATGTCGCCGGAGGCCGATTCCGCGCGGATCGCATAGAGCGGAGCCGCGCCCCCGTGGGCGTTGGTGACGTAGATCAGTCCGTCGGCGAACACCGGTGTGGGCACCGGAATGTCACCCATGGATTTCAGCCGCCACAGCTCGCGCCCGGTCGCCAAGTCGTAGCTGGCGATGAATGGATAGGAGTTGAGCACCACTTGCGTGCGCTGTCCCGTGCGCACCACCGCGGGTGTGGCCCACCCGTTAATCGCCGTTCCTTTGCGCGACGTCCGCCACAGTTCGCGGCCGTCGCGCGCGTCGAACCGGGCGACGAAGGGATCGTCCTTGCGGTCGCATTGCACGACCACCGTGTCTTCAAAAAGCACCGGCGAACTGGCAAAGCCCCAGGAGAGGGTGAGGTCGTTCCAGGGACCTTGGTCGATCAGTCCGAGGTCTTTCTTCCAAAGCAGCTTGCCTTCCAGCGAATAGGCGTACAGGCCTTCCGATCCGAAGAAGGCGATCAGGCGCTTGCCGTCGGTGGCCAGCGTCGTGTTGGCGTGGGTTGCTTTGGTGTGACGCCGCGCCTTCGGCGCCCCGGTGTGCGCCGTCCGTTCCCAAAGCTGCTTGCCGGTGCGCTTGTCCAGGGCGTAGATCTTCCAACTCTGTTCGGCGTTGTCGTCGGCGGAATCGCCGGCGCCGTAGAGTCCCACCTTCAGCGGCGATTCGCCGCCTTGCGTGCGGACCGCGGTGGCGACGAACACCACGTTGCCCCAGACGATCGGGCTCGAGTGTCCAAGGCCGGGGATCGGGGTCTTCCAAAGGATGTTGCGCAACGCGCCTTCGCCGGGATCGGCGTTGAAGGAGACCGGAACCGCCGAGGGCGCCACTCCGTTCGCGTTCGGACCGCGGAAGGAAGGCCAGTCGGCGGAGGCCAGTAGAAGTGCCGGAACAACCCAGAACATGCGGTGAGTATAGCGCGGCATGCGGTTCCCGGCCGAATGCGCAAGGTCATGCCCGGGACTCTGGTCACCGCCCGCGCCCGCGGGGCCAGCACGATCCAGTCGCGGCTTCGACATCCGCCTTCACGTCGTCGATGGAGATCTGGACGACACGGCCCAGGCGGACGGCGAGCTCTTCGTCGGTCCACGGGTTTTCCGGCCGCACCGAGACGTAGCCAAGCGTGCTGGCGGCGCGGCAGGCGAACCGGATCAGCCACCGCATGCGGTCTGACTCGCCGGCGTCGTGATGGTGCAGCGCCACCTCGGCGAACAGCTCGGGGAGCCCGAAGTGCTCGATCATCCAGGCGCCCGCCGTGCAGTGG
>DALYJJ010000012.1:30323-43646 GCA_031969915.1 Bryobacteraceae bacterium | reverse complement strand
ATGCGCGGGGTGAGCGGGCCATTCCGCGTGATTCGTGCAGTGGTCCACGCCGAAGAGCTGCCGCTCGCATTCGAGGACGGAGAAATCCTGGTCCTCGGCCAAGCGGATCAGATTTTCGTACTCCGAGGGGAACGAGATCATGATCCCCAAGCGCCCGATGTCGTGCAGCAGGCCGGCGGCGTAGGCCGCATCGGAGGGCAATCCGCAGTGTCCGGCCAGCCGCTCGGCGATCACCGCGGTGGCCAGCGAGTGGCGCCAGCAGCGGCTCAGCATGGCATTGGAGACAGTCCCGCGAAGATAGGTCCCCATGATGGCCACGGTCATGGTCATCGCACGCAGCCGGTCGAGGCCGACCATGGACACGGCGTGCGGTACCGTATCGACGGGGCGGCCCCGGGAGAGGGCCGCGGAGTTGGCGGCGCGCAGAACCTCCGCCGAGAGCGCCGTGTCGCGGGCCACCAGGGCGGCCACTTCCTTCACGCTCGTGTCGGCATGCGCGAGGCGGCGCATCAGCTCATGGGCGATCGGCGGGAAGGCCGGAAGCTTCGCAAGCGACCATGGCAGCGGACCGGCGCCGCTGCCGGTCCCTTCGATGCGAGGGGACATCCACTAACGTATCGGCGAAATCGGCGCGGCTTCTAGCGGGCCTACAGCGTTTCCTTCAGATCCAGCTCGGTATCTTCCTGGCAGCACCAGCAGAGCCCGGGCGTGTAGCTCCGGATGGCGCACACCGCGCACCAGTAGGTGACCATCAGCCGCTTGCCGTCCCTATGAACGAAGGTGGCCCGCTTGTAGATCGGCTCGATCACGAACCGGTTCCCGGCGGCGAAGCGGCCCAGCGCCTCGAAGTCCGTACCGGCCAGGCGAGGGTCCCGGAGCACGCCCATGGTGTCCTTGTCGCCTTCGAGAAACACCGGCCCGCCTTCGGCGCGGCGAAGCACCGGTTTGCCGCCTTCGGCTTCCAGGCGGCCGCGAACAGACGCGGGAGCGGAGTCGGAAGCGGCGGCCGGCGCGGCAAGGAAGGTAAGGACCATGAACCGTCTGCGCGTCACCATGGATGCTACAATCCTAACGAAAATGCCACAAGTCTCGCTCTTCGTGACGTGCGTGGTGGACCAGGTCTTCCCTCGCGTGGGGCTGGCCATGGCGGACGTGCTCGAACGTCTCGGCTACGACGTCGACTTCCCGGAGGCGCAAACCTGCTGCGGCCAGCCCGCCTTCAACAGCGGCTACCGGCGCGAAGCCCGCGACGTCGCCAAACACTTCCTCGACACCTTCGCCCAGGCGGACTACGTCGTGGTTCCCTCCGGGTCCTGCACCTCCATGATCTCTCACCATTACCGGGAACTGTTTCACAAGGAACCGGACTGGCTGGAGCGCGCCGAAGCACTGGAGCCGCGGGTGTGGGAGTTTTCGAAGTTCCTCACCGACGTGGCGAAGGTGGAGGACGTGGGCGCCAGCTTCGGCGCGAAAGTCACCTATCACGACAGTTGCCACGCGCTGCGCGAACTGCAGATCAAAACGCCGCCGCGCCGGTTGTTGAGCCGTGTGCGCGGCCTCGAATTGATTGAGATGGATAAGGCCGAGGAGTGCTGCGGCTTCGGCGGCACGTTCTCCGTCAAGTTCGCCGGGACCTCCGGCGGGATGGCCGGCACGAAGATCGAATCGATCCTGCGGACCGGCGCCGACTATGTCGTTTCGATCGACTCCAGTTGCCTGATGCAGTTGCAGGGCGCGCTGCTCCGCGCCGGGTCCCGCGTGCGGACCCTTCACCTGGCGGAAGTTCTGGCCTCGCGGTAGAGTCCGATGACCACACTCGAACCACCCAAAGCAACCTCGACGCTCGCGGACGCGAATCTCCAGCTTGCGATCTACGCGGCCACCGGCCGGTTGATGGACAAGCGCAAGGGCTCCATCGCGGAAAGCGACCTTCCGGATTACCAGGAACTGCGCTCGCACGCCCACGAGCTGAAAAAGCACACCATTGAGAACCTGGATTTCTACCTGGAGCAGTTTGAAGAGAACGTCGCGAAGCATGGCGGCACGGTCGTGTATTGCCGCGACGGCACGGAGGTGGCGGACTTCGTGCTCAAGCTGGCCAGGGAGCGGGGCGCGCGGCTGGTGGTGAAGTCGAAGTCCATGACCACCGAGGAGATCGACCTCAACGAGCGCCTGGAGCACCATCATCTCGAAGCCGTCGAGACCGACCTCGGCGAGTACATCCTCCAACTGGCCCACCAGAAGCCCTATCACATCGTCGCGCCGGCCCTGCACCTGACGCGCTACGACGTGGCCGAGATCTTCACCGGCAAGCTGAACGTCGAACGGGAGACCGTGCCGGAAAAGCAGACCCTGATTGCGCGCCAGGTGCTTCGCGAGAAGTTCCTGGCCGCCGACATCGGCATCACCGGCGCGAATTTCCTGGTGGCGGATTCCGGGGCCGTGGTGCTGGTGGAGAACGAAGGAAATGCGCGCCTGACGTATTCGGCTCCGCGCATCCACATCGCCATCGCGGGCATTGAGAAGGTGATCCCGCGGGCGCAGGACCTGGCGGTGTTTCTCAAACTGCTCGGCCGCAGCGCCACCGGGCAGCCCCTCACCGTCTACACGTCGATGGTCTCCGGACCCCGGCGGGAAGCCGAGACCGACGGCCCGGACGAGTTCTACGTGGTGCTGCTCGACAACGGGCGGACCAAGCTGGTGGCGGACCGCGAGAAGCGGGAATCGCTCTACTGCATTCGCTGCGGGGCCTGTCTGAATCACTGCCCGGTGTACCGGAAGATCGGCGGGCACAGCTACCCGTGGGTTTATTCCGGGCCCATCGGGGCGATCATCACACCCCAGTACATGGGTGTCTCGAAGGACCCTTGGCTGCCGTTCGCCTCCAGCCTGTGCGGCGCCTGCTACGAAGTGTGTCCGGTGAAGATCGACATTCCCAAGCTGCTGTTGGAACTCCGGGGCGAGGTGGTAAAAGCCAAGGAGCGCGAGGGCAAGGGGCGGCTGGAGCGGCTGGCGTTTCGCGCCTGGGCCTGGCTGATGCGGCGGCCCAAGCTCTTCGAGATGTTCGGCATGATGGGCGCCGCGATGTTTCCCGAAAGCGGAGGCAAGTGGGTGCGGCATGTGCCGGGCCTGCTCGATTTCGGCCCCCTCCGCGGCTGGTTGAGCCAACGGGACCTGCCGCGTCCGGCCGCGCGCAGTTTCCGCCAGCAGTGGCGCGCGCGGCGCCGGGGCGCACGGTAATGGCGCGCGAGAAGATCCTGCACAAAGTGCGGACCGCCCTGGGCCGCAGCGCCGGGCAGCCGCCCTCCCCCCCGCCGCCGGTGCGGCTCCGCCTTCCGGACACTCCCCTCGATCAACGCCTCGCTTCCTTCAAAGCGGCGCTCGAGGCTCTGGCGGGCAAGGTGCTCATCGCGGCTTCGCGGGAGGAGGCGGTGTCCTATGCGGCGGCATTGTGTGACGGCGCCCCGGCGGTGGCGTCGAACGCGCCGCTGCTCGCCGAATTAGGCATCGCGCGCTTGCCCGGCGTGCGCTCGGCCTCCCGCGATCGCGACGAATTGCGCGCGGCATGCGCCAGCGCCGCTCTCGGCATCACAAGCGCCGACTATGCCCTGGCCGACACCGGTTCGCTGGTGCTGCTCGCGAGCGCCGAGGAAGCGCGGCTGATTTCGCTGTTGCCCCCCGTGCACCTGGCAATCATCGACCGGCAGCGGTTGCTCACCGGGCTCGACGAACTCTACACGCGCCTGCCGCTGCCGTCCGACGCAACCAGCGCGATGGTGTTCATCACGGGTCCCAGCCGCACCGCCGACATCGAGCAGATCCTGGTGCGCGGCGTGCACGGTCCGCGCGAGATCCACGTGGTTGTCGTCTAATAGAGAAAGAGATGACAAGATTTCTGTTCCCTGCCCTCTTCCTGTGTGCGACGGCGGCCTTCGCCCAGGTGGCGGAAATCGGCGTGCACGGCGGCGTCTCGCGCCTCTCCGGCAAGGAGATCGGAAGCACTGCGACCACCGGCGGCCAGGCACTCGCCCTCGACGACGGTTGGCGCCTGGGCTTCCGGCTGACCTTCAACAACAGCCGGTTTTTCGGGCATGAAGTGATGTACGCCTACAACCGGACGCAGCTTGTCTTTCCGGACGCCAAGCAGGGAATGGCCATCCACCAGGGCGGCTACAACTTCCTGGTCTACGCGCTGCCCGAAGGGAGCCCGGTGCGTCCGTTCGTCACCGGCGGAGGCCACTTCAGCAACTTCGTGCCTCCAGGAACGTCGGCGGCCCAGGGAGGCGGCGACAACAACTTTGGCTTCAACTACGGCGGCGGCCTCAAAGTGCGGGTCAGTTCACTGTTTCTGATTCGTTTCGACGTGCGCCAGTACCAGACCGGGAAGCCGTTCGACCTCCCCGGTGCGAGCGGCCGCCTGCGTCAGCTTGAGGTATCGGCGGGCTTTTCGCTGGCCCTCTGAGGCCGGCTCCGCCCAACTAGTGCTCTCGTACCGGTCCGGGCTAGGAACTCTCCTCAGAGAAAAAGACGCCATGATCCCTAAGGGCTTTATCCCCACGCGCCGATACAGATCATGAGGGGAGTGAAGATCTCATGGGTTGGTTTGAAGATTTCGTTAAAGCAGTATCCGGCCCGCCGCAGACTCCGTTTGTGGAAGAGGGCCGCGTCGATTTCGGACCGAACGGCGTCTTGACCCTATGCGAGACGGCCGACGGTGAGTTCTTCGTGCGAGTGGCCGAACCCGGAAACCATGAACGCTGGTACGCGTGTAACGAATCCGTGTTCTGGTCGGGTCAGGACGCAGTCGCCTGAAGCACTAAGCCGCCTGGCTGGCTGCGAAAGCGCCGCTTCATAGGCTGGCGAACAGGGACGCAGGGCATCCGCGACGACCTCAGCCTCGGTGCTGTAGTAGCCTTCCTTGACTTGGCGCGCCGCTTACGAACCCACGGACATTTCGCGAGCTATCCACCGGGGCAGGCAAAAGGGGCCATAATTGAGTGGATGGCGATTGTCAGCGTCCTCACACAGGAATTCGCGCATGCCGTCGCGGACGCCTGTTCCAAGGCCCGCTCGACGGCTCTCGAGATGGGGCACCTGGTCGTGTATCGCGAAACGGATGGGGGCTGCGTGGCGGTGTATCCCAGTGGAAGGCGGTTTGAAGTCCGCTTCGATCCGACCCGGCCGCGGGAGTCCCATCTCATGGTGCTACGCGAGATAGCGTCGAACGTCGCTTGATGGTGCCGACCCTGATGTTGGTGGCCGGCCCGAATGGTTCTGGAAAAAGCACAATCTCGGCGGCGCTTGCCCACGAAACAACGGTTGTTGTCGACCCGGATGCGATTGCGCGCACGATTGACTCCCGTCAACCTTCGCGCGCAGCGATTCCGGCTGCACGGAGAGCCGTCTTGCTCTGCCGGTCTCTACTCGCCAAACGCAATAGCTTCATCGTAGAAAGCACCTTGGCCGGGCACGGGGCGATATCTCTGGTGGCCGGCGCCGAATCGCTGTGGTCTACATAGCCCTTGGCGATCCAGATCTGCAGATCGATCGCGTGCGCCTCCGCGTAGCCCAGTGAGGGCACGACGTCCCCGACGCTGATATTCGACGGCGATATTTCCGCAGTCTGCTGAGGGCTCCGGCTGCGATCCGGTTGGCGGACGAGGCAGTTGTCTTCGATAACGCCGGCGCTCAAGCCGAGCGAATGGTTCTGGTCCAAGAAGGGCGGGTCGTGTGGAAGGCGAGCGTCTTACCCGCGTGGGTCCAAGAACTGTTGGTGCGACTGGAATGACGGTTCTTCGCGGCGGGCCACGTCTTGCCGGCCAGTCCCAAGTCCGCCAGCCAGATCTCATCGGGCCGCGGGTTCATCGAGCCCGGCAACCATGAACGCTGGTACGCGTGTAACGAATCAGTGTTCTGGTCGGGTCAGGACGCAGTCGCCTGAAGCACTAAGCCGCTTGGTCCGACGATTACATCAGGTCGATGACGATGGTAAAGCTCGGTCGAGAGCACCACGGCGGGCCGGATCTTCGTCGTGTCTGCGCCTGGAAACGCGCCGACGACGACATCACCTGGCTTCAACGTCCTTCCCGCTCCTGCTGCTCAAACCTTTCGAGAGATGCGCGTGTAGCCTCCCGGAGATCGTCGTCCGACCAGGAATCCGACCACTCAACAGGCCGCCCGGCCCCGAGATCCGAAAGCTGCTGCGCCCAAGCCAGCACTTTCCTGGCCTCGTCCGGGGGCAGCATCCGCACGGTCCTGATGAGCGATTCTTCACTGGCGCTGAGAACCATGACATCCATCCCTCGTTTCCAGTTTAGCGCCCTGGGGACCTCTATGATGGCCAGCCCTCACGCCCAGTCCAGCGCATCGAGCCTTTATGCCCTTACCCTCGAAGGAATCCAAGCGGGAGATGGCCACGCGACTGAAAAGGAGGAGGCAGGTGGTACGCCCGAGAGGATTCGAACCTCTGACCTCTTGCTCCGGAGGCAAGCGCTCTATCCGGGCTGAGCTACGGGCGCACGGTGCTCATAGGCATCATAGCAGGAGCGCCGCCGCGCGCGTGAGGCGGCACAACGCCAGAACACGCCGCGCCCCCCTACTTCTTTCCCGCGCCCTTCTTCGCCGCCGCCGGCTTCGGGCCCGGCTCCGCCAGCAGCTTCTCCACCAGCGCCCGCATGTTCGCCTCTTCGTTCATGAAGAACTCGTCGATGCCCGAATACTGCGCCCGGATCTGCCCCTGCTTGTCGATGAAGATCAACTGCGGCACCTTCATGATCTGAATCAGCGGATGCTGCAGGAACTCCTTGATCTGGTCCTGGTTCTCGTTATAGCCCACCGGAAAAGTCAGGCCCAGCTTCTTCACGTAGTCGCTCGCCAGCATGTGCGCCATCGGATTCGTGGCCACGCCGATCACGTCGAATCCTTTGGGCCCCAGGTCCTTGTACACGCGGTTCAGCGTCGCCGAACAGCGCTGGCAGGCCGGGCAGGTGGTGAGCAGAAACTCCACCGCCACCACGCGCCCCTTCAGGTCCGCCAGTTGCACCGTCTGGCCGTTGATCAGCGGGATCGACATCGGCGGCACGGGGCGCGGAAGCGTCGCGCCGGCCGCGGGCCAGGCCAGCGCGAGCACGGTGAGCAGCAGCGTCTTCATCACTTCGAACCCTTCTTCGCGGCCGCCTTCTTCGCCGGCGCCGCGCCGCCCGCTTCCTTCAACAACTCCTCAATGTGCTGCCGCATGTTCCGCTCTTCGTTCATGAAGAACGGCGAGCGGCCGTCGTACTGCGCCCGGATGTTCCCCTTGCGGTCGATAAACACCAGTTGCGGCATCTGCAGACCCACCATCACGCTTTGCTGCAGAAACTCGTACGCCTTCTCCCGCGGAATGATTCCGATCGTCAGGTTGCTGCCGAACTGCCGGATGTAGTTGGGCAGCGCTTCGCGCGCACCGGGGTCGATGGCCGCGCCCAGCGCCTCGAAGCCCTTCGGCCCATACTCGGCCTTCAGCTTGTTCATGATGCGCGAGGCTTCCTGGCAATGGGGACACGTGGTCAGCAGAATCTCGAGCGCCACTACTTTGCCCTTGAACTGCCCCACTGAGACCTTCCTGCCGTCCACCATCTCGATCACCAGCTCCGGCGAAGGCCGCGGTATCACCGCCGCGGGCGACGGGACGGCCAACCACGCCAGCGCGGGCAAAGCGGCCAGGGCCGCGGGGAAAAGAGTGCTCAGTCTGCGCACAATTGTCATTTTACCGTCTTCACTCCTTCGACGGCTTTCACCTGCAAGCCGTTCCACTCCACCACGAACGGCCCCCCGCTGCCGCTACCCGCAAGCCGGTGGGCTTCCTCCTGTTCGAAGGTCACCGCCTTCCACTTTCCCAACAGCAGCCGCCGGTAGAACGCGAAGAACGCGCCGGCCGTCTCCGGCGTCGCCCATTCGGAGGCGTACAGCAAAGCGGTGGCCCCGCCTTTGCTTTCCAGCACGCGATACCGGCCTCCGCGCCATTCCGGCGCCAGCCGCGCCGCCTCCGCCGCATGCCTCCCCACCCACTCGGCGTATTCCTTGCCGGCCATGAAGGTCTGGTTGAACGCGCCGTCTCCGCCGCGCTCGCGTACTGCCGGAGCAGAATCGCGTGATCCAGTTCGCCCACCGTTCCGGCGGCGAGTTCCCGCCACCCCCTCGTGGGCGCCTCCGGCAACGCGGGCCGCGCCGGCTCCCGCCGCTCGAAGTACAGCTCCGGATGCAGCACCTGCTGCGTGGTTGCCGGCGGCCGCCGGAACACCTCGGCAAACGCCGCCGGCCCCAGCCGCAGATAAACCGCGTGTTGGAACGCCGTGCCCCGCGTATACGGAAACAGCAGCGTTTCGCGCAGGTAAAGCGGCGCCTTCGAGAACACCGGAAACTCTCCGCCCAGCGCGCCCGGGTTGGTCAGCGCCTCCAGCACGGCCGGTGAATCGCGGAGCGATCCGCCGGAACGCCGGGCCGTGTACTCCGCCATCAGCCACGAGGCCTGGCCCTCCATCACAGCCATGCGCGCGGTGGAGGAGTCGTCGCTCTTGCCGCCGCCCTCAATGAACTTCTCCAGCCGGAAATGCTGGTCCGCCAGGGCGTGCGCCAGTTCGTGCACCAACGCGCTGTCCTCCAGCGGTCCTGAGGTGTGTTCCAGCACGAAGAGCCGGCGTTTGCGAAAGTCGTAGAATGCCGCCGCCTGCTCCGTCAGCAGCTCAATGGTGGCCGTCTTCAGGTCGAACTCCGGAGGCAGAAAGCCGAAGCGCTTGAGCGTAACCTCCTCGGCGCGGATCTCCTCCGGCTTCACGGCCTCGCGGATGCGCTCTTCCAGGTAGACCTTCAGCCGCTCCCGGTTCATCGAGTCCGCCGGCACCTTGCGCTTCACCGCCAGGCCGGTGATCTTCGCCAGGTCGCCGAGTATCGCCTCGGCGCCCGAAAACCGGTCGTTCCCCAACGCCCCTAGCGGGAAGACGAGAACGGAGGCTGCAAGAACCGGAAAACCGCCGCGGCGCCCAGACACAAAACCCCTCCCAGGAAAACGGTCCATCGCGCCCCGATCTGCTCGGCCAGCGTGCCCGCGGCGAGACTGCCCAGGGGCAGGAACCCAATCACCATCATCGAATACAGAGCCATCACCCGTCCACGGTAGGCATCCGGAACCAGCGTCTGGATCAGCGTGTTCGCTGAGGCGTTCTGCCGGAACACGCCGAACCCGATGAGCGGCATCGTGGCCAGCAGAATCCAGTAGGACGGCGCCCACGCGAAACACACCAGCGCCCCGCCCATCAGCACCGAACTCGTGACGATCACCCCCGGCAGCCCCTCCACGCCCCGCCGGCGCGCCAGGCTCAGCACGCCCGCCACCGCACCCAGTCCCAGCGCGCCCGTCAGTACGCCGTAGCCGACTGAGCCGCGTTGGAAAATGCCGTCCGCGAAAAAAGGCGCCAGCGCCACCCCCGGCGCGCCGCTCAAATTCACCGCCCCGCTCATCGCCAGCAGCGCGCGGATGGCCGGCGTGCGGTGCGCATACAGGAAGCCTTCGCCCAGGCGCGCCGCCGCCGCCCCATCGGCAGGCCGCTCCGGAGGCGGCAAACGCATCGCTGCCAGGCACACGATCACCACCGTGAAGCTAACGCCGTTCACCAGGAAACACCAGCCTTCGCCCAGCGCCGCAATCAGCAGTCCGGCGATCGCGGGTCCGCCGATGCGCGCCAGGTTGAACGCCGCCGAGTTGAGCGAGATCGCGTTCAGCAGCTCCTCGCGCCCCACCAGTTCAACGAACAGGGACTGCCGCCCCGGTATGTCGAACGCGTTGATCACGCCCAGCAGCAAGGCCAGCGTCATCACGTGCCAGAGTTCGATCCGGCCGCTCAGCGTGAGCGCAGCCAGGGCGAGTGCCTGCACCATGGCGCAGGACTGCGCGGTCAGGACGATGGTCCGCCGCGGCCAGCGGTCCGCCGCCAGGCCCCCGGCGGGCGCCAGCACGAGCACCGGGATGTGCGTGAAGAACCACGTCAGGCCCAGCAGAAACTCCGAGCCCGTGAGCCGGTAGACCAGCCAGCTCTGCGCCACGCTCTGGATCCATGTGCCGGACTGCGACACCACGATCCCGATCGTGTACAGCCGGAAGTTGCGATGGCGAAGTGCGCGGAAGGCGTCCTGCCAGCGGGACGCGACGGCGGAGGATTCGGTGGCCACCTGCTTCCAGAATAGCCAAAGCGGAACACGCCTCTGCTTCGCTACAATGAGAGTTTGTATCTACATTCAGGAGAATCGCAGTGGCGGACAACGAAAAGCTTTTCAAGGCCGAATACCTCGGTAGCGGCACCTTCATCATCAGCAAGCCGAAGCGCAAGAAACTGAAGCTGCGCCAGAGCCGTGTGCGGAACCGTCGCCGCGGCATGCGCAAGTAGCCCGCTCTTCGATTCGATAAGCTATCGGCCATGCGCATCAGCGGCATGAAGCTGCACCCCATTGCGGTGGCCGACCCTCCCCTCCGAAGCTCCTACGGTCTTCACGCGCCCTATGCGCTTCGAACCATCGTCGAACTCGAGACCGACGAGGGCATCACCGGGATCAGCGAGACTTACGGCGGAGACCGCCCGCTGGCCGCGCTCGAAGCGTTGCGCCCCCGCGTCCTCGGAATGGACCCCTTCCAACTCACCCGGCTCTGGCTCGACCTGAACGCACGCGCGGCCGATGCCTCCGAGCGCTCCCAAACCTGGCTGGTCCCCGGCGAAAACCCGATGGACGTCCACACCCGCAGCTTCGCTGCCCTGGAAGTGGCCTGTCTGGACATCATCGGCAAAGCCCTCAAGAAACCGCTTTGCGACGTCGTGGGCGGCCGGGCCCGCGATGCCGTGCCCTACTCGGCCTACCTGTTCTACAAGCACGCCGGCGGCGGCGGCTTGGACGGCGACCGGCGCGAGGACGAATATGGCGAGTGCCTCGATCCGAAGTCCATCGTCCGCCAGGCCCGCCGCATGGTCGAGGTGTACGGCTTCCGCGAGATCAAGCTGAAGGCCGGTGTGCTCGAACCGGAAGAAGAGATCGCCGCCATCCGCGCCCTGCGCGCTGAATTCGGCGCCCGGTATCCGCTGCGCATCGATCCCAATTGCGCCTGGAGCGTGGAAACGTCCGTCCATGTCGGCCGCTCGCTCCAGGAAGAACTCTCCCTCGGCGGCTACCTCGAAGACCCCGCGCCCGGCATGGACGGGATGGCGGAGGTGCGGCGCCGGCTGTTGGCCGAGGGCAACGAAACCCCCCTGGCGAGTAATGTCGCCGTCACCTGCTTCGCCCATCTGCCCGAGGCCCGGCGCAAGGACGCCGTGCAGATCGTGCTCTCCGATCCTCACTATTGGGGCGGCGTGCGCGCCCTCCAGCAGCTCTCGCACTCCTGCGAACTGTTGGGGTTCGGCCTCTCCATGCACTCCAACAATCACCTGGGCGTCAGCCTGATGATCATGACCCACGCCGCGGCTGCCGCGCCCAGGCTGACCTTCGCCTGCGATACCCACTATCCCTGGCAGACCGGCCGCGACGAAGTGGTCGAGGGCGGCCGCATCCCGTTCGTCAACGGCGCCGTGCCCGTTCCCGATAAGCCCGGCCTCGGCGTCAGTCTCGACCGCGACCAGTTGGCGCGCCTCCGCGAGCGCTATGACAAGCTGCCCTACCGCAAGCGCGATGACGAAGCGGAAATGCGCCGCCACGTCGATCCCAACTGGAAGCGCGTCCTGCCGCGCTGGTAGCCGCTACCAGGCGTGATAGGCGCCGTCCTTCCGAACCAGGCTCACCGGCGTGCCGAATAGGCCGCTCAGCCGCTCTTCGGTCAACGCTTCCTCCTTCGCCAGGTCCGCCGCGATCCGCCCGGACTTCATCATCACCACCCGGTCGATCTCCGGAATGATATCCGAGAGATGGTGCGTCACCAGCACGATGCCCACGCCTTCGGCGGCCAGCTTCCGCAGCGAACCGCGAAGTTCGGCCTGCGCAAAGAGGTCCAGTGAATTGCTCGGCTCGTCGAACAGAATCGCCCGCGGCCGGTGCACCAGCGCCCGCGCGATGAGCAGCCGGCGCGCTTCGCCCGAAGACATCTCGTCCGTGTACCGGTCCGCCAGATAACCGGCTTCCAACCGGTGGAGAGCTTCCCAGGCGCGGGATTCCATCTCCCCCGTCACCTCGTGGTTGGGCCAGATGCCGATGCTCGAAAAGAAGCCGGAGACCACCAGTTCCAGTCCCTTCACGTCGCGCGTGCACTGGGCCATCAGGTCGTTCGACACGATGCCCAACGCGTCGCGCAGCTCGAAGATGTTCCAATCCGCGCGGCCGAGAATGGAAAGCGAGGAGCCCGGGCGCGCCAGCGGATATAACTCCCGAGTTATGGTCTTCACCAGCGTCGATTTCCCGCACCCATTGGGGCCGACGATGGCGACGTGCTCGCCCGCGCCGATGCGCAGAGTCACCCCGTCGAGCGCGAGCTTCTCGCCGCGCATCACGGAGACGTTATTCCAGGCGATGAGAGTGGACGGCATGTGGGGCGCGGAAACGGTTCGTGTCACGATTCGGAGGCCGGTGAACGATGCGGCCGCAGCGAGCGCGCGATCAGCGCCAGGCCGCCCACCAGCAGGATCAGCATGATCAGCGTGTGGAACAGCGTCGCGGGGCGGAAGTAGATCTGCAGGTTGAGCAGAATGCCGGTGAGGATGAAGATCGCCCCGGCCAGCGTCAACAGCCACCCGGGAATGCTCCGCCCGTTCCAGAACAGAAAGGCCACCCCGGCCAGAAACGGAATCAGCGTGATTCCGAACGTGTTCGCCCCGAAGAAATTCCAGTAGGAGCTTTCCACGTAAACCTGGTTGGTCACCAGATACGCCCCCGCGCAGGCCATCATCAGCCCGATCAGGAATTCGCCCAGTCCGCCCGGCGTACCTCCCACATCCTGCAAACGACGGTCTCCCATTGGTTGGAGGCTACCATAGGCGCGGGCGGGGCCGCGCAGCCTAGAAGATGAAGCTGAGGCCGCCGCGCATCGCGCGCGGGCTTTGAATCAGCAGCAGGCGGCGGGCATCGGAGGAGAGCGGAAGATATCCCTGCGCCAGAAGATTGCGAAATTCCGCCGACGCTTCCAGCCGGCCGGGGATGCCGCTCGGGCGCGGGATGGGCTGGCGCACGCTCACGTTCAACCCCGTGAGCGGTACGTAGCTCTGCGTCATGTAGGCGTGTACCGGCGTCAGCGAGCGATAGTCCGTCCACAGGTAACTGGCCGTCAGGCGCGTCCCCGCCCCCGGCACCGTGCCCGAGACCCGCGCGCTCGCC